>NZ_MUFG01000021.1:0-56750 GCF_001996065.1 Salinivibrio sp. MA351 | reverse complement strand
TAACATAAATTATAAAATACTATCTTAGGCTTAAGTTTTTCAATTTCATCAACCCATAATAAAAAGTCGGATTCAAAAAATTTGTATGCAACTCCTCTTATAGATTCATTCATTTCATACGATATATTTTTCTCTTTTAAAAATGCATACGGTGAGGCTATTTCTGTAACTCTTTCAAAAGCCCTGAGCCAACTGTAAGGACTAGCAGAATCTAGCCATCTAGCAGCATAATTAGCATGGTCGTGAATTCCAACCCAAACATCTCTTGACATCGAAGTATTCCTTTAAACCTATTTTGTATTGCTTACTAATTTTTTCATTAAGGCTAGCGTAAAAACGGCAGCGATAACTCGTATGTTAACTATGTTCGACCATATTTTTGAAAATTGCATTTTTTTCATAGAGTTCAGCATACGTACCACGATCAATGACTTTGCCTTGTTCGAGCATATAGATGCAATCACATTGCTGAACAGTACTCAACCGATGAGCAATCATGATAATGGTTTTATTTCCCGCAAAGTCATGGATGGCATCCATCACCAGCTTTTCGGTAATACCGTCTAGCGCGCTGGTTGCTTCATCAAGCACTAACACATCTGCATCATCATAAAGCGCGCGCGCAATGCCAATCCGTTGCCGTTGACCGCCTGACAGCTGCACACCTCGCTCGCCAACTCGGGTATCTAAACCGTTTGGCAACTGTTCGAGTAATTCCTCTAGGTGTGCCATTTTGGCGGCTTTACGCACTTTCTGCTCGTCAATTTGATTCAGCGGCAAACCAAAAGCGATATTCTCTCGGATAGTCGCATCAGAAAGGAAAATACTCTGAGGAACAAAGCCAATATTGTTCTGCCATGCACGCACGTTCTCGGCTGTAATTGGCTTTCCATCGACCTTTAAGCTACCTTGGCTGGGCTCAATAAGGCCGAGTAAAATGTCAATCGCCGTTGATTTACCTGATCCTGACGCCCCCACTAAACCAATAACCTGGTTAACGGGTAGGTCGAGAGACAAGCTGCGTAGAGCGGGCTCTTCTTTACCTGGGTATTGAAATGTCACATTGCCAAGCCGAACCTGATGTGTGGGTTTAAGTTTGTCACGCGTTGGGCTAGTTTCAGCCACGTGCTGGCTGGCGATGAGATCAGCTTCGATATTATCAAACGCCGATAAGTTACCGCGAATTTGTGCCACCCCAGTGTAAATTTGCTGAAATGCGGGGAGCAGTTTGAAACCGGCTAAGGCATACACTGATAAAATAGGCAAGATTTGACCTAAGTCACCGTCGTGTGTTTTTACTAAATACAGCACCAAAAAAATCACCAAACCAAATGCGACAAGCTCCATGGCATAACGTGGTGCCTGAGATAGGCCTATAGTAACCCCCTGAGCATAGCCAAAGCGTTCACTGGCATACTGGTAACGCCGGTTAAAGTCAGTTTGTCGACCTAGTAGTAACGTATCTTTTATCCCGCCAAACCCTTCATTCATCAGTGTGAAACGCTGGCGATTCGCATTGGTAATATTAATGCCGTTTTGCGACAGTTTTTTGCGCACAGTTCGATAAAGAATGATATACGCTAAAGCAAAAACAGCTAGGCCAGCCAAAGCAACTAGTGGATTATAAATGAAGATTGCGGTTGCCATCACTACCGCAAGTACAGACTTAGCGACCAACTGCATAGTTGGTTGAATGATTCCCTGGGTGATCCGATTAATCTCTTGCGCAACTTTATTGGTTAACTGACTACTGCTGCCTCCTGCATGAAATAACCAAGACTGATTCATGTAATAGCGATAAAGACGCGCTGATAACTCCGCCCCTACTTGCTGTGCATACAAGGACAGACGCCAAGTGGTATACATTGAAATCATAGCCGCAATGGCAAGGGCAAATAATACCACGACGCCCGACCAGAAGATAAAGTCACTTGGATTGGTTAGTCCACTGTACTGATAAATCTGCGCGAACTTTCCATCACCTTGTGTTTGGCTGATATCACCGACTAAAGCCATAAATGGACCAATAGCGACAACGCTCGTTAACTCAGCGAAAGCCATGCACACGACTAATAGTTGTAGCCGAATGAGCCTTTTACGTTGTTCTGCCGTTAATAAATTAAACAGCGTTTTTAAACGGTTATACATCTTCTTTCCTAAACGCAAATCTTACCAGCACAATCGCGACCCCAAGCATGCCCCCAAGAAGCGTTGCCAGCACACAAATCAATGCTCGTTTAGGGCCGGCTTTTTCTTCGGGGACAATGGCCGGGTCGACGGTTTTAAACACAAATTCGTCTTGCACTTCGGCCAGCATCAAGCTTTTGGTTTGCTCTTCAATTAGCTGGTAAAACACATTCTGCATTTGGGTGAGGTTGGTGTTTTCTAGCTGTTGGCGCAAGTAGCCGATGTTGGTTTTGGTTTCGGCCAGTTTCTCTTTTTTTACATGGGCGTTGATGTCATTCACCAACAACTCTACTACTTGTTGCGCGAACACCGGTGACTGTGACTCAAAGCTAATGGTGATTAAACCGTTGTCTTTCTGGGTAGCGGTTTCTAGCTTGGATGAAAACGCTTTATACAACTGCCAATCTGTAGGCATGGCAGGTTGGTCTGCTGGCGCATCGTCAGACTTTAACCAGGTTTGCGTCTCTGGGTTATAACGCTCTAGGTTAATCAGCCATTGGTTGGTCTCGGCATCCCAGCCTTCCGTTGCTGCCAACGGCACCGCTAACTGATGTTTATGCACAAACTCGCTAATAAACTGGCGTGATTTTAGGGTGGCAAGCGCAATTTGGGTTTCACTGCCGCCACCGCTGCCAAGGTTGACCCCAGCTAGTGATGCTAATCCACCCAGTTGCCCCGCCATACCGGCCAAACTCCCACCGCCAGATTCATTCGCAGGCGCCAGTAAAGCCTCGGACTTGTAGGTATTGGGAAGCGATAATGAATACCCCACCCCACCGACTGCAAACACAAAGGTGATCGCAATGATCAACCATTTGCCTTGCCATAAAGCGGCAAAGAGCTCGCGGAGGTCGATTTCATCGTCATTCACCGGCTGCGAAAGCGGCGGGTAAGGGTAGTGTTCGATATTTTGCTTAGTCATAAACCATGAGGCAACAGAGACTAGAGACTAGAGACTAGAGACTAGAAACTAGAGACTAGAGACTAGAGACTATGAGTCAGATGCCATACCTTCCTTTGATTATTCAAGTTGCTACTTTGAGTGCGCGTTTGTGTCGTGTTATCAAGCTAGCAAGGATTTTTGCAATTTCTCTTGCTTCACGGACCATTACCAAACCAGCTTCTCGTTCTATTTGTCCGGTTTTAATCGCGATTTGAAGCTGAGTCACCAATTCACCACATGAGCCTTTGGCGTAGTAGTAAAAGCGAACTTTTTCTTTTGATGTTTCACGTTCTTCCCCTTCTGCAATATTTGAGGGTATTGATAGGGATGACCGAAAAACTTGATCTTTAAGTGCAAAATTCTTGTTGTGCTCAAATGTACTAAATACCGAACACGCTAATTTTGATGAGCGTTGCCAAACACTCAGTTTTTCAAACAGCATAACTTGAGCCCTCTCGCTTTTGGGGCAAAGAGTACAACTCATCTACTGTTTGTGTTTTTTGTCTTTACATTTCTGCGAGACACCGCTAGAGACTAGAGACTAGAGACTAGAGACTAGAGACTAGAGACTAGAGACTAGAGACTAGAGACTAGAGACTAGAGACTAGAGACTAGAGACTATTTTATGAGCCGCTTTAAGCTTTTCCTAGTCTCTAGTTTCTAGAAGCGAAGCGTCTAGTCTCTCCCTCGTTTCTAGTTTCTAGAAGCGAAGCGTCTAAGCTCCGCTTTAGACTGCTCTTACCCGCTTTAATCCTTAACCGCTTGCCAAGCAACACCGATTTGATAAAGGATTTGGGTGGCGGTGGAGGCGGTGCTTAGGCCGTCTAGGTAGTCGGTGTCGATTGGGACGATGATGGTGTCGCCGGGTTCGAGTTGTTTTTGACTACGGCTGAACCAGAAGCTGTTGTTGGGCATCATTACTGAGCCGTCAGCGCGGACGACGTAGATGCGGTCGGTGTCGGCTTGTTGTTTGGTGCCGCCGGCGGATTCGATGTAGTCGCTGACGGTCATGCCCGGTTCAAACAGTTGGTTTGAGGTAAATTGCACTTCGCCCATAATGCTGACCACCGGGTTTTTCGGTGGTACGTAGAGCTTATCGCCGTTTTCGATCATGATGTTGGCAACGTCGTCACCTTCAAGTGCGCGAGGCAGTGAAATCACCATGCGGCCCACGGCTTCGGCGTTTTGTAGCTCTTCCGCCAATGATAGGGCTTCTGACGGGCTGGTTGTATATTGGGCGCTGCTGGTTTGACGGCGTAGTGCCAGGCTGCTGATTTCTTGTTGCAGCTGACGGTTGAGCATTTTTAAGCGCTCTTCTTCTTGGCGTTTGAGTCGTTCGCGACTAAACACCGACCCTTTGGGGTAAGCGAATTTGGTTAAGCCGCCGGCGCGTTCAATCACGTCTTGAATGGTTTCGCCACGCTCAAAGGCATACACCCCAGGGAAGCGCACTTCGCCTTGTAGTTCAATGGTGTTGTTCTTATGCCAGTTGGGCTTGGTTTTGATGTTAATCCGGTCTTGGCGATGAATGGCAAACTGCGGGCCCTCGCCTTTGATGGCTTTATTTAAATCCACCGGATAATGACGCACGGTTAAACGGCCCTCCACCACTTGGCGGCGGGTGATTTCGGCTTGGCGCAAGTACGCGGCTTCGGTCAATCCGCCTGCGGCATCCAGCAGTTGCTCAAACGAGGCATTGGTCGGTAATGGGTACACGCCCGGGTATTTTACCGCGCCACCCAGCTCCACAATCGCGGCATTGTACTGGTTGTTGGCTTGGTCTTTTAAGCGCTCGATAATTGGTTCAAGCTCTTGCTCGCGCAGTGAACGCTCGCCTTCGTCATCACGCTCTGCCAGTTTTTTCGCTAACTTTGATTCGTTTTGCTTGGTTTGGCTTTGTACCTCTGCGCCGGTTTCTGCATCAATGTAACTACCGCCATTGCCCTTTCGGTTAAGGCGTGATTTATCCACTTTTGCCGATTGACGTTGATCCCAGTATTGGCTGTCGATGCCGTTATTAAACACAAACACCTGGTCGCCTTGTTGCAAGCGCAAGTTATCTGACGAGCTGGGGTGGTCAATGGCTTGGCCCAGTTTAAATTGCAACACTTCAATATTGCGCTCAGCGTCGATTTCGCGTACCACCAGCGCATAATTAAGATCGGCGGTGGGTTTTAGATCACGTTGGGCATTGCTGACCAGATCGGCAATGGTCATCCCCGGCTCAAAGTTGTAGGCCCCTTGGCGAACGACCTCGCCACGAAGCACCACGGCGTTGTCGAGCGCGTCGTTGCTTTGGGCGATTTTAATGTCATCACCGTTTTTTACCGTAAAGGCTTGGCCTTTGCTGGTGCTCATATCGAGGCTAAATTGCTGAATACCCGACTCGGTCACGCGTTTAACGCTAACGCTCGACAAATATCCTTCTGGTAGTGCACCGCCTGCCATATTGATGGCGCTTGCAAGGGTGGTTGGGCCATTTAGCTCATATAATGCTGGGCGTAATACTTCTCCCTCAATGGCGACTTGGGCGCCACGCGCAGGCACAAACAAGGTGTCGCCTTTGAGTAAGCGCACATCGTTGCTGCTATCGCCGGCGAGGAGCAAGTCGTATAAATCTAAGGTTTCAATCACCTTGCCATTGCGCTTTAACTGAATATCACGCAATGAACCACTGGTTTTGATCCCGCCACTGGCCAACAAGGCTTGGGTTACCGTGGTTAAGCCATTAACAGTGTAAGCGCCGGGCTGTTTCACATCGCCCGCAAGATATACCTGCATGGTACGCATGGCGCCAATATCAACGGTAACATCCACGCCAATTACGCGCTGCTCGAACATGGCTTTGATTTGTTCGCGCACTTTACCGAAGGTCTCGCCAGCGACTTGCATCGGGCCATATTTAGGGAAATGGATGTTGCCATCACGCTTGACGGTGAGATCGTATTGCTGGTTTTCTTTACCAAACACTTGTATATCGAGGGTATCACCTGGACCGATTTGATAATCGCTTGGCAGTGGTAAATCATCAACCGACGCCATAGAGGCGGGTTTGCCATCAAAAAAGGCATAACCGAAGGGTTTGAGTGTGTCGTCGTCTTGGCTTGAGGCCTTGCCGGGGTGGCGTATGTTATCCGATTGGCTTTGCTCACCGCCGATGCGCTCGGGTGTTTCGGGGGTGGTATTCGCATTTTGCTGTTCGTTATCACTGCTGCTTGTCGATAAGCTATCAAGATCCACACCGTACTGGCGTGCAAGCTGCTCTTGTTGTGCGCGCGGTAATTGCTTTAACTGTTGCAGCTGGCTGGCAGTTGGTGTGGCCGCCTCGGCGTGCGGCGCTGTTGTGAGCATCGCCGCGCCCAGTAACAGAGCAGGTGCACAGGACAATAGCGCGGGGGCACAACGGGTCAGGCCGCGCATAATAGTGGCGCCTAATGGCCGACCGGTTGAAGATGAAAGCGTTAACATAGTGAGCGTGTTCCGTACTTATTATTCGCAGTGATAGTTGATATCAGCCGTCGTTGTTATCAGTCATTGCAGGTTAAGCGGCGATTAAAACCGCATCTGATATTTGAGCCAAACTCGTGTATTGGCGTCTGCCACATTGGGCGCGTCGTCATCGGTTTGGCTGGCGCCTAGGGTGACCATGACCGTTGCCACCGGCAGACGATAGCTGGCTTCAATTTCGTGCCAGTTGTGAGTGGCTTGTTCCCGATCTGCCAGCATTAATTTAATCGCATGATCGTTATTGAACTGGGTATACACTGCCACCGAACGACTGTTATCTAATCCATATGTGGTGCTGTTGCCACCGAGTTGATCGGAGGATAGCTGTTGGTCCACCGCTGGGGTATTCGCCAACGACGACTCAAAGCCATCGTGGGTGGTTTGCTGCTCAAGCACTAGACGCACGCTTTGTCGCGCGATCTCGGTTTGACCACTCCAGCCAATTAAGCTGGTTGCCAACTCTTGGCCTTGGTAGTTGCTGGCCAGTTCGGTATAGAGTGCGTGAGCAACCGGCCAATCAAAGGCGGGCAAGGCGAGTTTGGCATCCCATGCCCATTGTTCGCTGATTTGGCGCTCGCCGTTTGGATCTTGCCATTTTTGATAGCTGACCCCGTGTTGAAACTGGCGAATCGGCTGGCTAACCAAACGTGCTGCCCAGTGGGTGTCGTAACCGGTTTTGTCTGGTAATTGGTAGACGGTGTCGAGCGACCAGTATCCTAATACGGGAAGGTAATCACCTAGATAGCTGAGTGAGGCGCTGGGCGCGGGGGACGACTGATTGCCCCATATGAGATTGTGTTGCCAGCCTTGTCCCCACCAGCGGTCGATTTGGCCAAGCGTAAATAACCAACGGCCGTCGTTTAATGCTAAATAAGACCCCTGCCAGGTGTATTCTTTATCGCCATTTGCGTCTCGGCGGTATTGGTTAGCGACTTTAAAGGCAAAGCGGTTGCTCATGTATTGATACGCCGAGCCGATTAGCCATTCATGCCGCGGGGTATCACCGTAGTCCAGAGCGGTGGCGGGGTCATTGGCCCAATACAGGTCAAACTCAATCGGCGCACGATTAAATTTCGCGGCATGCGCGCGGTAGCGAACGTGATTGCGGGCGGTATCAAGCATATCATCACGCGCCGTCATCCGTGCCGATTGGCCCGTGTTGGCGTGTTGACGTGGCGCGGTGTCATCGTAAAAGCTTGACCAGCGTAACGGGTAGTGGTTAATCGGCCCGTTGAGCTCACCGGCATCGGACAAGGCGGTAAGATCAGCGCGCAGAAAAGGGTCGTTGGCCTCAAGCCATGGCGACGCCGCCACCGGGGTGCTCATCAGCAGCACCAGCATCGCCAGGGTTTGACCGTAGCCAAACTGAAGCGATGTAAAGTTCATCCGTTTTGAACATGTCATAAGTGATTTAACAACGCTGCAAATGTGAGAAGAAATGACTGTACGCTCACGGGCTAGCCGTGCCATTTGGATACGCTACCGCCCGGAGGTGTCGCTCCCCTGTGCGCGGTGATTGGTTTGTTTTGTCCTATTTTTGACAATTTGAGTGACGCCTTTATGACACAAAACCGCTATCCGTCTCGTGTACTTACACTCTGTGCAACGCGCTGCTATTGGCATCCAGTGTCGATTGGATACGCTACCGCCATGAGGTGTCGTTCCCCCTGTACGCATTTGCGGTTTGTGGCTGTCACTTTATTTATTCAGCACTGCCCGACACGGTGACACGCGTTTGCTTACTCGCTGCCCAGTACAGTGCGTCAAATGTCTGACGTATTCTACATAGCTCAGCGGTCATTTAAAGTGAAAACCGATGAGAAATCACTTGATAAGATCAGTTTGACTGTTTTGTCGTCAACTCTGTTGGAAAAAGAAGGGATAGATCACGGAATGGGGGAAACTAGGGACTAGAGGCTAGGGAAAGCAGCCTCGTGCTCGCATCCGGGTTTTTGCTCTTTCTGTACTCTGTATTCCATCATCGGTATTCGGGATCTTGAATACGGAGCGCTGCGCTTACGGACTACGGAATACGGACTACGGAATACGGACTACGGAATACGGAATACGGAATACGGAATACGGAATACGGAATACGGAATACGGAATACGGAAAGAGCGTATCGTGCCAGCTCTGGTAGATAAAGTTCCTAGGGCCTAGGATCCTAGGTCCTAGGAACTGCTTTACGCTCTTTTCGGTATTCTGTAAGCGAAGCGTTCTGTATTCAAAAATCTTGAATATCGCGTAGGTCGGTATAAGCGCCAACTCGATCGCGCAAGCTTGGTGTGATTTGCGCCGCGCGCCCGTTGCACGGCGCCATCCGACATCAAAGCCAAAGATTAACCTCGATGTTAAATTTGGCGCCAAACGTGACAGGCGCCCAGGCGGCATAGTGCATTATTGTTGACATGGTGCCGGGGCTTGTGTCACCTACGCCAATGGGATCATTTGACGGAATACGGAGAGGGCTGGTCTTGTGCTCGCATCCGGGCCTTTGCTCTTTCTGTACTCTGTATTCCGTCATCGGTATTCGGGAATGGGAATACGGAGCGCTTCGCTTACGGACTACGGATTACGGATAAGAGTGCCTAGCGCTTGCTGACTATCCGGTTCGCCATGAATCAGGTGGATTTGTTTTGGCGGCGGTTGGATGCCTTGCACGAATTTGACCAAGTCGTTTTGGTCGGCGTGGGCGGAGTAACCGGAGATTGTGTGGATTTGGGCGTTGACCGTGACTGGAGTGTTGTCTATCCACACTTGTTGGTTGCCTTGCTGGATATCGCGGCCAAGGGTGTGTTGGGCTTGGTAGCCGGCAAAAATCACATCGGTGCGTTTGTCTTCCAGCAAGGCGGCAAGATAATTCATAATCCGTCCACCTTGGCACATGCCGGAGGCGGCGACCACAATGGCCGGCTCGCCGCTTTGTTTTAGGCGATTCACCAGCGCCATGTGTTGGCTGTGTTCATCAATGGTGATGTATTGCTCAAAGGCTAGCGGGTGGCGATGCTGGTCTAGCTTGGTTTTGGCCTCTTTGCTCCATAGCTTTTTAAACTGGCGATAGTGACGCGTCACCTTTTGCGCCATGGGCGAGTCGAGAATGACAGGAAGCGCCTTATCAAGCTGCTTTTGGTAGATAAGCTGCTCGATATCAAACAACAGCTCTTGGGTGCGGCCGACACTGAATGCGGGGATCAAAATCGCGCCGCCGTCATCTAGTGAGCGTTGAATAATCGCCTCGAGCCGTTGGGCGCGGGTGGCGACGGACTCATGGGTTTTGTCGCCGTAAGTGGATTCTAAAAACAAAATATCGGCACGGGTTGGCGGTGTTGGGTCCGGCAGCAGTGGCGTGTTGCTGGGCCCTAAATCGCCGGAGAACACTACGCGCTGCTCGTCGGGCAGTTTTAATTCAACATAAGCTGACCCCAAAATATGCCCGGCCGGTTGCAAGCGCAAATAGGTTGCTGGCTGCCCTTTTTGCTTGGGCTTTAGCCGATGCCAGCTGTTGTAAGGCAAGGTCACGGTTAACTGGCGGATACGTTCGAGCACCTGCTGGCGATTGCCGTCGTTCATATTCAGTTGCAGCTTTAAGGTGTCGTCAATCAATAGCGGCACCAAGGCAGCGGTGGCCTCGGTGCAATAAATAGGGCCGCTAAAGCCCGCCGCCAATAGCCAGGGCAGTAAGCCTCAGTGATCGATATGGGCGTGAGTAAGAATCAGCGCATCAATGCGTTTGCCATTTAAGCTCACCCTCGCCTCCCGCGCTTCATCGCCTTGGTATTGACCGCAGTCAACCAGCATGCGTAAACCACTCGGTTTTATATCGACTTGGTGGCAAGAGCCCGTCACGGTTTGATAGCCACCGTGGTGAGTGACGGTGAGAGTTTCATTGTTTAGTGAGGTGTTGGGCATAGTTACGTCCTTGTTGGGAAAAGAGCAGACCGTGCGCGCATCAGGTTTTTGCTCTTTCTGTACTCTGTATTCCGTCATCGGTATTCGGGAATTGGAATCTAGAGCGCTTCGCTTACGGAATACGGAGAAGAGCGAACCGTCTCGTATCGGGCTGCTCTTCCCGCCTTCAATCTTTTATCATCTTATCCATCATCTGTTCTATCAATGGGCTTGGGTGGCCGTTGTCGTCGGTGAGGAAATAGGTATGGCCCCAGTGGGGGTCGAATTGGTCGTTAAAGGCGTCGCAGTCGGTTACCGTCACTTTGTTGGCGGGGAGTGCGTCGAGGTTTTCGGGGCCGGTCATGCCGAGGCGGCGGGTGACGGTGCGGTGGCGTACGTTGACCACTTTTGAGGCGGCCATGGCTAAATCGTCGGCGGCATAGTAAATATGCACTTGTTTGGCGGCATCCAGCACTGCCCTCCCTGGCTGGTGAAGCTCTAGGGCTTGGTTATCGACATCGGCGGCCATCATAAAGATATGCCGAAACCACTGCGGCATGGTGTCGAGCCCGGCGTGTTGGTGCCAATGCCAGAAGGTGCTGATTAAGGTGCGATTGCCCATGGAGTGGGCAAGCACGTTCATGCGTCGTTTGCACGGGGTGGTTTGTTGCTCGGGGGCGCGGCGCCAGTCATCAAACATCGCCAGTAAGCGGCTAAAGGCCAACCCTGATGCGGTGGCGGCGAGTTGGTCGTCCCAATAGTCATCGATAGCATCGAGCCGGCCATCGTCGTCACAGGGCCAGATAATCGGCACCACCAGCATGGCGTTGGGGGCGAGGCGATCAAACTGGTGTTGTAAGGTCTGCGCCATCGGGAAGATGTTGCGCTCCATTTGGTTGTTATAACCATGGAGCAAAAAGAGGATTTGAGTATGCGCGGGTAAGGCTTTCAGTTTGGCCATAAACGGCGCCGCGGTGATCTCTTGGTATTCGCCCTGCCCGGCGCGCTGGCAAAAATACACCCACTTTGAGATATCGGTATTTTGGTTATCAAAGCTTAGCCAACGGCCGGCCTCACTGGTCGGCCCTTGTTCAGGAATACGGCTGGTAATAAATAACATGGCATCATCCACCGGTTATAAATGTGCGGGGAAGGATAAGCGAGGTAGGTAATTGAGTTGTATGGTGTTTGGGGAGTTTTGCGAGGGAGTGGGCGGAAAGAGAGGAAGATCCTAGGTTCTAGGTCCTAGGTCCTAGGTCCTAGGTCCTAGGTCCTAGGAAAAGATTACAGAACACGGAATACGGAATACGGAATACGGAATACGGAATACGGAATACGGAAAAAGCATATCGTGCCAGCTCTGGTAGATAAAGTTCCTAGGGCCTAGGAACTGCTTTACGCTCTTTTCGGTATTCTGTAAGCGAAGCGTTCTGTATTCAAAAATCTTGAATATCGCGTAGGTCGGTATAAGCGCCAGTGCGATGCCAATCATGAATACCTAAGCCGGCCGCGCGCCATCCGACATTAAGGTCAAAGTTGGCGCCGGTGTTAAAATTGGCGCTGATCGTGACAGGCGCCCAGGTGGCATAGTGCATCAAAGTTGACATCTTACAGGGGCTTGTGTCACCTACGCCAATGGGATCATTTGACGGAATACGGAATACGGAGAAGACCGGACCGCGCGCGCATTGGGGCTCTTGCTCTTTCCGTACTCTGTATTCCGTCATCGGTATTCGGGAATTGGAATACAGAGCGCTTCGCTTACGGAATACGGAAAAGAGCAGACCGAGCCCGTATTGTGGTTTTCCCTCAATCCGCCCCAAACAAATCGCGGGTGTAGACTTTGCTTTCTACATCGCGGATCTCGTCGACCATACGGTTGGCGACAATCACGTCGGCGCGTTGTTTGAAGGTGTCCAAGTCTTTGATAACTTCAGAGTTAAAGAAAGTGTCTTCTTCAAGCACGGGCTCGTATACCACCACGTCAATGCCTTTGGCTTTAATCCGTTTCATGATCCCTTGGATGGCCGAAGCCCGGAAGTTGTCTGAGCCGGATTTCATCACCAGGCGATAGACGCCGACGACTTTAGGTTCACGCTTTATGATCGCATTAGCAATAAAGTCTTTGCGGGTAGTGTTGGCGTCAACGATGGCTTGAATGATGTTATTGGGCACGTCTTGGTAATTGGCCAATAGTTGACGGGTGTCTTTTGGCAGGCAGTAACCGCCGTAGCCAAACGAGGGGTTGTTGTAGTGATCGCCAATGCGTGGGTCTAGCCCTACCCCTTCGATGATCTGGCGCGCGTCTAAACCGTGGGATTCGGCGTAGCTGTCCAGCTCGTTAAAATACGCGACCCGCATCGCCAAGTAGGTGTTGGAGAAGAGTTTCACCGCTTCGGCTTCGGTGGAGTGGGTAAACAAGACCGAGATACCCGATTTGACTGCGCCTTGTTGCAACAGCGTGGCGAACTGACGGGCGCGCTCGGATTGCTCACCAACAATGATTCGTGATGGATATAAATTATCGTAAAGTGCTTTGCCTTCACGTAAGAACTCAGGGGAGAAGAGGATCTTTTCGCACCCCATTTGTTGCTTAATATGCTCGGTATAGCCCACTGGTACCGTTGATTTGATCACCATCACCGCATCGGGGTTAATCGCCATCACATCTTTAATCACCGCCTCGACCGAGCTGGTATTAAAGTAGTTGGTTTCGGGATCGTAGTCGGTGGGGGTGGCAATCACCACAAAGTCCGCGCCTTGGTAGGCCTGCTCTTTATCGAGGGTAGCGATAAAGCTCAGTGGTTTTTCGGCGAGAAATTGCTCTATTTCGGCATCGACAATCGGTGATTGTTGGTTGTTAAGCAGGTTGACCTTTTCTTCCACTATGTCGAGTGCGACCACTTCGTTATGTTGAGCCAATAACATGGCGTTCGACAGGCCGACGTAACCTGTTCCAGCAACTGCAATTTTCATTGGTTTTCCTTAAGTAATGTCTGGAAAAATGGTATCACGTGGGGGCTCTAGTGGAAAGATTACGGAATACGGAATACGGAATACGGAATACGGAATACGGAATACGGAAAAAGCATATCGTGCCAACTCCGGTAGATAAAGGTCCTAGGTCCTAGGGAATAGATTATGGATGACGGGAAAGAGACGAGACGCTTCGCTTACGGATGACGGAAAAGAGCAGACCGTGCGCGCATTGGGGTTCTTGCTCTTTCTGTATTCCGTATTCAGTACTCCGTATTCGGGAAATTGAATACGGAGCGCTTCGCTTACAGATGACGGGAAAGAGCAAGAAAGGCTCTAGGCCCTAAGGATTACTCGTCGATATTTGATAATGATCGATGATTTTCTTTTGTCGTGCCAGTTGCTCTCGCTCGTAAGTGGTGAAGAGAACAGGTAGGTTATCAAGGCTGAGATCGGTGATGTCGCTTTGGCCTGGATCCGTATGTTCTGCCATGAGCGCCGCGAGAGCTTGGCGTTGATCGGTGTTATCGCTGGTGTACATCACGCTGATGTCATAGTTAGATAATGTATCTGCACCACTTATTACAGCATTAATACCGTTGTCATCAAACATCGGAATAGTTTGCTCTGCATTTGCTTCGGCATAGATAACATGTGTGACTGTTGTCGAGCTCTCTGTGGCTTGATAGGCAATACGTTGAATTCCCGCTTGGCCGTCAGCACCATTGCCATAGGCTGTTAACGTTCCACTTCCATCGATATTCGCGTTTTCCTGTTGTGGAACTGTGACACTATCTGCCAAATCCGTACGACCTAATCCCGCGCTTAGTTGTGTATCAGACAATTGTTGCGCGGTCGATAGTTGCCATTGATCACCTGAAGCGTCCACGCTTCCTTCTGCGGTTAAAAAGTAATCCAGATTGTTAATGTCTGGATCATAGCGGTAGGTGATGGTATCGCTCGCGCTGTGAGGCAAGTTTTGCCAAATATAGGGCGTTTGCTGGTAGTCAGCATAGAGGGCGGCGGAGGTTAGGTTGTAGGTGTTTGCGGGAGCTGTCCAGCTGTTGCTTTCGATTAACTTGTCTAGTTCCTCTGTGGCATTATCGGACAGATTAAAGAATTTATAATCGGTTATTTCACGGGGGTTGTCCAAATCACTATCAGGAATTTCAACCTCACCGTCACCACTAGCAGCTTGATGTGCAACACCCAAACCGACAGAAAAAGAGGATTCAATATCGATTGATTGTGTTGGGTTAGCTGTTAATTTCCGACTATCAGGCGTTGCCACGCCTATAATACCCGGGGCTGTATCCGTACTTATACTTATCGCATTATATGATGTAGTTGCAGGCGCATTATTCCCCGTTACACAACGAGGGTTATTTGGCGCATCCACTTTCTCATACCCTAACCAATTTATATCATTCGATTTTAAGTATTTTTTTTGGATGGATGTYGCAAAATATTTATCCAACAATTCAATATAAAAAGTAACGTAACCACCTTCTGGCACATCTGTTTGGTTTATTTGTTGGCGACTACCATCTAATGGTACTTCTTCTTTTACTACTCCATCAGCATATTGAATAAGCAGTTTGTCACGATCTAAACTCAAGCTAACATCCGTGTTCGCCAGTACACTTAACTCTTTTCCTCCTGCTATTCTTTTCCCAAAAATTGAGCAATTACCAGCACTTAACTGGGTATAAAATTGTGCGAAATCAAAGGTATACTTAGGGGTTGGCTTGGGTTGGCTTGGGTTGGCTGCCGCCGCTGTCGTCACTGCCGCCGCCGCAACCGGATAAGGTTAGAGGGATAAGGATCGCTAAAAGTTGCTTGTTAAACATAGTTGATACTCTTTGAGTCTTGGTGCCAATCTGACGGCAAGTGTTTGCCTTTGAATGCATGATGGCGTGGGTGATGCAAAAAGTGAGCCGGATTGGCTACAAGTGACTGACGTGCATGAATAAGATACGGCTGTCATTGGCATGATTTACAATATTATGTTGGTGTCGCCTCAGCAACCATTTCTGGCACTAACGTGGCTAAGTGAGTCTGACACTCGTGTTTGAGTTGGCCAGAGTAATATAGGGACGTTTCTATATTGCTATATCTGCCTTGTCTGGCAGCACTGAGCCAGTTATATGAGCCCACTGCCATATGTGTATCATCAGCCATCACTATTTTGCTGTGCACGCCATCAACGACATAAACATCAATACCACTGGCACTCAATTCTGCAATGCAGTTTTCGAGCTGTTGCTGCTTTTGAGGGTTGTAACGGTTGTTTTGTGTCGTATTAAAATGTCTATCAGTATAAATGCGAACCTTTACACCGCGTTTCACCGCTTTTTTCATCGCTTGGTCGAGAGTGGTCTTTTTTAACGTGTGTGCTTGTATCCACGGTGAGACGATGTCGATATTTAATTTAGAGTATTCTAATATATAATGTAGAAATTGATCATGCTCGAGCGCATTCACCAAGGACTGAGGCTTTTTGTTGTTGCTTAATAAGTCAGACCTTTCTACTGGATCCACTCTTAGCGCATTGTTGTCACGCCACAGCAGCATATCGGCCAATATTTTCCGTGGTGATCCCTCCCGCGCATGAGCGAGTGTTTGCATATCGGCGAAAATTATAAAACTATCTTTCGCACGGGATACGGCAACATTAAGCATGGTTGTGTCTATATCGATAAACTGTCCATCTTGATGGCGACTGTACACATGAGAGAATATCACCAGTTTCCTTGCTGCGCCTTGCAACGAATGCACCGTACCAACTGTCATGCTTTTTTTATTGTCATTGTTTTTGTCATTGTCACAGTGGATGTCATTATCTTGGCAGGCTTCTTTTATCGCGTTCACTTGCGCTCTAAAAGGCGTGACAACACCAACCGCCTGTTCCAATGGCTCGCCAAATTGCGCTTCTATTCGCTTGCGATTGTCTCGCAACCAGTTGGCAATGGCGATTGCTTCGACGCGGTTCGAGGTACTTCCCGCTTGCCTAATCGCCGCCCCATCGACATGGGCATAACCCAATGCTGGGAAACATTCGCTGTCTATTTCAGTCTTATGTTCAGCTGCACCACGTTTTGGGATCAGCAGCCCGTTGTAACAGAGTCGATTACAGTATTCGATAATATCGTCGTAACAGCGTCGGTGCTCTCGCAGTAGTATACCTGGTTCAGCATCGGGGTGATGATGTACGCGGCTTGCCTGTTGCGCGATCTGCATGACACTCCCTCGCGTGACCAGGCGTGCCATATCTTTGGTTTTTTCATAATCAGACGCAACTTCGGTGAGCCCAGCTTTTGTTAGATTACCTTGGTCAACCATTGAGGTTAAGGATCTTATCGGTTGAATTTGCTGGGTATCACCAATCACGATCGCCCGTTTAGCAAAACTCATACTCGCGCCTGCCACCTCTGGAGACACCTGACCCGCTTCATCGACAATGAGCCAATCAATATGATTAAACAGATAATCTGTATGAAATTTACTCTCATGGTATCTAGTGATCGACATGTGATCCGGCAATGCGTGGCAAGTTGATACAATACAAGGAGTAATCATCATTCTTCGATGCCAGCGAGCAAGGCTAGCCTTCTCTCCTGTTTTCTTTGCTTGCGTATCAATGTCTTTTCCGAGGGAGAAACACGCTAACAACCAGCGGGCTTCCCAATAATGGACTGAAAGCCGAAAAACCAAAAAACGAACATGCGTATCTAGCCACTTATCTATTTTATCAAGCTCTGGCGTAGGTTTATCGTTTGGATCAGAACCATATTTATCAAACACAGCCTCACAGCTATTCTTCCAGCTCCGCTGGCAATCAAAAAATTCCTCTTGGCATTGATATAGATTTCTTAGCCGTCGATTTTGCGCTGCAAGTGTATGTTTTTGTTCGATCAACGCTTGCTCAAGCTCTTTTTCAAATGATTGTTCTCTATCATTTTGATAGACGAGTTGCGCCGTTTTACACAGTTGAGTGTGAACAAAATGCTTAATTCTAGCTTGACGCTTTTTTTTGACTATGGGTAAGAACAAAAAAAACGATTCAATTATTGACTGTTTAGATAAGAGATATCGCCACTGGTTTAGGCTTTTATCTAGTGTTTTGCATTTAATTTTCGCTCGCGCGAGTGCTCTTTCGTTATCTTCGAGTGTTTTTTTAGGATCATTGCCAAGGTTTTCATAATAAAGCTTGCGCTTTTTTTCGTAGCACTGCCAATTGTGTTGGATCTTCTCTAATTCTTTTGTCGCATTTTTTAAATATGTATGTAGCTGTATCTTTATCGCTTCGATAGCAAGTTTTGGGTCTGAATTTAGATCCAAATGAGGCATAGCTAACGCTGCTTTTTCGATAAAGGAATGCGCCGCTTTGTCGAGATAATCACGGTTCTCAAGGCCATTATAAAATCCATTCGTTTGATATTTTTTGGCAGCATCTTTCTCTCGGGATCTCGCAGGTAAATAGCCACCATAACTTGTTACATCCGGTAGCCAACGACCTGCAAACTCTTCTTTTCCTTCACCGAAGTCATTACCAAATGCCTCGATAATATTAGTGACCGCTTGGTTGTTGGTGGAGGCTGCCACGATGATCGGCGGCTCACCCTCTTTGAGTGCGGCTCTCGCCCATAGCGACGCAACCGCTGAAAGTACAAACGTTGTTTTCCCCGTTCCTGGTGGACCATTGATGGCTATCATCTTTCCTGGTTCGATATCCAAAGTGCTGGTCAATGCATCACGCTGAGCATCTGCTGAGGGAAACGCCTCACCGGAATGCGCAATTCTCTTGCTTATCGACGTGATGTAGTCTTCGCATGGCTGCCTGTTCTGGCATGTGCAGGTCGCGTAGGTATTGAGTAACGGCAATGTCGGCTTATTTTCACGAATCAAATCATACGCATTGATGATATGAAATGCGCTACCTGACGCTTCAATTTTTTCTAGATAAGCACCGTCGGGGGACACTTCATACAAGTCTTTAAAGCCCCTTTCGTCTAGGTAGGTTTGGCAGGCTGAGGCGTATAGATCCCGCGCTGTGTTATACGCTTGATCCCATATCAACGAGTGCTGTTCTGGGTTATCACGTTCCAGTTCCTCGACAGCGGACTCTGTTAAGCTCTGTACCGACGCGTTAGATAAAAAGCGATCGACCTGTTCAACGGTTGATACGGTAATCACGTCTTGATGTTGAGGCGCAAGGGTGTCACGGGAGACGAAAGGCGCAGAGGCGGGATAAAGCCGGCCTGATCGCGTTATCCACACGGGGCAAATAATCGGGGCGATAGAGTCCGGTAAAGCGCTATTTTTCTGTTTCCCGTGCTCGATGATATTCCGTTTAACAAACGAGAACGTCCATATATGCGCTTTAACCGCAATGGCGTCCGCCTGCTCATCGTTGAATAATTCGCCGTCATTTTCTTCTGCATTAAGGCAGCCTGACCGTAATGAGAAGGAGGATATGTTACGCTTTTGTGCCAACTCCTTTCGGTTAAAAACACCCTTGGTGCTGTCAGCATCCGCTAAACAGTTACGCCAATACGCGGCCCACTTCATCCATTCCATGCTTTATTGCTTATATCTCAAATTTAACTGCGACTAGGTTAGCGTTTTTGGATAAGGGATAAAAGCAACTTGGGCAATTGCTGTGAGGATGGGAATGATTTTTTGAAGGTAATCGTTTGGTGAGCGACATCTTCACACACCGCACACTTTATGAGTAAATTAGTACTCATAAAATACTCTAACTTCTTTTTAATGAGTAATATTTTACTCTCAAGTTGCAAAAAATGTTCTTTACGAGTAGTATTTTACACATGAGTAAGTGGAGGGATGGACGATGGAAGCGCTCAACGTGCAAGCGTTTATCAAAGGGGAGTGGGTAGATGTGGGTACAATATCTTTCCCTAAAAGTCATCAACATAACTTCAGAGTGACGGAGCTCCATTACCTCAGTGACTATGCATTGGCGCATCATGATCAAGATGATTATCATGCCGTTTCAATCAATCACCCTGTTTCATTCTTTTTTGATGACTTGGGCAAGCCCGGATGGTTACGATTTCTCGACGATATTATGCCAAGCGGTGCTAGCCGACGGTATTGGGTTAAGCACTTGGATATTGAAGACCTTAGCGTCGATGAACAAAATTATATTTTGCTCAAATTTGGTACCATGTCGCCAATTGGCAATCTAAGGATCAAAGACTCGCTGCCTGAGCGCTACGACGTGGCAGACAACCTCTACTTCTCTGTTGATGATGTCAAAAATAGAGCGGGTGATTTCCTCGACTATGCGCAGCAAAGAGGCGCAGCCGCAGGTGGGGCAACGGGCGCTGGCGGTGAAGCCCCCAAACTTGTCCTACGTTGTGGTTTCGATCATCACGCGGGACGCGAAAAAATATGGATCGATCCATACCAAGATGACAACCATAACCACGACGCCCATTATTTGGTCAAGTACCCTAGAGGTTCGCGAAGCCCTATCGACTGCAACATTCTAAGGGCGGAGTTCCACTATTATCATGAGCTAACTGAAATGGGTGTCGAAACGATCTCCATCGACGGTATGCGCTTGGAAGAAGGTTTAAGTTACCCCTCGTTATGGCTCCCTCGATTTGATGTTCAAGTCAGTCACCAACAAATAGAAAGGTTGGGTATGGAATCTGTGTATTCTATGTTGAACAAAGGTGCTGGCGTTACCCTTGATCACGAAACCACTATCCGAACGCTCATCGAGAAAATCACTAACAGCCATACGGTTCAAGGCCAAGGGTATATATTTAACTCTCAAGAATTTGTGATTGAGTGGGTGAAAAGAGACCTTCTCAACATTTTATTTGGCAATAGTGACAACCACGGCAGAAACACGTCATTCTTAAAAGCTGATGGCGTCATCAAGCTCGCGCCTGTTTATGACTTCGCACCAATGAAAGCGGATCCTGAAGGCATTCCAAGAACCACAAAATGGAAAGCGCCGCTCGAAGTTGGCGGAACGTATGATTTTGTCGCTATCGCGGACACTCTCTCTGATCTGGTGCCGAAGGACGTCTTATTAAAAGAGTTAAAGGTGACGGCAAGTAAATGCATGGATCTTAAACAGCGGCTAGCGTTGCGAGGCGTTCCCGAACAAATCTTGGAGATGCCAGCGATTGGATTTAATCATCTGTCACAAAAGCTCGCCAACTGGGGGCTTTTATGAATAAGCCGAGCAGCAAAGAGTCTGTACAAGATGTGGTCGCTCGCCTGAGGGCAAACCGCAGCCAAAAAGAGAGCACAAAAGAGGGAGAGACCGCTCATTCGATCAACGACCAACCGCAATGTAACCCGCCGACGCGATCGAAAGCCTCAAAAAACACCATGGCTGTCAGTGCCGCAGAGCGTAAAACCGAAGCGAACAAAATCATCAAACGCCTATTGTTTGGTGAGTTAACCCAAGGCAAAGCGTTGAAAGGCTTGCGTGTTAACATACTGGGACTTAAGCAGGATGTGTTCGCAAAACTTGTCGGTGTTTCAAGAAAAACACTCTCCGATATCGAGAATGATCGAGGCAGCTACAATACGGAGGTTCTCAATAAGGTATTCAAACCATTTGGCTTACAGGTCGGGCTGCTCCCCTCTTCTCCTGATACGTTAAGAGCGCTACTTACGGAGCGTGATAGGGATTGAAAGGTGCCGTACCAAAACGCATTAGATGCTGCGCAAAAAAACAAATAGCAAAAAACCAAATAGCAAAAAACCGCCACGAGGGCGGTTTTTTTAATGATGGCGGTGAGAGAGGGATTCGAACCCTCGATACGTTGCCGTATACACGCTTTCCAGGCGTGCTCCTTCAGCCACTCGGACACCTCACCATATTGTGTGTTAAACGACATTTACGCTGGGTGGCTTATAACCCCGCTGTCGCGTTAACGGGGCGTACTATAGAGAGTTGCTGCTTTGCGGTCAAGTTGTTGGTGATAGGTTTGCGTTTAAATGGCTATTCCATCACCAGTCGCATCCATATGGATAACATCAGCTGGAAGCAAGTGAGCATGAAAGCTGTTAAACTCAGCACACAAATCGAATACGAATGAGAGCCTGATGACTTTATCCGAATTCCTTATCCAACATGCTGATAGCGCGCAACTGCTTAACGAAATGCAAACCCGTGGTGTGGTGACTGCCATGGCTGCCGCGCCCCATGTCATTAGCCCCAGTGAGTGGCTCCCGGTAATGTGGGGAGGTGACGAGCAAGCGCCATTTGAAAGCCATGAGCAGTTTGAGCAGTACGCGAACCTGATTGTCGATATTTGGAATGCGCAGCGCCAACAGCTGTTGGAAAAAAATTGGCAGTGGCCGGAAGGGTGTTTGTTGGATGACGCCGAAATTGTCAACCAAGCCACGCGCGATTTTGCCGAAGGCTTGTTGCAAGGCTGGAGCCTCACCCGTGATGATTGGGAAACATTGATGCCGGAAAACACCGATGGCAATGCCCTACTCGGCGGCGTGGTGCTTTCCATCAGCTTGCTTTACGATCCAGAAACCGCCCTTTCTACCATGGAAGCACAAGGCGCAGAAGAGTTGGCACAGTTTGAGGAAATCTTCAACGCCATGCCAACTATGTTGTGTGGCCTCACCCACCACGGCGCAGCATTGGCGGAAGATGCGGAGTAAACAGCCAGAAGTATCATTGGCGACGATGATACAAGCCCCAGCACTGTGTTAGATACGAGCACATTGTAAACGGGCGCTTGTCACGTTCGGCGCCAAATTTAACCGCCGATGTCGGATGGCGCGCGGCCCACATTGTGATACTTATTGGCACTGTGCTGGCGCTTATGCCGACCTACGCCTGATTTATATATCGATGATTCCATTGGCGTAGATGACACAAGACTCGGCACGGTGTTGGGTATGTGCACATTGCCAACGGGCGCCTGTCACGATCAATGCCAATATTTGACCGCCAATGTCGGAGGCGCCGTGCAACGGGCGCGCTGCGGAAATCACACCAAGCTTGCGCGATCGAGAAGGCGCTTATGCCGACCTACGCCTGGTTTATATATCGGTGGTTCCATTGGCGTAGGTGACACAAGCCCCGGCACATTGTTGGATATGTGCACATTGCCAACTGGGCGCCTGTCACGATCGGTGCCAATTTTAACCACGATGTCGGATGGCGCGCGACCCACATTGTGATACTTATTGGCACTGTGCTGGCGCTTATGCCGACCTACGCCTGATTTATATATCGATGGTTCCATTGGCGTAGGTGACACAAGCCCCGGCAAGTTGTTGGGTATGTGCACATTGTCAACGGGCGCCTGTCACGATCAATGCCAATATTTGACCGCCAATGTCGGAGGCGCCGTGTAACGGGCGCGCGGCAGAAATCACACCAAGCTTGTGCGATCGAGAAGGCGCTTATGCCGACCTACGCCTGGTTTATATATCGGTGGTTCCATCCGACCTTGTATTTTTTTAGGTAATATAAACAACTTACTGCCACTAATGAGCTTCTAATGCTTTATAAAACTCAGGGTTATCTTTAATAGTGTGAAGCACCTTCGCCGCTAAGCCTGAGGGGTTACGACGCTTATTTTCCCAGCTTTTTACTGTCTCTACGCTCACGCTCATTGCTTTGGCAAACTCAGAGCGAGATACATTCAGAATATCTTCACGAATAGCCTTAACGTCTTCAATGGCATAAGAAGTAACACGAGAGGGCTCCATGTTTTCTTTCTTGATTTCGACCGCCTCTTCAAGGGACGTCTTTAGATCTGCAAAAATACTCATTCCCCATTACCTCGAAGTTGTTTAACTAGTTCTTTCAATTCATCATCAGATGCGAGTACAGTAATTAATCTGGTAAATGTTGGGGTCTCAATAAAATGGAGTGCGTGGCTCACGTTTGGAGCTCCTTATACCTTATAGTATGTGTACTAAGTACCCAATGTCAATATAGCCTAACGAAACAATGGGTACACAGTACACTAAGAATGTGTTCGTTGATGCACTGCGCCTGTTACGTTCGGCGCCAAATTTGACCACGATGTCGGATGGCGCGCGGCCCACATTGTGATACTTATTGGCACTGTGCTGGCGCTTATGCCGACCTACGCCTGATTTATATATCGGTGGTTCCATTGGCGTAGGTGACACAAGCCCCGGCAAGATGTCAACTATGATGCACTATGCCAACGGGCGCCTGTCACGATCGGTGCCAATTTTAACCACGATGTCGATGGCGCCGTGCAACGGGCGCGCGGCGGAAATCACACCAAGCTTGTGCGATCGAGAAGGCGCTTATGCCGACCTACGCCTAGTTTATATATCGATGATTCCATTGGCGACGATGACACAAGCTACGGCACAACAAACACCTTCGATCTTGTTTCGCGGCTGAATTCTAATTTATTGTAATGAAACTTGATTCCTGCCTTGGGTTCGCGTCACTTGATCGTATGTGAAGGTGGCAAAAGAGAGCCTGGAATGCGGTATCGGAGAAATTATGCACATGGTGGCACGTATTTTTTTACGGTAAATCTACACGACAGAGAGATGCAATTGCTCACGGAGCATATAAGGTTACTGCGTTCAGCGGTGGCAACCGTCAAAGCGTCTCGTCCTTTTCAAATCGATGCTTGGGTCGTTTTACCTGATCATTTACATGCTATTTGGACGCTTCCCAACAATGACTCAGATTATTCAACCAGGTGGCGCGAGATAAAGAAGCTATTTACTAAAAGTGTGTCGCGAATAGACAAGCGATTTATCATGGGAAAAGGGATGGTATGGCAAGATCGGTTTTGGGAGCATACAATCAGGGATGAGCGAGATTTTAAGCATCATTTTGATTATGTGCATTTCAATCCGGTTAAACATGGTTGGGTTGAGCGCGTCGTTGATTGGCCGTATTCCTCATTTCATCGTGAAGTTAAAAGAGGGATTTATCATCCCTCGTGGAATTTGTGTTGAGCAATTATCGATGCAGAACGATAATTTAAACGTCGATGATACCATTGGCGTCGGTGACACAAGCCCCAGCAAGATGTTGGATAAGTGCACCTTGTCAACGGGCGCTTGTCACGATCGGTGCTAAATTTACCACCAATGTCGGATGGCGCGCGGCCCTCATTGTGATACTTATTGGCACTGTGCTGGCGCTTATGCCGACCTACGCGTACTTTAACGGCAATGATACCATTCAAGATTGGCGCTAAACTTGGCTTTAATGTCGGATGGCGCCGTGCAACGGGCGCGCGGCGGAAATCACGCCAAGCTTGTGCGATCGAGAAGGCGCTTATGCCGACCTACGCCTGGTTTATATATCGGTAGCTGTATAGGCGTATGGCACAATTCGGGGATCGACTCCCTAACCCTGCAACGAGGTGAAAATGACGGATACACACCTAGAGCGCTGGCAACTTCGACTTCAAAACCTGATTAAAGCACAACGTCGGCTTGAAAACGCTTGCGGGCAAGAAAGCTATAATGAACTTGAGCTGGCAGGCCTCGTACAAACGTTTGAGTTTACTTTTGAGCTCATGTGGAAAACCTTAAAAGACTTATTAAGCTATGAAGGGTTTGATGTTGCATCGCCGCGCAGTGTTATTCGCACAGCGTTAGAAGCCAACCATCTGTCGTCAGATCAGTGTGAAACCTTGCTTGACGCGCTAGTAAAGCGAAACTTGCTTTCGCATACCTACGATGAAAAAAATGCCCTTGAGGCACAAAGACTGATCGTCAAACATTACGCACCTGTTATTGCCGAGATAATGCGTTATTTGGAGAATAAAAGTGGGCAATAATGCCACGTTGATGATGGATATGGGGTTAAAACCGCATCAATTTCAACTGCTCCAGGATATGGTATTCAGCCACCCTGGCGTCCAACACGCCTGGATCTTTGGCTCTCGCGCAACCGGCACATTTAGAGATAATTCCGATATCGACATCATGCTTGAGGGCAACGCATTAACATTCGATGATCTTGCAATAATACAAGATAAACTCGAGCAATCGACGCTTCCTTTCACCGTTGATATCGTACTCAAACATCAAACCCAATCGTCCGAGATCATCACACGTATTCGAGAAGAATCCAAGCAAGTAAAGTAATCCAAAGGCGCCAATTTTACCACCAATGTCCGATGGCGCCGTGCAACGGGCGCGCGGCGGAAATCACGCCAAGCTTGCGCGATCGAGAAGGCGCTTATGCCGACCTACGCCTGGTTTGTATATCGGTGATTCCATTGGCGACGATGATACAAGGCGTTAATATTTAACGTCGGTGATTCCATTGGCGTAGGTGACACAAGCCCCGGCCAGGTATTGGGTATGTGCACATTGCCAACGGGCGCTTGTTGCACTGCGCCATGCAATGGGCGCCTGTCACGATCGTTGCCAAATTTAACCATGATGTCGGAGGCGCGCGGCACACATCGTGATAATGGTTGGCATTGTGCTGGCGCTTGTCCGACCTACGCCTCGTTTATATATCGGTGGTGCCATTGGCGCTTATGCCGACCTACGCCTCGTTTATATATCGGTGGTGCCATTGGCGCTTGTCCTAGGAACGATGTTACCCCTTCATCTCCGCGGCGAAGTTGAGCATGCGGTTGAGTGGGATTAACGCTTTTTCGCGCACGTTATCATCAACATGAATTTCATGCTCTTCGCCACCGTTTTCTAGTGCGTTTTCAATCGCTTTAAGGCCGTTCATTGCCATCCATGGGCAGTGGGCGCAGCTGCGACAGGTGGCACCTGCGCCGGCGGTGGGGGCTTCGACTAATTCTTTGTCTGGCACCATTTGTTGCATTTTGTAGAAAATACCTTTATCGGTGGCGACAATCAGCTTTTTATTCGGCAAGGTTTGCGCCGCTTTGATCAGCTGACTGGTCGAGCCAACGGCATCGGCCATTTTTACCACGCTCGCTGGGGATTCAGGGTGAACAAGAATCGCGGCGTCGGGGTAAAGGTGTTTCATTTTTTCTAGCGCTTGGGCTGAGAATTCGTCGTGGACTACGCATTCGCCTTGCCATAACACCATGTCAGCGCCAGTTTCTTTTTCGATATAGGCGCCTAGGTGGCGATCTGGGGCCCAGATAATTGGCTTGTCTTGGCTGTCTAGGTGCTCGACAATCTCTAACGCGATGCTTGAGGTGACCACCCAATCGGCACGTGCTTTGACGGCGGCCGAGGTATTGGCATACACCACGACGGTGTGGTCTGGGTGTGCGTCACAAAACGCGGTGAATTCATCGGCAGGACAACCTAAGTCTAACGAGCACTCGGCATTAAGCGTTGGCATTAAGACGGTTTTCTCTGGGGTGAGGATTTTAGCGGTCTCACCCATAAAGCGTACACCGGCCACGATCAGGGTTTTGGCTGGGTGTTGATTGCCAAAACGGGCCATTTCTAACGAGTCGGCCACGCACCCGCCGGTTTCTTCGGCGAGGGCTTGGATCTCTGGGTCCGTGTAATAGTGAGCAACAAGTACCGCGTCTTTTTGTTTTAATAGTTGTTTGATGCGTGCAACGTGTTGTTTTTTCTCTTCGTCACTCAATGCCATCGGTTTCGGCGGAAAGGGATAGACCCTTTGCGACGTTTCAATCACTTGGCTCATGGGATTACTCATGCTTACTTCCAGTCCGGGGCTTCCAGTCCGGGTAGTATAACGCGAGTAGAGCTAGAGTCCTAGAGCGTAGGTCCTAGGTGACGGAGGACGGAATACGGAATACGGAATACGGAATAAGCATATCGTGCCAGCTTTTGCTTTTCCCGTATTCTGTAAGCGAAGCGCTCTGTATTCCCACTCCCGAATACAGATAACTGAATACAGAGTACAGAAAGAGCAAAAGGACAATGCGCGCACGAGTTGCCTTTTCCCGTATTCCGTAAGCGAAGCGCTCTGTATTCCCATTCCCGAATACAGATGACTGGATACAGAGTACAGAAAGAGCAAGAGCGCAGAGGCGGCAACGATCTTGCTTTATCTTAACCTACATCGCATTTTTGGCTTGTTTGGCGCTGGTTGAGTCTGGGTAGGTATCAATCACTTGCTGGAAGTATTGATCGGCTTGGTCGCCGTTACCTTGTTTTTGCGCAATTAGGCCGAGTTTGAGCAATGCGTCGGCGCGTTTGTTGGAGTCTTTAAACTTGCTAACTGCCGTAAACTCTTGGTTTGCCTGCTCAAATTCACTTTTAGAAAAATAGAGCTGGCCGAGCCAATAGTGGGCGTTTGCTGTGTATACCGATTCTGGGTATTTAGAAAGAAACGCTTTAAATGCTTTGGTTGCGCCTTGGTAGTCTTTCTCTTTTAAGATCAGGTTGACGGCAGCTTCATACGCGGCGTTTTCGCTTTTATCATCCGTAAAGCTAACAGATGATGCGTCTTGCGTCTCTTCTTGGGGGGCTGGGACCGCTTGTTTCGCGGTTCTTAGCGTATCAACCTCGCGATAGAGATCGCGCTGGCGTTCTACCATTTGTTTGATGTCGTAGCTGTTACGCTCAACACTGCCACGTAACGTGCTTAGCTCTTGCGCCATTTGATCAAGTTGGCGTTGCATATCCAGCTGCATTTGGTTGCGCGCTTGTAGCATGCGTTCTAGACGATCAACGGCAGAGCCACCCGCCCCTACTTCTGTCACCGGAGCAGATGTGGCAGCCGCGGGGGCTGCCACACTCACCAGTAACGCCAGCGCGAGGGTTCGCACAGAGTTACTGTTTATTTTCATACTCGTTTCCACTACCTATCGGCTGGATTAGTACACTAATACCGAACGACGGTTTTTGGCGTAAGCTTCTTCGCTTTGGCCAAGGACCAGCGGTTTTTCTTCGCCGTAGCTCACGATAGAGATTTGGCTAGCTGGCACACCCAACGCTTGTAGGTATTTAGACACAGCTTCAGCACGGCGCTCGCCCAGTGCGATGTTGTACTCTGGGGTACCGCGCTCGTCAGCATGGCCTTCAACGACTACTTCCATCGCTGGGTTGTCACGCAGGTAAGTCGCGTGCGCATCCAGCATGTCTTCGTATTGTGGTAGTACTGATGAGTCGTCAAAGTTGAAGTAAACGGTTTGCGACTGACGCAGCTCTTGGTTACGGATTTGTTGCTCAGTCATTGAGCCTTGGCCGTCAACCGGTGATACCACGGTAGTGCCGTTTTGGTTGGTTGATTGACCAGCATCACTGCCCGTCGCGCTGTCGCTTGAGCTACACGCAGCCAGAGTTAACATTGGCAGTGCCACCGCCAGACCTTTCAGTACTTTATTGATTTGCATTCTATTTTCCTTTTCTAGAAAGTTAGCGCACGTTGTTTAAAATTAAAAAACTACAGGTAAGGTGACCAGGCTGGTGCACGCACGCGCCCGTTGGTTGCCGGTAACCGCGCTTTAAAGCGGCCGTCGATTGAGACGAGTGACAACACATTCTTACGTCCATATACCGAGCTGTAAATCACCATGCTGCCATTTGGCGCAATACTTGGCGACTCATCCAACAAGGTTTTGGTTAGGATTTGCACCGCCCCGCTGTTTAAGTCTTGTTTTGCAATGTTATAGCCAGACGCGGATTGATTTACCATGATCAAGTGGCGGCCATCAGGAGTCAGTTGCCCTCCCATATTTTGATTGCCTTCCCACGTGATCCGTCGGCTGGTTCCATCATCTAAATTTACGCGATAAATCTGTGGTTTGCCACCCCGGTCCGAGGTGTAGATGAGCGAGTTACCATCGGGATCCCAAAATGGCTCGGTGCTATTGGCACGACCATGGGTAATTTGGGTCAGTTTTTTGCTCTTTAAATCGAAGATATAAAGCTGCAGGCTACCGGTTTTGGACAGCACCATGGCCAGCTTGCTGCCATCGGGCGAGAACTGAGGCGAACCATTGTGACGCGGATAAGACGAAATTTTCTCGCGCTCACCGGTGTAAATATCCATGACAAAGATTTCGGCTTGGCCATTTTCAAAGCTGACATATGCCAGTTGGCGACCATCCGGTGACCACGACGGTGACATCAGTGGCTGTTTAGAGCGTAAGATCAAGCGTTCGTTATAGCCATCGTAATCCGACAAACGCAGTTGGTAGGGGTAGTCGTTCTCTTTATCGATCACCACATAGGCGATACGGGTCAAGAAGGCTCCTTTTTCGCCGGTGAGCTGTTCATACACAATATTGGCAATGCGATGCGAATAACGGCGCAGATCGCTTTCTTTGACCGTGGCGCGGTTGTTCACCAGTAAGTGGTCATCGGTTTGTACCAGCTGGCCATCGGCGCCTAGGCCTTTACTGTCGCCGCCCGTGAGCTGGCCACGCACAATATCAATCAGTTGGTAATCAATTTGGTAACGGCCGTCTGACGTGGGCGTCACGGTGCCAGTGACCACGGCATCCACCCCGAGAGAGGTCCAAGCGTTGTAATCGACATCGGCATCTTTGTAAGGCGTTTGCGGCATGTCACTGACAGATAATGGGTTAAATTTACCGCTGCGACGTAAATCGGATCCCACTACACCGGCAATATCTTCAGGCATCTCGCCTTGCCCTTTCCATTGGAAGGGGATCACGCCAATGGGCCTGGCTGTGTTCACCCCTTCGGTGATCACCAACTTAAGCGCAGCGTGTGCCGGTTGCGTGAGTAACGACAAACAGGCCAACAGCATTACAACGGCGGCAACTTGCCACGTCCGTAAACGATCCTGACGCGTGTTTGTGACATGGTTTGTGCCACCACAGGGGCTCACTTCCATCATGTTTTTTATCCTGTCGGTTAGTTAGGTCGAACGGTTAACTCGATATCACGTAACTTAGCAATAATATCGCCATCGTCTGGCATTGGAAATTGTGATACGGACGCGACCGCGGTTTTTGTTGCACGACACAATCGCGAGTTGCCCGCTTTTTGTTCCACATTAAGCAATAGGCCGGTAGGTGACAAGCGCATATTGACCACACACTCTTGGCCACTTAAACCATCATCAACAATCAGTCTTTGTTGGATCATTTGCGTAAAAATGGCGCCGTATCGCGCCACTTCGTCGTCTACAAACTGTCCGCGCGCGCTTTGCCGTTGGCTGGCTTCCGATTCCAGCCCCGAAAACAAATCATTAAGCGCCGCTTCTTGCTCTTGCTGTTGCCGTTTGGCTTCTTCTGCCCGGCGCTCGGCCTCTTTTCTCGCTTGTTCGGCTTCTTTGCGCGCCTGCTCTGCCTCTTTTAACGCTTGCTCTTCGGCTTTGCGCTTTGCCTCAAGCTTGCGTTGGCGTTCAGCTTCGGCTTTGCGTTCAGCCGCCAGTTTTTCTTGCCGCGCTTTCTCCGCTTTTTCCGCCGCCAATTCCGCTTTCCGTTGTTGTTCTAACTTGCGCTGACGCTCGCGTTCGGCTTGTTCCGCCTGTTGTTTAGCAAGGCGTGCTTGTTCTTTGGCCTTGGCTTGCTCTTCGGCAATCCGCTTTTGTTCTTCTCGTGCTTGACGTTCCGCTTCGAGCTTTTTCCGCTTCACTTCGCGAAGGCGCTGTTCTTCTTGCTCGCGTTGTTGCTCAAGGCGTTTCGCTTGCTGCTCTAATCGCTTTAACCGCTCGGCTTCTTCGCGTTTTGCCTGATCGCGCTGCGCACGAATTTTTTGTGCCTGTGCATTCACCACGGCCGGATCAATCACGGTAGCTTCAATGGAGCGCCCAGCTTTCGGGGTTGGCTTGGCGTCTGAGGTGAAATCTGCCCCCCATAACAGCACAATCACCAACAACACGTGTAGCCCGCCGGAAATGGCAAGCGCTGGCACCAGTGAGTCTTTTTTCTTGCTTTTGGTCGCCTGATCGCGATGGTTTGGCTCGTTCATCATCCTCACCTACGACTCATATGGCTCTGTCATTAAGCCCACCGACGACACGCCGGCTTGGTTTAATGCATCAAGCGTTAGGATGATTTCGGAATAGGGGACGCGGCCATCACCGCCGACTAAGACGGGGGATTTAGGATTAAGCTGAAGTTCGGCTTTCACCCGCACCAAGATTTCTTCTAGGCTGAGTCCCCGGGTCATATCACCATTGTTGACACTGAGCCCGAGCTGGCCGTCTTGGTCTACTTCCACAATGATGAACGCGCCGCTATCTTCTTCTTCCGCCAACTCTGCCGCTGTTTTGGCCTGCGTGGTCTGTGGTAAATCGACATCGACGCCTTGGGTCACAAACGGCGCGGTGACCATAAAGATAATCAGCAATACCAGCATCACGTCAATGTAGGGCACCACATTGATTTCCGCCGTCATTTTGCGTCGTTTTGGTTGATACGCCATGGATTACTCCTGGGTTGCCGCAAACGCTTGACGGTGAAGAATGCTAGAAAATTCTTCCATAAAGTTCATGTAGTTGTGTTCAAGCTTGCTCACTTTGGCTGTCAAACGGTTGTAAGCCATGACGGCAGGGATCGCTGCAAATAGGCCCATGGCTGTCGCGACCAAGGCTTCAGCAATCCCGGGCGCAACCATCGCCAATGTGGCTTGTTTCACCGCACCCAGGGCGATAAAGGCATGCATAATGCCCCACACGGTGCCAAATAGGCCGATGTAGGGGCTAATTGAGCCCACGGTGGCCAAAAACGGTAAGTGGGTTTCAAGCTCTTCAACTTGTTTAGACAGGGAAACACGCATCGCCCGTGACGTGCCTTCCATCACGGCATCAGGCACTTTGTCGTTACTGCGATGCAGGCGGGCAAATTCTTTGAAACCCGCGTAGAAAATTTTCTCGCTACCGGTGAGGTGATCCTTGCGGGCCTGCACTTCTTGAAACAGCTGTGAGAGATCGATCCCCGACCAGAATCGGTCTTCAAATCGCTCCGCTCGGCTAAAGGCTTGCTGCATCACTTTTGAGCGCTTGATGATCATGGCCCAAGACATCACTGACATACCCAGTAATATCAGCATCACTCCCTTAACAAGCAGGCTTGCTTGTAAAAACAGGTCGAGAATGGAAAGTTCAGCGGTCACGTCATCATCTCCGATTTAATCTGTGTTGGAATCGATTTGGGTTTCATGGTGGCTGGGTCGACACAGGCTATCTTAACCGTTGCCACACACAATGCTTTTTGATCAGAATTCACCAAGCTTTGACAAAACGTCATGCTGGCGCGCCCCATGGCTGACACTGTGGTGACAACATCAAGGGCATCATCCAGCCGTGCACCGCGGTGAAAGTCGATATCCATGTGGCGCACCACAAACGCATAGTGCTCGGCAAACAAGGCCTGTTGATTGACACCGATTTGGCGTAACAGTTCAGTGCGCGCACGCTCAAAGTACTTGAGGTAGTTGGCGTGATAAACCACCCCGCCGGCGTCTGTGTCTTCATAATAAACACGCACGGGCCAACGAAACGGCGTTGATTCAGTCATGACTGTATCCATATAGGTTCAGCGATAGGCAATTACTATACCTAAGTTGTCGATGTATAGAAATGCTGAAGCCGCGCGGTCGCTGCATTGGTGGCCCATGAAGGGCGCAAGAAGTGATATGCCGCAAAAAACACACAATGACTCCGCGGCCAGTGATGAAAAAAGCACCACCTGGGTGCTTTTGTCATTCGTTTGTCACTTTGCGCTTGCTCACCGAGCGTTTGGCTCAACTAGCGTAACCACATCAAGGCGAGCAAAAGAAGAGACACGCCCCACCCTAATGGCGGCCAAGTAAGCCAGCGGCTCCATTTTCCTTGCGCTGTAAAGCCGACAGCGTGAATCACGCCCAAGCAGGTGGCGTAAAGTAGGCCCACGCCCATGAGGAACGTGACGCCGCCCATGCGCTGCGCGAAGGCTTCAGGCGCCCACATTACTTGGCCCCCCCAGCATAATGCACTGGCCAATGAGAGCAGCCGCCAAAGGCCAGAAAAATCCTGGCCTAAAGGGGCGGGTTGGCGATCACTCATTATCGTGATCCATGGCTTCGGTATGCTCCAACCATAACGCATTGATGATCCCGAAGGCGCATGCCAGCAGCACACCGAGAATCCACGTGAAATACCACATATGCAGGCTCCTTACTTAGTACAGTGAATGTTTGTTGTCTTCAATATATTGCGCATCTAAGCGGCCGAACATCTTAATGTAGCACCACAAGGTGTAAGCCAAGATAATCGGCACAAAAATCGCAGCGACGATAGTCATAATCGATAAAGTCAGTTCGCTCGAGGTAGCATCCCACATGGTCAAACTATGACTTGGGAAGGTGCTCGATGGCATCACAAAGGGGAACATCGCGATACCCGCGGTCAAAATTACCCCAGCAATAGCCAAGCTCGAGAACAAGAAGGCCCAGCCACCACGTTCAACTCGAGACGCCAGCAGTGCCAATAGTGGCATCACCGCACCGACAATGGGAGCTAACCAAAGGATTGGCATCGCTTGGTAGTTGTGCATCCACGCGCCGCTTTGCACCGCCACCTCTTTCGCCAGTGGGTTAGACGCCGCTTGGTTCGCCGCTTCACTGACCACCACAAAGCCTTCCAGGTTTTGTACCCAAAAGCCCGCTGCCACGAACAAGACGGTGGTCAGTAGCGCACACAGTTGCGCCACATTGCGTGCCCGTACATGCAGCGCATCGGTGGTTTTCATTTGCAGCCAGGTTGCCCCTTGCAGCACCACCATAAACAGACTCACAAGGCCACACACCAGTGCGAATGGATTAAGCAGTGCGAAAAAGCCACCGGTGTAGGTTGGGATCAACAGCTCGCTTAACTGAAATGGTACGCCTTGCAGCAAGTTGCCAAAGGCGACACCGAAAATCACAGGCGGTATAAAACCACCGGCAACCAGGCCCCAGTCCCAGGCAGTGCGCCAGCGCTTATCATCAATTTTTGAGCGGTAGTCAAAGCCCATAGGACGGAAAAATAACGCTGCCAGTGTAAGCACCATCGCGATATAAAACCCAGAGAATGACACTGCATAAACCAGCGGCCAGGCAGCAAATAGTGCCCCACCCGCGGTCACTAGCCAAACTTGGTTGCCTTCCCAGTGCGGGGCGACTGAGTTAATCATCACCCGCCGTTCACTATCCGTTTTGCCGATTAGGGTGAGCAAGGCGCCCACCCCCATGTCAAAGCCATCGGTGACGGTAAAGCCAATCAGTAGCACCCCAATAAGCGCCCACCAGATCAGCCGTAACATTTCATAATCAAACATGCTATCTCTCCTTATGCTTCAATCTGGCGGCTGAAATCCGCTTCTGGATTGCCTTTTTGTTCAAAGTGGTAGCGGCCGGTTTTGAGGCTACTTGGCCCCAAGCGCGCAAACTTGAACATCAGATAGAGCTCGGCGACGAGAAAGACGGTGTAGAGCGAACAAATCGCCACCATCGAGAAGATGATATCGCCTGCAGCGAGGTTAGAGGCGGCCATATGCACTGGTAAAATCTCACCCACAGCCCAAGGCTGACGACCATATTCGGCAACAAACCAGCCCGCTTCACAGGCAATCCAAGGCAGCGGAATACTGAACAATGCCAGTTTGAGTAGCCAAGGTTTTTGATCAATACGTTGACGGCAGGTTTGCCAGAAGCTCATGCCAAAGATAAACAGCATCGCAAAGCCACAGGCCACCATGATCCTAAAGCTCCAGAACAACGGTGCCACGTGTGGAATAGAGTCTTGTGCCGCTTGCTGAATTTGCCCTTCGGTGGCATCAACCACTTTATCGGTATAAGGCTTGAGCAGCAGACCATAACCGAGGTCATTTTTCACTTCATTAAAGGCGGCTTTAGTTTCAGACGATGTCTCGCCGGCACGCAATTTTTCTAGCAATGCGTACGCCTGCATCCCGTTGCGGATACGGGTTTCGTGCTCAGCAATCAAATCGGTTAAGCCTGTCACTTCTTTATCCAGTGAGCGCGTGGCAATGATCCCCATCGCATACGGGATTTTGATCGCATAATCGGTTTGCATGGTGTCTTGATTAGGAAGACCCACCACGGTGAAGGCTGCTGGCGCTTCCTCGGTGTGCCATTCGGCCTCAATCGCCGCCAATTTGACCTTTTGTACATCGCCCAGCTCGTAACCGGATTCATCACCCAGAATAATGACCGAGACGATCGCGGCCATACCAAAGGAGGCAGCAATTGCAAACGAGCGACGTGCGAAGGCGAGATCACGCCCTTTCAGTAGGTAGTAGGCACTGATACCGAGCACGAACATTGCCCCAGTGGTGTAGCCTGCCGCGACGGTGTGAACAAATTTAACTTGTGCTACCGGGTTGAAGACCACATCGGCAAAGCTCACCATTTCCATACGCATGGTTTCGAAGTTGAACTCCGAGCCCACTGGGTTTTGCATCCAGCCGTTTGCGACCAGGATCCAAAGCGCGGAAAAGTTAGAGCCTAACGCCACCAGCCAAGTGGTGACCAAATGCTGACGTTTACTGAGACGATCCCAACCAAAGAAGAATAAGCCCACAAAGGTGGATTCAAGGAAGAAGGCCATCAACCCTTCAATGGCAAGCGGGGCACCAAAAATATCCCCGACATAGTGGGAATAGTAGGCCCAGTTGGTCCCGAATTGAAACTCCATGGTGAGGCCGGTTGCCACACCGAGCGCAAAGTTAATCCCAAAGAGTTTACCCCAAAACTTGGTCATGTCTTTGTAGATTTGCTTGTCGGTCATCACGTATAACGATTCCATGATGGCCAGCAAAAATGCCAAACCTAGCGTTAGGGGAACAAACAGGAAGTGATACATCGCGGTCAGCGCAAACTGCAGCCGCGATAAATCGACGATATCGGTAATCATGGTCACTCCTTTACACCGCTTTCGGTGCCGATACAGTTGTATCGCTCGTTTTACTTTCTCACCCTGCATGGCCGCCAAACCGCTGGCCGGTGCGGGGAAAGCGCTACACTTTCTCAAGTCACTGCTTGCATGTTACACGCTTGAAACACTCAAGTTACTTAATAGTTAAATATATTCTAATTAAGTTATAACTAATATTACAGACGTAACTTATGTGCGTTAATCGCCTTTTCCCGGGTTTGTCGAGTCAGTTGCAAAAACAACAAAGCATCGACATCGAGGTGTAAAATTGTGATTAACCACAAAGAAACCAGGTGATTATTGGCTGTAATTCAAAGCCACATCTCACTCTGGTTGGCTGTAACTGTCAGCAGATGAGAGTAACGATAAGGGGTCACGTGCTACATAACCTTAATCTAGATCAAAAAACCCCATTGATTGGCGGTCAATGGGGCGGTTTTGGTAAAAAATGTCTTGATCTCAGTTAAGCTTTCGGCCGGTTTTTGTCACACCTTGGGCACATCAAAGCCAAAATGCAGATAGGCGCGCTGGCTGGCAATTCGGCCACGCGGGGTGCGTTGTAAATAGCCTTGCTGGATCAGATAAGGCTCAATCACATCTTCAATGGTGTCTTTTTCTTCACCAATCGCCGCGGCCAGGTTATCTAAGCCGACCGGCCCCCCATCGAATTTTTCAATAATGGCGTTGAGTAGTTTGCGGTCCATGTAGTCAAACCCTTGGCTGTCAACGTCCAGCATATCCAAGGCGCGCTGGGCGATATCGGGACAGATGTGGCCACTGCCTTTTACTTCGGCAAAGTCGCGCACACGGCGGAGTAAACGGTTGGCAATCCGTGGTGTACCACGTGAACGACGCGCCACTTCCTCGGCCCCTTCGTCTTCCATCGACAACGCCAAGCAATGCGCACTGCGTTTTACAATCCCGGTTAAATCACGCACGTTGTAGTATTCCAAACGCTGGGTAATACCAAAACGGTCACGCAGGGGGGATGTCAGTGAGCCCGCACGGGTGGTGGCGCCAATCAGGGTAAACGGTGGCAAATCGATTTTAATCGAGCGGGCGGCTGGCCCTTCACCAATCATAATATCCAGTTGGTAATCTTCCATGGCGGGATACAAGACTTCTTCCACCACCGGGCTTAGGCGATGAATTTCATCGATAAACAGCACATCATGAGGCTCTAGATTGGTGAGCAAGGCGGCAAGATCACCAGCTTTTTCTAGCACGGGGCCTGAGGTGGTGCGAATACTCACGTCCATTTCGTTGGCAACAATATTGGCCAAAGTGGTTTTACCGAGGCCGGGCGGGCCAAAAATCAGCAGGTGATCCAGGGCTTCTTGCCGTTTGCGTGCGGCATGGATAAAAATTTCCATTTGCCCACGTACGTGGTCTTGGCCTTGGTAGTCATCTAGTAACTTGGGACGTATCGCGCGGTCAATCACTTCATCTTCGCGATCGGGCGTGGTTTGCGCCGAAATTAAACGATCAGCTTCTATCATGGGTTACACCATCGAGCGCAGCGCGTGACGAATGACGTCTTCACTGCTCATGTCATCGGTTGCAATTTGTTTTACCACTTTCTCTGCTTGTGCCGCTTTATAGCCCAAGGCGACCAGGGCACTCACCGCTTCGTCTGCCGCGGTTGAGACCGTGGTCGGAGCTGGACGAGTGGTCGCCCCCTCGCCAGTAGCTGCATCCGTATGCGGGGTAAAGAGATCGAATGCTTCCCAGTTTTTAAGCCGGTCGCGCATTTCAATCACCAAGCGTTCCGCGGTTTTCTTCCCTACCCCGGGAATTTTCACCAAGGTCGATACATCGTTATGCTCAACACTGTCGACAAAATGATTGGCCGTCATACCCGATAGAATCGCTAATCCGAGCTTAGGCCCCACGCCATTGGCTTTGATCACTTCACGAAACAACGCACGCTCGCGTTTACCACTAAAGCCATAGAGTAATTGCGCGTCTTCACGCACCACAAAGTGGGTATACACAGTGGCCGTCTCACCCACGTCCGGCAGTTGATATAGACAGTTCATTGGCATGCTCACTTCGTAACCGACGCCGTTCACGTCAATTAAAATCTCCGGCGGCTGCTTTTCTATCAGGGTTCCGTGTAATCGGCCTATCACAATCGATTCTCTGTTTGTTACTTTCCCTCAAGGATAAAGAATAACTGGATGTATATCCAGTCGAATTGACGGAATACGGAATACGGAATACGGAATACGGAATACGGAATACGGAAAGAGCATATCGTGCCAGCTCTGGTAGATAAAGTTCCTAGGTCCTAGGTCCTAGGAACTGCTTTCTGCTCTCTTCTGTACTCCGTAAGCGAAGCGCTCTGTATTCAAAAATCCCGAATATCGCGTAGGTCGGCATAAGCGCCTTCTCGATCGCGCAAGCTTGCTGTGATTTCCGCCGCGCGCCATCCGACATCGTGGTCAAAATTGGCACCGATCGTGACAGGCGCCCGTTGACAATGTGCTCTTATCCAACATTTTGCTGGGGCTTGTGTCACCTACGCCAATGGGATCATCGAAATTAAATATGACCACCGATATAGAAACCAGGCGTAGGTCGGCATAAGCGCCTTCTCGATCGCGCAAGCTTGGTGTGGTTCCCGCCGCGCGCCATCCGACATTGGCGGTCAAATACTGGCATTGATCGTGACAGGCGCCCGTTGGCATAGCGCATCATTGTTGACATCTTACCGGGGCTTGTGTCACCTACGCCAATGGCACCATTGATGTATAAATTTTGTCATTGTATGCATTCCCACGCAGGAGCGTGGGAACGAGTAAATGGCACCATCGAAATTAAATATGACCACCGATATAGAAACCAGGCGTAGGTCGGCATAAGCGCCTTCTCGATCGCGCAAGCTTGGTGTGATTTCCGCTGCGCGCCATCCGACATTGGTGGTAAATTTGGCACCGATCGTGACAGGCGCAGTGCAACTGGCGCCCGTTGGCATAGCGCATCATCGTTGACATCTTACCGGGGCTTGTGTCACCTACGCCAATGGCACCATCGATGTATAACTTTTGTCATTGTATGCATTCCCACGCAGGAGCGTGGGAACGAGTAATCGTAGCCAATGGCACCACCGATATATAAACCAGGCGTAGGTCGGCATAAGCGCCAGCACAATATCAATCATGAATACCCACGCCGGCCGCGCGCCATCCGACATTGGTGGTAAATTTGGCACCGATCGTGACAGGCGCCCAGGAAGCACAGTGCATCATCGTTGACATCTTACCGGGGCTTGTGTCACCTACGCCAATGGCACCATTGATGTATAAATTTTGTCATTGTATGCATTCCCACGCAGGAGCGTGGGAACGAGCAATCGTAGCCAATGGCACCACCGATGTATAAATCGGGCGTAGGTCGGTATAAGCGCCTTCTCGATCGCGCAAGCTTGGTGTGATTTCCGCCGCGCGCCCGTTGCACGGCGCCATCGAACATTGGTGGTAAATTTGGCACCGATCGTGACAGGCGCAGTGCAACTGGCGCCCAGGAAGCACAGTGCATCATTGTTGACATCTTACCGGGGCTTGTGTCATCGACGCCAATGGCACCATCGATGTATAAATTTTGTCATTGTATGCATTCCCACGCAGGAGCGTGGGAACGAGTAAAGAGTAAAAAGCGCTTTTACCGATATCGGCCGCGGCGGGCGGCGTTGGCTTTGCCGGCCATGGCGATCAGGGTGTGGTTGGTGTGGGCATGGCAAATCGCCACGGCCAGGGCATCGGCGGCATCGGCTTGGGGGGTGGCGCTGAGTTTCAACATGTGGGTGACCATATGCTGCACTTGCTTTTTATCCGCGCTACCTTTGCCGACGACTGCTTGCTTGATAAGCCTTGCTGCGTATTCAGATACCGGTAGATCGGCATTCACCGCCGCAACGATGGCACTGCCCCGTGCTTGGCCCAATTTAAGCGCCGAATCGGCATTACGGGCCATAAAGACTTGTTCGATGGCAAAGTTGTCCGGCTGAAATTGGGTGATCACTTCACTCACCCCTGCGTAGATATGCTTCAAGCGACCGGGTAAGTCGTCGGTTTCTGTCCGAATACACCCGCTACCGAGGTATTCAAGATGCCGCCCCTGTTGGCGGATCACCCCATAACCGGTGATCCGCGAACCTGGGTCAATCCCCAGTATAATGGTCATTTAGCTTAAACTCGCTGCCACTTCATCCGAGATATCCCCGTTATGATAGACCTCTTGCACATCGTCAAGGTCTTCTAACGTATCGATAAGACGCAGTAACTTCGGTGCGGTATCTGCATCTAACTCGGCTTTGGTCGATGGCACCTGGGTCACTTCGGCGCGTTCCGCTTCAAACCCGGCTTTATCGAGGGCATCTTTGACGGTACCAAAATCATTGGGGGTGGTGTAGACATCGATTGAGCCGTCGTCATAGGTGACCACGTCTTCTGCCCCGCCTTCGAGTGCCGCTTCCATGACGTCATCTTCTTCCAGGCCAGACGCATAGGTCACAACGCCTTTTTTATCAAATAGGAAACTGACCGAGCCGTCAGTGCCTAGGTTACCGCCAGATTTGGAAAATGCGTGACGAACACCTGACACGGTACGATTGCGGTTGTCGGTCATGCATTCCACCATCACCGCGGTGCCCGCTGGGCCATACCCTTCGTAAATCACGGTTTCCATGTTGTCGTCGCCATCACCGCCAGCTCCGCGTGTGATCGCTCGGTTGATGGTGTCGCGTGTCATATTATTAGATAGCGCTTTATCGACCGCCGCACGCAAGCGTGGATTGGTTTCTGCTTCGGGACCACCTTCTTTGGTGGCAACCACTAATTCTCGAATCAGTTTGGTGAAAATCTTACCGCGCTTCGCGTCTTGAGCGGCTTTACGGTGTTTAATATTCGACCACTTACTGTGACCTGCCATATCGATTCTCCGTTTTTTGCGCTCCCCTCACGTGAAAGGAGTAATCAGAAAAAACGCGCCTTGGCTTTTCAGTCTGAGGCGCGTTGATGAAATGACGTTAAGGTAACGTTATTCGCTTTGTTCGTTTTGCTCGGCTGCCACGGTAATGCTGAGCGCTAGCTCTTCAAGCGCGGCGTCATTGGCAATACTTGGCGCATCCGTCATCAAGCACGCTGCGGCGGTGGTTTTCGGGAACGCAATGACGTCACGAATGTTCTCAGTGCCAGACAGCAGCATCACCAAACGGTCCATACCAAATGCCAAACCTGCGTGTGGAGGGGTGCCGTATTTTAGCGCGTCGAGCAAGAAACCGAACTTCTTGCGCTGCTCTTGTTCGTCAATGCCCAGGGTCTCAAAGACGGCTGCTTGCATTTCTGGGTTATGAATACGCACCGAGCCACCGCCGACTTCATAGCCATTAATCACCATGTCGTAGGCATTGGAGTTCGCCGCGGCCGGATTGGCTTTTAGCTGCTCTGGCGTGACGTCAGTTGGTGCAGTAAATGGGTGGTGCATGGCGTGCAGGTTGCCTTCGTCGTCTTCCTCAAACATCGAGAAGTCCACTACCCACAGCGGGGTCCAAGCTTGGGTGTCGGTCAGTTCAAGATCCAAGCCTACTTTTACACGCAATGCGCCCAGCGCTTCGGTGACTACCGATTTTTTGTCGGCGCCGAACAAGATAATGTCCCCGCTTTGCGCGTCAGTGCGTGACAGAATACTCTCCACGACATCCGCGTTAAGGAACTTGGCGACGGGCGATTTAATACCGTCAAAGCCGGCGTCGCGATCGTTGACCTTCATCCATGCCAAGCCTTTGGCGCCGTAAATGCTAACAAAATGGGTGTACTCATCAATTTGTTTGCGAGATAAGCTAGCGCCACCTGGCACGCGGATGACTGCCACACGGCCTTTTTCATCGTTCGCTGGACCAGAGAAGACTTTAAATTCAACGTCTTTGACAATGTCGGCCACATCGACGATTTCAAGCGGGTTACGCAAGTCTGGCTTATCAGAGCCAAACCGACGCATCGCTTCTTCATATTTCATGATGGGGAAGGTACCCAAATCAACGTTGAGTAGCGACTGCCACATTTCGCGGATCATTTGCTCGGTCACGTCACGTACTTGTTCAGCGCTCATGAACGAGGTTTCGATATCGATTTGGGTAAATTCTGGTTGGCGATCCGCGCGCAAGTCTTCATCTCGGAAGCACTTCACGATTTGGTAATAGCGATCGAAGCCGGACATCATCAGTAGCTGTTTAAACAGCTGTGGCGATTGTGGCAAGGCATAAAAGCTGCCTTTGTGAACGCGGCTTGGCACCAAGTAATCGCGCGCACCTTCCGGGGTTGCTTTGGTCAGTACCGGGGTTTCGATATCTAAAAAGTCGTTCTCATCCAGGAAGCGACGGACAAAGCTGGTAGCCTTGGCACGCAGTTTAATGCGATCGCTCATCTCTGGACGACGCAAGTCGAGGTAGCGGTACTTAAGACGCTGCTCTTCAGAGATAAACTGGTTAAAGTCAATCGGCATCGGTGCGCTGCGGTTGATAATCTCCAACCCTTTCGCCACCACCTCGACTTCGCCGGTGGCCATATCACGGTTGATTTGGCTGTCTGGACGTGCACGGACTTCACCACGAATGGCAACACAGAATTCGTTACGCAGTTTATTGGCGTGTTCGTAAACGTCACCCATATCAGGATCAATCACAACTTGCACCAGACCTTCACGGTCGCGCATGTCGATAAAAATCAAGCCGCCCAAATCACGACGACGATTAACCCAACCACAAAGACTTACTTCTTGCCCGACATGGGCTTTATTCAGGTGACCACAATATTGGGTGCGCATAGACTATTCCTGATCTGTTCTGATAATTCCGCTTGCCCCCTTGGGCACAAGCCTGTCAATTCTGAGGGAAATTAGACAACAGTCTTTGTCGTACCTGACGGTACGCCCCCGCGACTGCCGTTACTGTCAAAGACCTGCCATTATAAAGGAAAAGCCCCGCTCTTGGTAAAGCGATCGCGTGTTTTTATTCTGTTTCTCCTTCATATGGTTTTTTTCCCCGGTTGCGATTAGGCTACCGCAACGTGTATTGACCAATCATAACGACGCCATGTCTCTGATGCTACATCAACTGTCCGATCCGCCATTGCGCCTTGGTTTGACCCAGTGGTCTCATCCCAGTTGGCAGAACCATTTTTATCCTCCAGGTACCCGTTCGGGTGAGCGTTTAGCCCGCTACGCAGAGGTATTCAATACGGTTGAGGGCAATACCACCTTTTATGCGTCGCCGTCGCCAAAGACGGTGGCGAATTGGGCGGCCGCGACGTCAGACACTTTCCAATTTACTTTTAAGTTTCCCAAAACCATTACCCATCAATGCCAGTTGCGCCATGCGCAAGATTTAACGCGGGATTTTATTCATTTGATGGCGCCTCTCCATGATAAAATTGGTCAGTGGACGATTCAGCTGCCGGCCCGCTTTGGTCCTGAAGGCTTGCCGGATCTGGCCGCCTTTTTGCAAAGCTTACCGGCGGATATCTTTATCGGCGTGGAAGTACGGCACCCGGCTTTTTTTGCCAAAGGAGAGGCAGAGAAAGCGTTGAATCGACTCTTGATCGCCCATCATGCCAACCGAGTGATCATGGACAGTCGTCCTGTGTTCGCGGCGAAACCGGACACGCCAGCGGTGATTGATGCACAAAAGAAAAAGCCGCGTGTCCCCGTGCATGCGATTGCCACCAGCGATGCGCCTATGGTGCGGTTTATTGGTCATCCTGAGCTGGCAAACAATAGCGCATTTTTTGAACCATGGATCCCACGTTTATCTCAATGGATAGCCGCGGGCAAAACGCCCTATTTAATGATTCATACTTCGGATAATGACCAAGCCCCGGCGCTCGCGGCACACTTGTATCAACATCTTGATTTATCAACGCCACTGGCTTCAGTCACCCGCGCCGCGCAAAGTCAGCAAGGGGCACTGTTTTAGTGTATCCACGCAAGGTGCGCGCTCACCGTGCAGACAGGCGCTGAAAAATTCACTACAATACGCCGCTTTTGCGATAGGGTTTGCTGGCGTCAGGTGCTCACACTGGCCAGCTGGGCTGATTTGTAGGGGCTTATATGGCTAATCAGGATAAAATTTTCGCGGCGCCGATTGAGAAGATGGGCGACTTTACCTTCGATGAGAATGTCGCCGAAGTGTTCCCGGATATGATCCAGCGCTCGGTGCCTGGGTACAGCAACATTATCTCGGCGATTGGTATGCTGGCGAAACGCTTTGCCACGCCAGATAGCCATATTTACGATCTCGGTTGCTCGTTGGGCGCCGCCACCCTGTCGATGCGCCGCCATATTCCTCATGACAGCTGTACCATCATCGCGGTTGATAATTCACAAGCGATGGTGGAGCGTTGCCGTTTGCATGTGAATGCCTATCGCGGCGCTGCCGATGTTGAGGTGCGTGAGGCTGATATTCGCGATGTGACGATTACTAATGCCTCCATGGTGGTGCTTAATTTTACCCTACAATTTTTAAGCCCGGACGATCGCCAAGCGCTACTCACCCGCATCTATCAAGGATTAAAACCGGGCGGGATCCTGATTTTGTCGGAGAAGTATTGCTTTGAAGACGAAACCGCCAATGAACTGCTGATTGACTTGCACCATGACTTTAAACGCGCCAATGGCTACAGCGAGCTTGAGATCAGTCAAAAACGCAGTGCGCTAGAAAACGTGATGCGTCCAGATAGCATTGATACCCWTAAAACGCGATTGAGCGAGATTGGTTTTAGCAGTGTCGCCATGTGGTTTCAATGTTTTAACTTTGGGTCGATGTTCGCGATTAAATAAGATAAGCGATGACATAAAGCGATGCGTCCCGTCATCCCGGTACGCTATTGATCTATTTAGATCATTGATCCAGTTACACCATTAATCTATTTATATCATTGATCGAGTTGCACCCTTGATCCAGTCAACCCTTTGATTCAGCGAAACACGCCATTAAGTACGAGTAATCTGATGTTTGATTTTTCCGATTTTTATCAACTGATCGCCAAAAACCGTCTCTCTCACTGGTTAGAAGTTCTGCCGGCGCAATTGGCGGAGTGGCAAACCCAGCCCCATGGCGATATGCCAAAGTGGATAAAAGTGCTGAATAAAATCCCGACCGATGCGCCCGAGCAGGTGGAGCTAAAAGATAGGGTCCAGATTGGCGATGCCACCAGCTTGCCTGCCGGTGAGCGTAAAAAGTTAGAAAATCTGCTCCGTAGCTTTCACCCATGGCGCAAAGGGCCTTATCAGGTTCACGGTATGGATATCGACACCGAGTGGCGTTCGGATTGGAAGTGGGATCGGGTGCTTCCCCATATCTCTCCGCTCAAAGGGCGCTATGTGCTCGATGTCGGTTGCGGCAATGGCTACCACATGTGGCGGATGTTGGGTGAAGGGGCGGCTCTGACCGTGGGTATTGATCCCTCTGAGCTCTTCTTAATGCAGTTCGACGCCATTCGTCGCTTAATGGGCAATGACCAACGCGCGCATCTGCTGCCCTTAGGAATCGAAAAACTCCCTGCTCTGCGTGCCTTTGATACCGTGTTTAGCATGGGCGTGCTTTACCACCGTCGCTCGCCGCTCGATCATCTAATGCAACTCAAAGATCAGTTGGGGAAAGACGGTGAGCTGATACTGGAAACCTTGGTGATTGATGGCGATGAAAACGCTGTATTGGTGCCATCAGGCCGCTATGCACAAATGCGCAATGTCTACTTTTTCCCTTCGGCGCGTGCGCTCAAAGTGTGGTTGGAAAAAGTCGGATTTGTCGATGTCCGTATTGTCGATGAATGTGTCACCACCACCGATGAGCAGCGCAGCACAGCGTGGATGACCCATAACTCGTTGCCAGAGTACCTAAACCCAGATGACCCGACGCAAACCATCGAAGGGTATCCGGCGCCTAAACGCGCAATTTTAGTGGCGCGCAATCCTGATTAAATCGCGCCAGGCGGCGTGTGCTGTGGTTAATGTTACCTAGTGTAGTTAATTTGACCTAGAGCACACGCAACGCTGACGCTGATGTCGCGATCTGCGCCCTTTTATTGTTGTTCACTTTATGCACAAGGGCGCGACTGCCTGTTTTCGGGCAATTTTTCACCGATAGCGTTGATATAATCAACGTTTAGTCAATTCTGACTAACATTTGACAGAATCCCTCTATCCATCTTGGTCGCATCCTTTAGAATCTGCGCTCAGCCTCACTTTTGATCCATTGTTTGAGGCGATACGGCCAGTAGCCATCCTTCTATGCAGTGGAGACTTAGATGCTTTTTCGTTGCTCACTAATCAGTGTGTTGTTATTAACGATATCCGGTTGCATGCTCACCTCTCAGCAGCAACACCAAGAAACACTGGATAAACTCAATACCGTTGCCACCCAGAGCCACCAACAGCGGCAAAGCCTGACTGATGCTTTTACCCAACACGATGCGTCATTAACTCAGCTGACGGATAAAGTCACGGCGCTCGAGAGCCAACTGACTGTTATTCAGCGTACTCAAGCCAAACTATATGCCAATTTCGCTAACCCAAAACCGGAAGTTAAAATCCAAGAAAAAGTGGTCCGGGTGCCCGTGAATAACGACAAAGTGGTCCTCGGCGGACGTGAGTGGGTTTGGTTTGATGAAGTCAAAAGCACCTTCCAGTCGCGCGTAGATACCGGCGCGGCAACCTCGTCGCTCAATGCGGTAGATATTCAAGAATTTGAGCGCGATGGTGACACCTGGGTCAAGTTTAATGTCAATCATAGTGAAAACAATGACCAGCCAGTATTTATGGAAATGCCCGTAAAGCGCTGGGTTCTCATACGGCAATCATCGACCGATAAAACTGACCGCCGCCCCGTGGTTGAAGCGTGGATCCGGGTGGGTAACATTCACGAAAAAACCGAATTTACCCTCGCGGATCGCACCAATATGGAATACCCCGTATTGTTGGGCCGCTCGTTTTTTAAAGATTTAGCCGTGGTAGATGTCAGCCAAGTACACATTCATCCGCAATATCAGCCGGACACTCCCCCGGAGCCTAGTGATGATGATCGTCAGCCGCCATCAGCGTCTAAAGAATCGGCTCTACAAGAATAGGCTTTACGAAAAGCTAGGCTCTACGAAAATAGGTAATCGACATGGTTTCACGGGTTCCTTTTTACTTTTTGATCGGCTTTTTAATTTTGGCCGGTATCGCACTCAGTGCCTATCGTCACCTAGGCTATGGGGTGCCTTGGCAAGCGGATGACACCCGCCAAGTCTGGCAAATTGAGGCCAGAATTAACTTTGATGCCGGCGATGGCCCAGTAAAAGTTAGCCTTGCTGCACCAGATAGCCAACCTGGGCTTACGCTTATCGATGAGAGCACCTCCTCGGCAGGCTATGGCTTTTCATTGCTTAACACTGAACATGGCCGCCAAGCACAGTGGTCGACGCGCCAAGCCAACGGTGAGCAAACCCTTTATTTTAAAAACCAAATGTTAGTCGACGACAGTGCGCGCTATACCATGGCTCCACCTGATGAAGAGCAGGTGGCGCTTCCTGTGATGGATAATGCTGCCAAAAATGCGGCCTTAGCACTGTTGGATCGTGCACGGGCGCGCTCGGCGGACAACATTACGTTGACCCGTGAGCTCATCAAACAATTTAATAGCCCAGATAGTCAAAACGCGGCTTTGTTACTCAATACCCTCGACAAACCCGACGCCCTACGAAAAACCTTGGCACTGGAAGGTGTGCATGCGCGCGTGGTCGGTGGCTTGGAGCTTGAAGATGGGCGACGTCGCCAAACCATTTCTCCCATGCTACAAGTGTGGCAAGACACACGCTGGCACTTGTTTGATTTAACCACTGGGCAAAATGGCCATCACAATAATGTCCTGCTCTGGAACCAGCACGGCGGACCATTGTTAGAAGTGATGGGCGGTGAACATAGCCAGGTACATTTTTCAATTATCTCCCAAGATATCAGCCCACAACAGGCCACTTCGGCGAAGGTTTCCGCCGATAACCTACTTAACTTTTCTATTCATAGCTTGCCCATTGAAGAGCAGGCGATGTTTAAAACCATTATGCTGATCCCGATTGGCGCGCTAATTGTGGTGTTCTTGCGCGTGATCGTGGGGTTAAAGACTTCAGGGACCTTTATGCCAGTGCTGATTGCGGTTGCCTTTGTGCAAACCCAATTACTCACTGGGATTGTTGGCTTTGTGTTGATCGTCGGCACTGGGCTGGTGATAAGAAGCTATCTTTCGCGGCTTAATTTGCTGCTGGTGGCGCGAATTTCCGCGGTGATTATCACGGTCATTTTAATTATTTCGGTATTTAGCGTGATCGCGTTCCGTATCGGCTTAATGGAAGGGCTAACCATCACCTTCTTCCCAATGATTATTCTGTCATGGACCATCGAGCGAATGTCGATTTTATGGGAAGAGGAAGGCGCAAAAGAAGTGGTCATTCAAGGCGGTGGCTCGCTCATCACTGCGGTGTTGGTGTATTTGGCGATGACCAATGAGTTGGTCCGGCATCTGACCTTTAACTTTATTGGTTTGCAGCTGGTGATCTTGGCATTGATATTAATGCTGGGTAATTACACCGGCTACCGCTTGTCGGAGTTGAAGCGGTTTCGCCCGTTAGCACATCAGGATGGGAGCGGTCGTGATGATTAAATTCTTTTCACGGTTCGCCTCCCCCTTTCGCCTGAATCACGCCGGCATCATGGGGATGAACCAGCGTAATATCCGTTACATTGGTCGTTACAACGACAGGCGTCTTTATCCATTAGTAGATGACAAACTTAAAACCAAGTTGATCGCCCAACAAGCCGGCGCTACCGTCCCTGAGTTGATCGGCGTGATTGATAGCCAAGCGCACGTCAAACGTATTCATCACATGGTGGAAAATTGGCCCGGTTTTGTGATTAAACCGGCGCAAGGCTCAGGCGGTAAGGGCATTTTGGTGGTGACGAAAAATCATCAAGGGGTCTATACCAAGGCCTCTGGCAAGACCGTGAGCCACAACGATGTTGAACGTCATATCACCAATACGCTCGCGGGCCTGTTCTCGCTCGGTGGCAAAGCGGATGTCGCCGTGGTCGAGAACTTGATCGCGTTCGACGATAGCTTCAGCGGTTTTAGCTATGAAGGGGTCCCTGATATTCGCGTGATTGTGTTTCAAGGGTATCCGGTGATGGCGATGATGCGGCTGTCGACCTCAGCATCTGATGGCAAGGCCAATTTGCACCAAGGGGCAGTAGGCGTCGGGCTAGATATGGCCACCGGTAAGGCGCTAAAGGCGGTGCAATTTAACCGCCCCATCACCCATCACCCGGATACGGAACATGACCTTTATACCCTGAAAGTGCCTCATTGGCAGCAGCTGCTCACGCTGGCAGCCAGCGCCTGGGAGATGACCGACTTAGGTTATATGGGGACAGATATGGTATTAGATAAAGAGAAGGGCCCGATGGTACTCGAGCTTAATGCACGGCCTGGTCTTGCGATCCAAATTGCCAATGGCTGCGGATTGCTGCCAAGGTTACGGCTGATTGAGTCACTTCCACCTCGGCGCTACCCGCTGATGCCAGACGATCGCGTGGCGTTTTCGATGCAGCATTTTGCTGGACAAAGTACGCAGCCATTGTCGCCCCAACTGGCACAAACCGGATAAAAAACCACTAAAGTTTACCGTACGCGGCCGATACCCTATTACACATCCGCACAATCACGATATGAATTAGGGTAACCGCAGTGACTATCCATACCATCGACAAAGCGCAGCTTATTAGCGACGTCCAGTTTGGGGGCAACCTCAATCAGGCGGTGGTGCAAGGGCGTCGTTCCGACTTTGCGTTGATGATGGCGCTGCTTTCCGGGGATGCGAATGAGTCAACGCCACTCACCCTCACCGATAACCCTATCAGTAATGATGCGGTATTGCGCCAGCAGTTCCAGCTGGCAGAGCCGCAACCCTTGGCGGCCAGCAATGAAGAAGATTATCAGCGCGCCAGTGCCCAAGCCGATGCCTTTCACCGTGGCGGTTTAGCCAGCGCTAATTTGCGCTTTCAACTTGCTCCGGCCGCTATGCATTATCCGCCCCAGGGGACGCACGGCTTTGATGAAGCGGTCTACCATAATCTTTCCGGTCATGAGCGTCGTCATTTAGCTGATGCAACCCCAAGCCGCCCCGCTTTTAACCCTGCCACCTTGTATGAAAAACTCACCACATCGCATTGCTTCGATAAAATGCGTGTAAGCGCATAACAACGAAGTTCGCAAGTTGATCCTGAGAGGGTTTCATGATCCTTATCGAAATTGTGATCGTCTCTCAATTCCCAACAATATTTCTGCCAGACGACCAGACGTTTTGAGCCTTTTTTTCGCAGTCGGCGTAATTATGGTCCAGTATTACCTTCCCACGCTTGAATAAGGTGTGAGTAAGCTGTCATTTTCACGTGATTAGCTTGAGTATGAAAGGTAAGGCGTGACGCTCTATCTTGTTGATAATATTGAGGAATTGACCATGAAGATCGATAACGCAGTGGTCGTTATTACCGCCGGCGGCTCATCATCGGGACGCGCAATGGCAGAGCATTTTTGCTCGCTTGGTGCTGACGTCGCATTGCTCGATACTGAATGGCCAGCACTGCGCTTAAGTGCCGATCAATGCCGTCCCTATGCTGGGCGCGTCCAGCCGATTTGTTTGGCCAATGATCAACCGGCTTCTATCCATGATGCGTTCGCACAAGTGACGCAACTTTTTGGCGGCATTGATGTGCTCATCAATCAATGGCAAGGCGATATATTGCCCAGTTTATTTAACAATGGTGCTTGGTGTGATATGTCGAGAACGCTGACCAATACAACCTCGCCGTGTTATCTGGTGGTTCAGCACGCGGCAGAGTGTATGCAACAACGTGGTCGCCCCGGTGTGATCATTAATGTCGCTGGCGCTCATCTTACCCCTGACACCGTTGCCAATGCCATGATTGGCGGCTTAACCCAGCGCTGGGCCAAAGAGCTTTCCGGGCTAAAGATCCGCGTGGGAGGCATTGTGCCACGCCACCGACATCGCGCAACCTTTGAGATGGATGACGAATTAATTCGAAACGCGGAGTATATTGTCTCGAATGATTCTTTTAACGGCCGGTTGTTAGAAGCAAGTGGTTAGAAAGAGCAAAACCCCCAATGCAAGCACGAGGCTGCTTTCTCTAGTCTCTAGAAGCGAAGCGTCTCGTCTCTTTCCGTATTCCGTAAGCGAAGCGCTCTGTATTCTCGTGTCATCGTCGCCACGGGTAAAATCAAAAAGACCCGCCGGTGGCGGGTCTTTTTCGTTAAGCGGTTGCCTAGGTTACATTAGGCATCTGCTTTTTGGTCCTTTTGCTCAGCTTTCGCTTTTGCGTCAGCTTTAGCCGCTTTGGTCGGCGCTGCAGCGGGTTGGTCATCTCTTTTTTTGATAACCGTGGTGCCTTCAAAGGTTTCACCTTCAACGTAAGGCTTGCCATAGTAAGACGCAACCAACACTTCTTTCAGCTCTTTGATGAGTGGGTAGCGTGGGTTTGCACCGGTACATTGGTCATCAAACGCTTCTTCCGCTAGCTCGTCTAATTTAGCCATGAAGTCTGCTTCTGGTACACCCGCCGCTTGGATAGAGGTTGGGATGTCTAGTTTCAGTTTCATGTCTTCAAGCCAGGTTAACAAACGCTCAATTTTCTGTGCGGTACGGTCACCGGTTTGAGCCAGACCCAAGTGGTCAGCGATTTCTGCATAGCGACGACGTGCTTGTGGGCGGTCGTACTGCGAGAATGCCGTTTGCTTGGTTGGGTTGTCATTGGCGTTAAAACGTACCACGTTTGAAATCAATAATGCGTTCGCCAGGCCATGCGGCAGGTGGAACTCAGCACCGAGTTTATGCGCCATGGAGTGACACACACCCAAGAAGGCGTTGGCAAACGCGACACCGGCAATGGTGGCACCATTGTGCACTTTCTCACGTGCGATGGGGTCGTTAGCACCGTGTGCATAGCTTGCTGGTAGATAGTCTTTCAGCAGTTTCAGTGCTTGCAACGCTTGCCCTTCCGAGTACTCATTTGACAGGATAGACACGTAAGCTTCCATCGCGTGAGTAATCGCATCGTAACCACCAAAGGCTGTCAGCGACTTCGGCATGTTCATCACCAGGTTGGCATCAACAATCGCCATTTGTGGTGTCAGCTCGTAGTCAGCCAATGGGTATTTAGCACCAGTTTCGTCGTCAGTCACAACCGCAAACGGCGTGACTTCTGAACCAGTACCTGAAGTGGTTGTGACACAAACCAATTCGGCTTTTTTACCCATTTTCGGGAATTTGTAGATACGTTTACGGATATCCATAAAGCGCATTGCGAGTTCTTCGAACGCGGTTTCTGGATGCTCGTACATCACCCACATAATTTTCGCTGCGTCCATCGGTGAACCACCACCAAGAGCGATAATCACGTCAGGCTGGAAGCTTTGCATCGCTTCAGCACCTTTGCGTACCACGCTTAGCGTTGGATCCGCTTCCACTTCGAAGAAAGTGTTTACATCCATGCCTTGCGCTTTAAGCAGTGACTCAATTTGCTCTGAATAACCGTTGTTAAACAGGAAGCGGTCAGTCACGATCATCGCACGTTTCTTGTCTTCCAAATCACCCAGTGCGATTGGCAAGCTGCCGCGACGGAAGTAGATAGATTTTGGTAGTTTGTGCCACAGCATATTCTCAGCTCGCTTCGCAACAGTTTTCTTGTTCATCAGGTGTTTAGGCCCAACGTTCTCAGAAATTGAGTTACCACCCCATGAGCCACAACCCAGTGTGAGTGACGGTGCAACGTTAAAGTTGTACAAATCACCGATACCACCGTGCGTCGTTGGAATGTTCACCAGAATACGTGCTGTTTTCAGGCGGTCACCGAAATACTTAATGCGGTCTTGGTTGACGTCTTGGTTGGTATACAGGCCTGATGTGTGACCGATACCGCCCATTTCTACCATTTTGCAAGCCATGTCGACGGCGTGCTCGAAGTTTTTGGCACGGAACATACCCAGGGTTGGTGAGAGTTTCTCGTGTGCAAATTCTTCTTCAATGCTGATTTCCAGGCCTTCACCAATCAGGATTTTTGTGTCTGATGGGACGCTTACGCCTGCCATATCGGCAATTTTTGTTGCTGATTGACCGACGATATCTGCGTTCAGGTTGCCGTTAATAAGCAACACTTTACGCACTTTGTCGGCGTCGGTTTTACTCAATACATGGCCTTTGTGAGAGGCGAAACGTTCTTTGACTTCGTCATACACTTCGTCCATCACGATAACCGCTTGCTCTGACGCACATACCACGCCGTTATCGAAGGTTTTAGACATGAGTACAGAAGCTACAGCACGCTTAATGTCTGCAGTCTCGTCAATCACGACAGGTACGTTACCCGCACCCACGCCGATAGCTGGTTTACCAGATGAGTATGCCGCTTTCACCATGCCTGGGCCACCCGTGGCCAGAATCAGGTTGATGTCATCGTGCTTCATCAGTGCGTTAGAAAGCTCAACAGACGGTTGATCAATCCAGCCAATAATGTCTTTAGGCGCACCGGCGGCAACCGCGGCGTCGAGAACCAGTTTTGCGGCATCATTGGTGGAGTTTTTCGCACGTGGGTGTGGCGAGAAGATGATGCCGTTACGGGTTTTCAGTGAGATCAGAGATTTGAAGATCGCTGTCGACGTTGGGTTCGTGGTTGGAACGATACCGCAGATAAGACCCACTGGTTCGGCAATGGTCATGGTGCCGAATTCGTCATTCTCTTCAAGAATGCCGCAGGTTTTATCGTCTTTGTATTTGTTGTAGATGAACTCAGACGCGAAGTGGTTTTTGATAACCTTGTCTTCGAGGATACCCATGCCTGACTCTTCGACGGCTTGTTTAGCCAGCGGGATACGCGCGTTGTTTGCCGCCAGTGATGCAGCACGGAAGATCTTGTCTACTTGCTCCTGTGAATAGGTAGCAAATTCTTGTTGTGCCTTTTTGACACGCTCAACCATCGCGTTGAGTTCGGCAATATTAGTAACAGGCATAGTTGTCTCCTGGTTCATATTTGAAAATCATTTAGTAACTGCTTGCGACCATCAGCGTACCCGCTTGGTTGGGTTTTTGATGGCTGCCTGGCGTTTGACCCCTCTAACCGAGATTTCTTCACCCTAACGGCATCGCATTTAGTAAATAACTTTCAAAACTGAGTATAAGTTTTCACAGCGATAGCAACTTGATCTCGATCATTTGTTATCAAATCAATCACAACGAATTTATTGCTTAACCCCCATGAACATTGGGTTTATTCATCATGTAGCACACAGGCTACGTGTCCAATATTTTCACCAAAGTAACACGACCTTTACATGCGAGGCCAACAAAAGCGGTGATTTTGTATTATTTTTTCAACAAAAAGTGAGTGTCTACCATAAAGCTGTTTCTTTTATTCTTGTAAGCCCACCAATGTGACTCTTTTTTCTCTAGTGAGTAAAAACCGTTTAGTCGCTCAGTATAGTTTGCGCTAACAATCTTGCTCACTCATTTGGGGACTTTTTTGCTCCCTCCCATGACTTCACTAAAACCGCAATCAAGACTTGCAGAAAATGCAAGGTTAAGCGGTTGGTTTTTAAGCTGAGGTCGCTATACTGGCCCCACCTTTTAACCCGAGAGAAACTGGACTTCCTCACAGCATCACGAGATTCGCCATGGCCGTTTTTGACACCATGATTTTTGTACAGTTTTTTGTCGGGCTTTTTGCCGCCGTGAACCCTATCGGTATCATGCCCGTTTTTGTGACCCTTACCGTGCATCTTGATAAGCAAGAGCGAAACCGCACTGCGTATACCGCAGCGATCGCGGTGGCGATTATCTTGATTGTGTCCTTGCTTGCCGGTCAGATGTTGCTCGACTTGTTCAGTATTTCTTTAGACTCTTTCCGTGTCGCCGGTGGCATGCTACTGCTCAGTATCGCTTTTACGATGATGAACGGTAAGTTAGGAGAAGGTAAACAAAACAAGCAGGAGCAGTCAGAAACCATCAGTCGTGAGCAAGTGGGCGTGGTGCCGCTTGCCATGCCGTTGCTTGCGGGCCCCGGCGCGATCAGTTCGACCATTGTTTACGGCTCCCAATACCCTGATACATGGAGTACGGTCACGCTTATTTCAACCCTGGTGATCTTCGCCGCTGGCATTTGGGGCTTATTTAAAGTGGGACCTGCGGTGGTAAAATTCTTGGGACAAACCGGTATTAACGTGATCACTCGAATCATGGGTCTGATTCTCGGCTCTCTCGGGATCGAGTTTATTGCCTCTGGCATGCGGGCTTTATTTCCAGGTTTAGCCACTTAAGGACTCATCGCTGACTTGATCCAGACAAAATCGATACCCGACTCCTGGTTCGGTAATAACGTAAGTCGGTTGTAGTGGATCATCACCCAGCTTTTGGCGGATATGGCTAATGATAATGCGCAGATAATGAGTGTCGTCTTCATGTCCCGGGCCCCATACCTGTTGAAGAATCTGGGATTGTGTTACCACTCGATTAGGACTTTTAGATAGCAAAGCCAAAACGTTATACTCTTTGGGAGTGAACTCGATCGTGTTTTCTCCCAAGCAGACTCTTCTCGCAGATAAATCAATAGAAAGTTTACCGTCTGTTTTAATCGGAGACTCCGGGCTCGAAGAAAGATCTCTTAAGCACGCCCGAACACGCGCCAATAATTCAATAATACTGAATGGTTTTGTCACATAGTCCTGAGCTCCCTCGTCCAACGCAAGTACTTTCATCGATTCATGATCTCTTACCGATAAGACAATAACAGGTACACGACTCCATTCCCGAATTGCCTTGAGGACGTCTTGACCATCCAAATCAGGCAGACCTAAATCAAGGATAACAAGATCGGGCTGCTGCCTAGCAACTGCCGTGATTCCCTCTTGTCCTGTACCGCATCCTGTTACTACGTAACCATCACTACTGAGTGCCACCTTAAGCATTCGTCGTATTTGAGCTTCATCATCGATTACTACAATTTTATTATTCATTGGTATTGTCTCTCAACTGATCTATCAGTACGAATATAAAATCCATTCTCCTGTTGGAGCTTACTATACTGATAAAGCTTAAGTTTTACACATCATTTTCAACCACAGTATGTTTTAGTGCCATTAATTGCTCTTCACTCTCAGTCTCGTTTATTGGTAACATAATATCAAAACGCATTCCGGTTGTTGTTACTTTGTTTGCTGCGACAATTCTTCCACCATGAGCTTCAATCATTGATTTACAAATCGCTAGTCCCATTCCAGTACTTTGCGACTTTTTATCTGAATCAGCGATAACATAAAACATATCAAATATATATTTTAAATGCTGTTCAGGTATCCCTGGACCGTTATCCTCAAT
>NZ_MUFG01000020.1:0-57157 GCF_001996065.1 Salinivibrio sp. MA351 | reverse complement strand
GGCCAGCAATACTGCTGGCCTTAATAGAGACAACTAACAGATCAGTAGTTTACACGTCGAGGTTTTCCACTTTCAGCGCGTTGTTTTCAATAAAGGCCCGACGAGGCTCAACTTGATCACCCATCAAGGTGGTAAACAGCTCATCTGCCGCAACCGCATCGTGGATAGTCACCTGCATCATACGGCGCCCTTCAGGATCCATGGTGGTCTCCCAAAGTTGATCAGGATTCATCTCCCCCAAACCTTTATAACGCTGACGCGAGACACCACGCATGGATTCTTTAACCAACCAGTTTAGCGCCTGCTCAAAGGTCTCCACTTTTTGGGTCCGTTCCCCACGCTTCACGTAAGCACCCTCGTCAAGTAGCTGATCGAGTGTTTCCGATAAGCTCGCAATACGCCCATATTCTTTCGAATTCAGGAAGTCATAGCTGACCTGGTACTTGTAATCAACACCATGGGTTCGCACCACCAACTCAGGCACCCAAACTTGATGATCTTCATCAAAGCGACAAGACGCTTTATAGTGGCTTTCACCGGTCGATTTGCGATTAAGGATGTCGACAATGTTCTCAACCCACTTCTTCGCGGCCCATTCGTCACGAAGTTCCTCGACCGCTAAACGCGGTTGGTACAGTAGCTCATTCAGCAATGCCGCAGGATAACGACGCTTCATACGCTGAATCAGTTTAAGCACACCATTGTACTCTTTGACCAGCTTTTCAAGCGATTCACCATGCATCGCTGGCGCATCAGGGTTCACAAATAATGAGGCATTTTCCAGTGCCAGCGCGACCTGATATTGCTCCATCGCTTCATCGTCTTTGATGTACTGCTCTTGCTTACCCTTCTTCACTTTATAAAGGGGTGGCTGAGCGATGTAAATATAACCACGCTCAATCAACTCAGGCATTTGACGATAGAAGAAGGTTAATAACAAGGTACGAATGTGAGAGCCATCAACGTCAGCATCCGTCATGATAATGATGCTGTGGTAGCGTAACTTATCGGGGTTGTACTCTTCGCGACCAATCCCACAGCCCATGGCGGTGATCAGAGTCGCCACTTCTTGCGACGATAACATCTTATCAAAACGGGCTTTTTCCACGTTTAAGATCTTACCTTTAAGCGGCAATATCGCTTGGTTTTTGCGATTACGCCCTTGTTTCGCTGAGCCACCGGCTGAGTCACCCTCCACAATGTAGAGCTCAGACAGGGCGGGATCTTTTTCTTGGCAGTCGGCCAATTTACCAGGCAAGCCAGCTAAGTCCAGTGCCCCTTTACGACGTGTCATTTCACGCGCTTTACGCGCTGCATCACGTGCACGTGCGGCATCAATAATCTTGGAGCACACCACTTTGGCATCGGCTGGATGTTCAATTAAAAAGTCAGACAAGTGGCTGCTCATCGCCGACTCAACCGCCGATTTCACTTCCGATGACACCAGTTTGTCTTTGGTTTGGCTCGAAAACTTAGGATCAGGGACTTTGACCGATACCACCGCCGTCAAACCTTCACGGGCATCATCGCCAGACGTCGCTGCTTTAGCTTTTTTCGAGTAGCCTTCTTTGTCCATAAAGCTGTTTAAGGTTCGCGTCAGTGCACCGCGGAACCCAGCCAAATGCGTACCACCGTCGCGCTGTGGAATATTGTTGGTAAAACAGTAGATGTTCTCTTGGTAGCCATCATTCCACTGCATTGAGACTTCGACGCTAACGCCATCATCACGCATATGTTCAAAATGGAACACCGATGGATGAATCGCGGTTTTCTTTTTATTCAAATGCTCAACGAACGCACGGATACCGCCTTCATATTTAAAGTGATCCGATTTGTCTTCCTCGCGCTCGTCAATCAATCGAATCGACACACCCGAGTTAAGGAAAGACAATTCACGTAAGCGCTTGGCGAGGATCTCGTAGTTGAAGTGAATATCCGTGAAGGTTTCTTCACTCGGCCAAAAACGAATGCGGGTACCGGTTTGATCGGTTTCGCCCAGTTGAACCAAGGGACCCAGTGGCTCACCATGAGAAAAATTGAGTTGGTGGGCATAACCGTTACGCCAAATTGTCAATTCAAGCTTTTCTGACAGTGCGTTAACCACAGAGACACCGACACCGTGTAGGCCGCCCGACACTTTATACGAGTTATCATCAAATTTACCCCCGGCRTGCAGCACGGTCATGATAACTTGAGCAGCTGAAACACCCTCTTCTTCGTGAATATCGACAGGGATACCACGACCGTCGTCGCGGACCGACACAGAGCCGTCTTCGTGAATGGTGGTCACGATATCGTTACAATGTCCGGCCAGTGCTTCATCGATCGAGTTATCGACCACCTCAAACACCATATGGTGTAGGCCGGTACCGTCGTCGGTGTCGCCGATATACATTCCCGGACGCTTACGGACGGCATCCAAGCCCTTCAGTACCTTGATACTCGATGAATCGTATTCGTTGGACATTGAGTTACTCTCGCTTATTTATCCTGCGTTAATTTTGCCATGTTCCACATGAAACATCTTACTATTTTCGTCGCAAATTTCCGCGACTTGATCGGCACTAATGGCGCTGACAAAAACCTGCGCCCCGATCCGGGTCAATTCACTGGCGAGCAGTGCCCGGCGGCGGCTGTCTAATTCTGAGGCAAAGTCATCGATCAGGTAAATACAGGCGATGCCTTGCTCTTCGCTATATAGCTGTCCTTGTGCAAGCCGAAGCGCACAAACCATCAATTTTAGTTGCCCTCGAGAGAGCACATCATCGACCGGGGTACCGGCCACCTTGATGCGTAAATCGGCTTTGTGTGGTCCAGACACCGTGTAGCCCATTTGCTGATCGCGTTCGAAGTTAGTCGCCAACAAAGCCTGGTAATCTGCACCGCGCTCCCAGCCTTGGGAGAACCGAAACTGAATCGAGAACTCGGGTAAAAATGCCTGGCATAACGCCGTTGCGCGCTCGGCCACAGCATTAACATAAGCTTGTCGCCAAACACTAATTTGCTCGGCCAAGCTAGCAAGTTCTGCATCCCACACTTGTATATCACGGTAATTGCGCGCAGTTTTAAGCGCGGCGTTCCGTTGCTTGGTGAGCCGCTTGACCCGCGTCCACGCTTCAAAAAAACCGGGTTGGGAATGAAACACCCCCCAGTCAATATACGCACGGCGAAATTTAGGACCATCTGTTAATAGCTCAAACCCTTCAGGGGTAATCAGCTGCAAGGGCAAGACTTTGGCCAGTGCCACTAGCTTTTGCCCTTTTTCTTGACCTATTTTAACATCGGCACTGCCGTCTCGGCGCTTTTGAATGCCGACCGGAAGCAAGATCCCATCTTGCGTTTTCACCCGGCCATGGACCGTTAAGCTCGGTTGTTGATGACGGATCACACGGCTGTTCAGTGCGCTGCGAAATGAGCGCCCGTGGCCAAGAAAATGAATCGCCTCCAAGACACTGGTTTTTCCACTGCCGTTGGGGCCAATTAAAAAGTTAAAGCCTGACGACAGTTCGATATCGCAGGCTTCAATATTTCTGAAGTCATGAATGACCAGTCGAGTGAGCGCCATAATCTAGAGGCGAATGGGCATCACGACATACATGGCATCATCGCGATCACAGTCCTCAATCAAAGTACTGCCGACCGCGTCTGTCATTGAAAAACGGACAGTGTTACAGCGCAAAACGTTGAGCACATCTAAAACATAACTGACGTTAAAACCAATCTCGATGGCCTCGCCTTGATAATTCACTTCCAAAAATTCTTCGGCTTCTTCTTGCTCGGGGTTATTGGCAGAGATGCGCAGCTCACTGCCATCAATATTCATCCGAACACCACGGAATTTCTCGTTCGACAGCACCGCGGCTAACGACAAGGCTTGCTTGAGCTCCGCGCAATTAACCTCAAGTGTCCGAGACGTCGATTGCGGCAGCACTCGGCGATAGTCAGGAAATCGTCCATCGACTAACTTCGAAGTAAAGGTCACGTTGCCGACTACCGCACGAATATTGGAAGCACCAATCTGAATATTGACCGGGTTCTCACTATCATCCAACAAACGCGCTAGCTCACTGACGCCTTTACGCGGCACAATCACTTGTTGCGCTGGCGCGCTTTCATCCATGGTCAGGTGGCACACTGCCATACGGTGACCATCGGTCCCTACCGTACGTAGCGTTTGTCCATCGGTTTCGAACAGCAAGCCATTGAGATAATACCGCACATCTTGGTTTGCCATTGAAAACTGAGTCGCATCAATCAGGTGATTCAGTTTATTTTGTGGCAGCTGCAGGCTTACATCCGCTTGCCAATCATCGATGTTGGGATAATCGCTAGCCGGCAAGGTGGACAAGGTGAACCGGCTTCGACCCGCTCGCACCACGACACGATCACCTTCTTGAGCAACCGTAATACGGGCTTCACTGTTCAAGCCTTTGATAATATCCATGAACTTACGCGAGGGAACCGTTATCGCCCCATCTTGATGCTCTCCCTCCAACGGTGCCGTTGCATTAAGCTCCACCTCCATATCAGTGGCGGTGAGCTTAAGTTGCTGCTCGGCGACTTCAATCAGAAGATTGCTTAAGATCGGTAAGGTACTGCGCCCACCTAAAGCCCCAGAAACTTGTTGCAGCGGTTGAAGTAGCTGCTCACGCGTAAGAATAAATTTCATAATTAGGACGACAATGTTCGAATCAGGTTAGAGTAATCTTCTTTAATATCGTGACTTTCTTCACGCAGTTGCTCAATTTTACGGCATGCATGCAATACGGTTGTATGGTCACGACCGCCAAAGGCATCACCAATTTCTGGCAAGCTGTGGTTGGTCAGCTCTTTCGATAAGGCCATCGCCATTTGACGAGGGCGTGCAACCGAGCGAGACCGGCGCTTAGATAACAAATCCGCCATCTTGATTTTATAATATTCTGCCACGGTTTTCTGAATATTATCGATAGTGACCAGCTTTTCTTGTAGCGCCAACAAATCGCGCAACGCTTCCCGAACGAAATCAATGGTGATCGCGCGGCCGGTAAAGTTGGCGTTGGCAATGACACGATTAAGCGCCCCTTCCAGTTCACGGACATTCGACCGCAACCGCTTAGCAATAAAGAAGGCAACTTCATCCGGCAAACGAATCGCGTGGTCTTCTGCCTTTTTCATCAAGATCGCCACACGCGTTTCCAATTCAGGCGGTTCGATAGCAACCGTCAGGCCCCAACCAAAGCGTGATTTCAAGCGATCCTCAACCCCATTGATTTCTTTTGGGTAGCGATCGGAGGTCAAAATGATCTGCTGATTCCCCTCAAGCAAGGCATTAAAGGTATGGAAAAACTCTTCTTGTGAGCGCTCTTTATTGGCAAAAAACTGAATATCATCGATCAAGAGTGCATCCACGCTACGGTAGTAGCGCTTAAACTCTTCGATGGCGTTGTTCTGCAGTGCTTTGACCATGTCTTGCACAAACCGCTCAGAGTGCATGTAAACCACGCGAGCATCTGCCTTTCGATCGGAAATAGCATTCCCCACCGCATGGAGCAAGTGCGTTTTACCCAGCCCCGTCCCACCATACAAAAACAGCGGATTATATGCCGCTCCCGGGTTTCCCGAGACCTGCCGTGCCGCCGCGAGTGCAAGCTGGTTCGATTTACCTTCCACAAAGTTATTAAACTTGTGTTTCGGATTCACGTTGGAGCGATGATTGACATCCGATTGCACCGGTGACGGTGCGGGCTCCCAAACGCGTCCACGAGTGGGGGCAGGGGCCGCTTGTTGAGGCGCAGGGGCTGACGCCGGGCCAGCTGGCGCAGATTGCGGCGCAGCAGCAACCGGTTTACTGCCCACTTCAAAGCGCAGCATAGGCACGTCGACACCACAAAACTCATTCAGCAGTTGATTAATCTGATGCAAATATTTATCCCGCACCCAATCAAGCACAAAACGGTTAGGGGCAAACAGGGTCAACGTATTGTCATTGAGTTCGGCTTGAAGTGGCCGTACCCACATACTAAATTCTGTTGCAGGTAAATCATCTTGAAGCCGTTCAAGACACTGCAACCAAAGCGATGATGACACGTTTGACTCCACGCAGTTATACCGAAAAGGAAAAGGTCATAATGGTACTCCTGTCGCGCCCAGATCGCTACCCACAAGATCCCGAAATCAGTGAATAAGATCCGACTTATGCACATAGATCCCACAGATAACCCAGAGATCGCCACAGCCTACCCGCTTTTTACTCACAACATTACGCACATGGTCGTCGTGACCAGTCCGAGAATTCGAGGCCATGTCCCGCATCGATCCGACTCACGCCTGTTAATACGTTATTACTCATAACAACAAGGTATTTCTAGTCCCCTCTTCGCCCCTCTATATTACGTTTCCTATCAATATTGATGTGGTTATTACGGAGTTTTTCATGACTAAATGGATCCTCAACGCCCTGCTCAGCCTGAGCATGGTGATTTCAGTCCCCGCTTTTGCATCAGACACCGTCAAAGTGGGCATGTCTGGCCGATACTTTCCTTTTACCTTTGTCAAACAAGACCAACTACAAGGGTTTGAAGTCGACCTTTGGGATGAGATTGGTCAGCGTAATGACTACGATATCGAGTATGTAACGGCTAACTTCTCGGGCTTATTTGGGCTTTTACAAACTGGTCGTATTGATACGATTTCAAACCAAATCACTATCACCGATGAGCGCCAAGCGAAATATTTGTTTACCAACCCGTATGTCGTCGATGGGGCGCAAATCACGGTTCGTAAGGGCAATGACGCGATTCAGTCCGTCGCAGATTTAAAAGATAAGACGGTCGCGGTGAACTTGGGCTCTAACTTTGAGCAACTCCTTCGCGATCATTCAGCGTCCGATGATATCCATATCAAAACCTACGAAACCGGTATTGAGCACGATGTGGCCCTGGGCCGTGCCGATGCGTTTATTATGGACCGCCTCTCCGCACTACAATTGATCAAAGAGTCGGGCTTGCCTCTACAATTAGCGGGTCAGCCTTTTGAAACCATTGCCAACGCCTGGCCATTTGTTGACAACGACCGCGGCCAGCGCTTACGTGATGAGGTGAACACAACACTCGTCAACATGCGTGATGACGGCACGTTAGCCGATATTTCGATCAAGTGGTTTGGTGCTGACGTCACCCAAAAGTAAGTATTCACCAACATTAAAAAGCCCGCGTTGGCGGGCTTTTTTGTTTAAAGGACTCTCATGGCGTTTGATTTCGATTATATGGTCTCGCTGTTCCCTCTATTGCTTAGCTATTTAGGGATCACCATGGAAATGGCCTTTTTGGGGCTACTTTTCTCCCTCGCCTTAGCCGTCGCCATCGCCTTAATTCGCGTCTTTCGTGTCCCTGGGTTAAATGGCTTAGCGCAAATCTTCATTAGTTTCTTTCGCGGCACCCCTTTATTGGTGCAGTTGTTTTTGCTCTATTATGGCTTACCACAGGTGATCCCCAGTTTAGTGGGGATGGATGCCTTTACTGCAGCCGTGATTGGGATCAGTTTGCACTTTTCTGCCTATATGGCCGAATCGATTCGTGCCGCAATTCTCGGGGTCGATCGCAGTCAGATGGAAGCAAGCTTAGCCATCGGCATGACGACGCGACAAGCCATGCAACGCATTATTTTACCGCAAGCCGTGCGCATTGCTCTGCCGTCGTTGATGAACTATTTCATCGATATGATTAAAGCCACCTCTCTCGCTTTTACACTAGGCGTGACCGAAATCATGGCACAAGCGCAAATGGAAGCCTCATCCAGTTTCAAGTTTTTTGAAGCCTACTTGGCCGTCGCGCTCATTTACTGGGCGATCGTGGTCGCACTCACCCGCGTGCAATATTGGGCCGAAGCACACCTCAATAAGGCGTATCAACGATGATAAAAATAGAAAAGTTGAAAAAAGTCTATCAGGGCATCGCTGTTCTCGATGGGATTGATTTGACTATCGAACGTGGCGAAATCGTTTGTATTATTGGTCCAAGTGGTACTGGGAAATCTACTTTATTGCGCTGCATTAATTTCCTAGAGCGTGCAGAACAAGGCGTGATAACAATCGGCGAACAACGCGTCGATAGCGGCAATTCAGCCACTCCAAAAAAGGACATTCTGGCGTTGCGGCGTCAAACTGGGTTTGTATTCCAAAACTATGCCTTGTTTGCCCACCTGAGCGCACGCGATAACATTGCTGAAGGCCTGCGCACTGTAAAAGGATGGCAAAAAGCTAAAGCCCGCCAGCGCGCGCAACAGATTTTGGACGATATCGGGCTTGGCGATAAAGGCGACCACTATCCGGCCTCTTTATCGGGTGGCCAACAACAACGCGTAGGGATTGGCCGTGCGATGGCGCTGAAAGCCGAGCTACTGCTTTTCGATGAGCCAACATCCGCGCTCGATCCAGAATGGGTAGGCGAGGTGTTAGCGCTAATGAAAAAGCTCGCCACTCGCCACCAAACCATGCTGGTGGTGACCCACGAGATGCAGTTTGCGCGTGATGTTGCTGATCGTGTGGTATTTATGAACGATGGCAATATTATCGCTCAGGGCACACCGGATTGGCTGTTTAATCACTGTGATGATCCCCGATTGCATAAGTTTTTGAATCAAGTCGGGATCACCGCTTAATTTGCGATCAGTTGGCAAGGATCCTTGCGATCTGCGACTAAGCGCTTATAATTCACGGCCCGAAGTGGCGTGGGTTTTGTGATTGACTAATCGTTAGTCAATGGCTACAATCCGCCCTCTTTGTTGAGAGGCGTCGGAGACAAGCATACTGCTATCCTCCCACGTCGGGTTAACAAACCTAACACTGATCAGTAATAAAGGTAGAAACCATGAAACGCACTTTTCAACCTTCAGTTCTAAAGCGTAAGCGCACTCACGGTTTCCGTGCGCGCATGGCGACTAAGAACGGCCGTAAGGTCATTGCCGCTCGCCGTGCGAAAGGCCGCAAGCAGCTTTCTAAATAATCCGTAGTGATTTGTGAATAAGCTCGCTTATCCTCGGGAGTTACGTCTGCTAACTCCCGAACATTTCAGTGCCGTCTTTCAGCAACCTCATCGCGCAGGTTCGCCGCACTTGACTATACTCGCCAGAAACACCGCGCTCGAACACCCACGTCTCGGTCAAGCTGTCCCGAAAAAGCAAATCAAACTTGCCGTTGATCGCAACCGCTTTAAACGTGTGGTTCGCGAGAGTTTTCGTTTACGTCAGCATCAACTGCCGGCGAAAGACTTTGTGGTTATCGCGAAAAAAAGTGCCAACAACCTGAGTAATCAAGCGCTGCGAGACGAATTGGACAAGTTATGGCAACGTTTGTCGCGACCGCCGCGCAAAAAGCGCTCATCGCGCTGATTCGGGGATACCAACTGGTGATTAGCCCATTAATTGGGCCACGATGCCGGTTCACACCAACCTGCTCCCATTACGCCATCATGGCGATTCAATCCCATGGTGTGATAAAAGGGTGTTGGTTGGCAGGCAAACGTCTATTAAAATGCCACCCTTTGAATGATGGCGGCTACGATCCTGTACCGCCTTGCGACCACCATAACAGAGACAATTAACAATGGATTCCCAACGCAATATCCTGTTGATTGCCCTATTGTTCGTTTCTTTCATGCTATACATGGAATGGAGCAAACCAGAATCCCCGCAGCCGCAGGGACAGGGCGTTGAGCAGCAGCAAACGACTCACAGTGACGTGCCAAGCAGCAATGACGGTAACGATACCACGTCTCTTGATGCACAGCCTGTCTCTGACAAGCTCGTCACCATCAAAACCGACGTATTAACACTGAAAATTGATACGCAAGGCGGTGATGTTGTCCATGCCGAGCTTCCACAATACGATGCTGAGCTGGACTCTGATAATGCCTTCACCCTGCTACATACTAAGCCGGATCATACCTTTGTCGCCCAAAGTGGTTTAATTGGTGCCAATGGCATTGATACCGCTGAAGGCCGCGCACAATACCAGGTGACCCAGAACGACTTCTCTCTCTCAGACGATCAAGACACTTTGCGCGTCCCGATGACAGTCGAAAAAGAAGGGATCAGTTATACCAAAACCTTTGTATTTAAACGTGGTAGTTATGCGGTAGACGTTGAGCATACAATCAATAACCAAACCGATGCGAATGCCAGCGTCACTATGTACACCCAGCTCAAACAAAACTTGCTGGATGATGGTGGTAGCCTAACCATGCCGACTTATCGCGGCAGCGCTTACTCAACGGACGACAAGCGTTACGAGAAGTACAGCTTTGATGACATGGAAAGCAAAAATCTCAGCGTAACCTTTGATCAAGGTTGGGCGGCCATGATTCAACACTACTTTGCCACCGCGTGGATCCCACGAGCCGACAATAATGTGTTGAGCACACGTACCACCTCGCAATACGGTTATATTCAGACCAAAACCAGTGACACCATTCCTGCTGGTACCAGTAAGACCCTAACGGCAACTCTATGGGTTGGCCCGAAACTGCAAGAACAAATGGCCGCCGTGGCGCCAAGCTTGGATCTTGTGGTCGACTATGGCTGGCTCTGGTTTATCGCCAAGCCTTTGCATTGGTTGCTATCAACCATTCAGACCTTTGTCGGTAACTGGGGTCTATCAATCATTATGCTGACCTTTATCGTCCGTGGTGCTATGTACCCGCTTACCAAAGCGCAGTACACCTCGATGGCGAAAATGCGCATGCTGCAGCCTAAACTGCAAGAAATGAAAGAGCGTATTGGTGACGACCGTCAGCGCATGAGCCAAGAAATGATGGAGCTGTACAAGCGCGAAAAAGTTAACCCACTGGGTGGCTGCCTACCGCTAGTGCTGCAAATGCCGATCTTCATTGCGCTCTATTGGGCATTGATGGAATCGGTCGAACTACGTCACGCACCTTTCTTTGGTTGGATTCAAGACTTGTCAGCACAAGACCCTTTCTATGTGCTACCCCTGTTGATGGGGGCGTCTATGTTCCTGATTCAGAAGATGAGTCCAACCACGGTCACCGATCCGATGCAGCAGAAGATCATGACCTTTATGCCCGTGGTCTTCACCTTCTTCTTCTTGTTCTTCCCATCCGGTCTGGTTCTATACTGGTTGGTATCGAACGTGGTCACGCTGCTCCAACAGACGTTAATCTACAAGTCGTTGGAGAAAAAAGGCCTGCATTCGCGCTCGTAACTCAGGCCGCGTCAAGCAATAATAAAAAGGCGACCTGGCGGTCGCCTTTTTCACGTTAATGGCCCACAGGCCTGTCACTGCAATCATAGAGTGTGCATTATGGCTCAAACAGACACTATCGTGGCGCAAGCCACAGCAACTGGCCGGGGCGGCGTGGGAATCGTTCGCGTGTCTGGCCCCCTCGCCCATGAGATTGGCAAAAATATGACCGGACGTGAGCTGGTGCCTCGTCGTGCTGACTACCTCCCCTTTCTCGACCAGGATGGTCAGCCTATCGATCAAGGCATCGCGCTATTCTTTAAAGGCCCTCATTCATTCACGGGCGAAGACGTGCTTGAACTGCAAGGCCACGGTGGCCCCGTTATCATGGATATGCTCATCCAAAGGATTAGCGCCTTTGACGGGGTACGAGCCGCTCGCCCGGGAGAATTCTCTGAACGCGCTTTTTTAAATGATAAGTTGGATCTCGCGCAAGCAGAAGCCATTGCTGACTTGATTGATGCCAGCTCTGAGCAAGCCGCACGTTCGGCGCTACAGTCGCTACAAGGCGCCTTCTCTAGCCAGGTGAACGCGCTGGTGGAAAAGGTCATTCACCTGCGCATTTACGTCGAAGCCGCAATTGATTTTCCCGATGAAGAAATCGATTTTCTCTCCGATGGTAAGGTCGCCAGCGATCTCAATCACATTATTGAGCACCTCGCCACACTGCGTAAAGAGGCCAACCAAGGCGCCATCATGCGTGAAGGAATGAAAGTGGTAATCGCTGGCCGCCCAAATGCAGGTAAATCGAGCTTACTCAATGCCTTGTCGGGGAAAGACAGTGCCATCGTCACCGATATTGCCGGGACTACTCGCGATGTGCTGCGTGAACACATTCATCTCGACGGTATGCCTTTGCATATTATTGATACCGCAGGCCTACGTGACGCTACCGACGAGGTCGAACGCATCGGCGTGGAAAGAGCGTGGGACGAAATAGAACAAGCAGACCGCGTTTTATTTATGGTGGATGGCACCACCACTGACGCTACCGATCCACATGATATCTGGCCGGACTTTGTCTCCCGTTTACCTCAAGATATGGGCATGACGGTGATCCGTAATAAAGCCGACATGACGGGCGAGCCTATGGGCCACTGCGATACCAACCACCCAGCGCTTATCCGCCTTAGCGCTAAAACAGGCCAAGGCGTCAATGCACTCCGCCAACACCTCAAAGCCTGTATGGGCTATGCAGGAGGCAGTGAAGGGGGTTTTATGGCACGTCGCCGCCACTTAGACGCACTCGCCAGTGCAGCCGCACACCTGGACATTGGTCAAACACAACTAGAAGGTTACATGGCCGGTGAAATATTGGCGGAAGAGTTACGCTTGACCCAGCAGTACCTCAACACCATTACTGGCGAATTTAGTGCCGATGACTTATTAGGAAAAATCTTCTCCTCATTTTGTATCGGCAAATAATTATCCCCAACCTGATCACGGGATCCTTACACAAAGGATCCCTTTATCCTACTGTGTTGATCGCGGTTATCCTTGTTATAAGATCATAAGTTATCCCCATAGTTTTCACCATGATCCCCTCGACTGCATCCCCGAAGATACCCGCAATATTCAGCAAGAATTGACTCCCAGCAACAAGGTCTCAATACTAGGCAAGAGACTCTTAATCGTGAGGATAATATGGCGAATATAACAATTATTACAGGCAGTACCTTGGGCGGCGCGGAATATGTTGGCGATCACCTGTCAGATCAACTACAGGCAAAGGGGTACCAAACAGCGGTTATCAATGAGGGGATCCTCGATGATGTATTGGGCGCCAGCACGCTCTTAGTCGTCACATCGACTCATGGCGCTGGCGACTTCCCCGAGAGCATTGCCCCTTTGATGGAACAGCTAATGACCGAACGTCCGATGCTACGTGCGTTGAAATACGGGGTGGTTGGCATTGGCGATTCTAGTTATGACACCTTTTGTGAAGCTGGCATGAAAGCAGACGCCCTATTACAAGATCTCGGGGCCGTCAAAATTGGCGAACGAATCGACATCGATATTCAAGCTCATCCGGTGCCTGAAGATGAAGCGGAACGCTGGTTAACCGATTGGGAGCCATTACTTCAGGCATCTAAGTGAACAATAATTAATCAAACAGACTGTGGATAACTAAGGAATAACCCAGTGATCTTCCTTTAGTTATCCATTTGATAGTTTTTCTTTCCGATCGCCCTGTGGATAAAAGGGCATTTTGATCCCAGGTGATACAGGATCCGATCCAAGGCCACCCACAGAAAGTGATCGTTCCAAGATCCTTGATCTCAATGATCTTTTACCGCTTATCCACTGAGATCCGCTTCCTTAGTAGTAGATCTAATAAAGGATCTATATAAAGATCTTATATATATAAAGCGAAAGCCTTAAGAWGATCAGGATCAAGGTTTGGTTCCTTGTTGAGAGAAAAAGCGCTAGAATGTCGCCCCTTTTGCTTAGTTCATGCGCAAACACTTAACCAGGTTGAGGCTTTAATCATGTTTTACCAGGATCACTTTGACGTCATCGTTGTGGGTGGTGGCCATGCTGGTACCGAGGCAGCACTAGCCGCCGCTCGAATGAATCAAAGAACGTTGTTATTAACCCATAATATCGACACTTTGGGACAAATGTCGTGTAACCCTGCGATTGGCGGGATCGGGAAAGGACACCTGGTAAAAGAAATTGATGCCCTAGGCGGTGCGATGGCGCAAGCTATCGACAAAGGCGGGATCCAGTTTAGAACCCTGAACGCGTCGAAAGGACCCGCAGTACGAGCAACACGAGCACAAGCTGATCGTGCGTTGTACAAAGCGGCAATCCGCCATACCCTGGAAAACACGCCACACCTATCCCTTTTCCAACAAGCCGTGGTGGATTTGATCGTCGATCAGGATCGCGTCACTGGGGTAGAAACAGAAATGGGACTGAAATTCAGCGCAACCACTGTGGTGTTGACTGTCGGTACCTTTTTAGGTGGAAAAATCCATATTGGTATGGATAACTACTCCGGAGGGCGCGCTGGAGATCCACCGTCGAACAAGCTCGCCGATCGCCTACGTGCACTGCCGTTTCGCGTCGATCGTTTAAAAACGGGAACGCCACCGCGTATCGATGCGCGTTCAGTCGATTTCTCTGTGATGCAAACCCAACATGGTGATACACCACGTCCGGTCTTTTCGTTTATGGGCGATGTCAGTCAACATCCTCAACAAATGCCTTGCTATATCACGTATACCAATGAAAAAACCCATGACGTGATTCGAGAAAACTTATCTCGAAGCCCAATGTATGCCGGTGTCATTGAAGGGATTGGTCCACGCTATTGCCCATCGATTGAAGACAAAGTGATGCGCTTTGCCGACAAAGACAAACATCAGATCTTTGTTGAACCTGAAGGGCTAACCAGCAATGAGCTGTATCCAAATGGTATTTCCACCAGCTTACCGTTTGATGTGCAGATGGGGATCATTCAATCGATCAAAGGCTTTGAAAACGCCAAAGTGATCCGCCCAGGTTATGCGATCGAGTATGACTTTTTCGATCCTCGCGATCTTAAGCAAACACTAGAAACCAAATTTATTAGCGGGTTATTCTTTGCCGGACAAATCAACGGCACCACCGGCTATGAAGAAGCGGGGGCTCAAGGGTTGCTGGCAGGATGTAACGCGGCGCTGCAAGCACAAGGCAAAGACGGTTGGAGCCCGCGTCGCGACCAAGCGTATATGGGCGTATTGATTGATGATCTCTCTACCATGGGCACGCAAGAGCCCTACCGTATGTTTACGTCGCGTGCTGAGTATCGCCTATTGCTGCGTGAAGATAATGCGGATATGCGTTTGACGGAAAAAGGCCGTGAGCTCGGTTTGGTCGATGATACGCGCTGGGCGCGTTTTAACCAGAAAATGGAAAACATGGAGCAAGAGCGTCAACGGTTACGTGGCACATGGATCCATCCCCATTCTGACGATGTGGCAGCACTGAACGCGATGCTCAAAACACCGTTAACACGCGAAGCGAATGGCGAAGATCTCCTGCGTCGTCCTGAGTTGCGGTATCGCGATATTGTGACATTGCCAAGTTTTGAACCGGCTCATGCGGATCAGCAAGCCAGTGAACAGGTGGAAATTCAGGTGAAATATGCGGGATATATTGACCGTCAGCAAGATGAAATTGCTAAATCACAACGTCATGAAAATACCGAATTACCCACTGATCTCGATTACGACCACATAAAAGGTTTATCGAACGAAGTGAAAGGTAAGCTCGCCGATGCGCGCCCTGAAACCGTGGGTAAAGCTTCACGTATCTCTGGCGTCACGCCGGCGGCGATCTCCATTTTGCTTGTCCATTTGAAAAAGCAAGGCATGCTGAAAAAAGGGGCATAAAATGGAACAACAACTCGAATATGGGCTGGCGCAAGCTGGCCTTGTCCTGTCAGCACAACAGCAACAGCAGTTACTGGACTACGTGCGTCTGCTGCACAAATGGAATAAAGCTTACAATTTAACCTCGGTCCGTCATCCTGACGACATGGTGGTGAAACATATTCTTGATAGTCTCGTTGTCTCGCCCCACCTCAAAGGCCAACAGTTTATCGATGTCGGCACAGGACCGGGACTACCAGGCATCCCATTGGCCATTGCTAATCCGGACAAACAGTTCACCCTATTGGACAGTTTGGGTAAACGGATTCGTTTTATTCGCCAAGTTCTTCACGAACTTGGGCTGACAAATGTGACCCCGGTCCAAAGTCGGGTGGAAGACTTTACCCCTGAGCATGGATTTGATGCTGTACTCAGTCGCGCCTTTGCATCGATGAGCGACATGGTGAGCTGGTGTCACCACTTACCGCATGCGCAAGGATGCTTCTATGCGTTGAAAGGACAAGTGGACCAACAAGAAATTGATGCGCTTCCTGCTGATTGTTCTGTGACCGATATCAAAGCTTTGAAGGTACCGGGATTGGAAGGGGCGCGTCATCTAGTAATCTTGAGAGCTAAGAGTAACGAGTAGAGGTCGAAAGCACGTGGGTAAAGTTATCGCGGTAGCAAACCAAAAGGGCGGCGTGGGTAAAACCACCACGAGTGTCAATCTCGCAGCATCACTGGCTGCCACCAATCGCAAGGTACTACTGATCGATTTGGACCCACAAGGCAATGCGACCATGGCGAGTGGCATCGATAAGTACGATGTCCATGCAACGGCCTATGACCTACTCATTGAAGAAACACCGTTCGAACAAGTTGTGGTTGAAAATACGGCGGGAAGTTATCACCTTGTCGCTGCCAACGGTGATGTGACAGCAGCAGAAATAAAACTCATGGAAGTGTTCGCTCGAGAGGTTCGTCTACGCACGATGCTCGAGACTGTCGTTGACCGTTATGATTATATTTTTATTGACTGTCCCCCTTCCCTGAACCTTCTGACCATCAATGCGATGACTGCGGCTAATTCCGTTCTTGTCCCGATGCAATGTGAGTACTTTGCCCTGGAAGGACTGACTGCTTTAATGGATACCATTAGCAAGCTGGCAAGCGTGGTGAACGCCGACCTTCACGTTGAAGGTGTCTTGCGCACTATGTACGACCCAAGAAACCGATTAGCGACCGAAGTATCGGATCAGATCAAAAAACACTTCGGTGATAAGGTGTATCGTACAGTGATTCCCCGCAATGTGCGGCTCGCGGAAGCGCCAAGTCATGGCCGACCCGCCATGTACTACGACAAACTATCGAGCGGTGCTAAAGCCTACCTCGCCCTTGCGGGTGAAATTCTGCGTCGCGAAGAGCAAGCTCGCTCCTCGCCAGACGCTGTCAATGCCTGAGGAAAACAATGAATTCAGCGAAACGCGGGCTTGGAAAGGGCCTCGACGCCCTATTGGCGACCAGTGCACAGGCACAGTCTTCACAAACAGTGGTCCCTGAATCGACCGATACCAGCAATAGCGAATTACAACAGTTATCGGTCACCGTGCTGGAGCCGGGTCAGTATCAGCCGCGCCAAGGCATGGCTGAAGACGCACTGGAAGAACTGACGGAGTCAATTCGCGCTCAAGGTGTGATTCAACCTTTAGTCGTGCGTCAGATCGCGGCGGGACGCTATGAGATCATCGCCGGTGAACGTCGTTGGCGAGCCGCTAAACAAGCAGGATTAAAGCAAGTCCCTTGTTTGGTACGAGAAATGAGCAATAAGGTCGCGAGCGCGGTCGCTTTAATTGAAAACATTCAACGCGAAAACTTGAATGCCATGGAAGAAGCGCAGGCATTGGCGCGCTTAGTGGATGAATTTGAACTGACTCACCAACAGCTTGCTGAGTCACTGGGAAAGTCTCGGACCACTATTAGTAACCTACTTCGGTTAAATGGTTTGGAATCCGGGGTGCGGCAATTGCTGCTTAACAAACAACTCGAAATGGGCCACGCACGTGCCTTGCTGGCACTGGAAGGCGACGTACAAATTGATGCAGCTTTGACTGCGGTCAATAAGAAAATGACGGTTCGCCAAATAGAAAAACTGGTAAAAAAAATGCTTTCGCCACCAGTTGAAGCGAAAAAGCCTAAATTATCACCTGAAGTTGAAGCCCTTCAGCAACGCCTAGGCGATAAATTTGGCGTGAGTGTCGCTTTAACACAACAGAAAAACGGCAGTGGGAAATTAGTGATTAATTTCGAAGAATCTGAAAAGTTAGCGCAAATTCTTGCAATTTTCGACGAAGAAATGTGACTTATGCCAGTCGCTTTTTGTTACATAAAAGTGCTTACTGTGATCAGGTTACGCTGTTGTAAAATTTTCCCTGCTTTTTTACATTGATGCGATTGCATTAGTCGGGGCGAAACGTATAATTTTTGCTGTTTTCCCAGCACGGCAACAGTGCTAAGTGGAACGGAATCGAGGAACAAATACATGGTATCGACGCTCGCGCGGCCGGGTCGTGAAATCGCGACAAAATTGGTGCTTTTGCAGGCTGGCGTCGTATTAGCAACGGCAATCTTGATGGCACTTGCTATCAATGTCGACTGGGGAAAATCCGCGTTAATCGGTGGGGGTATCTTTGTGATAGCCAATGCTGTGTTTGCGTCGTGTGCTTTCCTCTTTAGTGGGGCAAGAGCTGCAAAATTTGTGGTCGCGTCCTTCTTTGGCGGTGAAGTCTTAAAAATTTCACTGACCGTCGTCCTGTTTGTCCTTGCTTACCTGTATGTCGAGGTGGAACTTGTTCCCCTCAAACTGGCCTATTTGCTGGCATTAGGGATTAATATCTTTGCGCCAGTTTTATTCATTAACAACAACAAATAGGATGAGTTATGGCTGCGTCAGGTGATGCGCTTACACCGTCTAGCTACATCACTCACCACCTGACACACTTGTCAAGCGGTGAGGGGTTTTGGGCGGTTCATATTGATAGCCTGTTTTTCTCTGTCCTCATCGGTATCGTCTTCTTAGGCATTTTCCGATCAGTGGCAAAGAAAGCATCGACAGGTGTCCCGGGTAAGCTTCAGTGTTTTGTCGAAATCTTGGTTGAATTCGTTGATGACAATGTCCGCGAAACCTTCCATGGACGCAATCCGCTGATCGCACCTTTGGCCCTGACTATCTTCGTCTGGATATTCCTGATGAATACGATGGACTTAATTCCTATCGATTTTCTTCCTTATCCGGCGGAACACTGGTTGGGTATTCCATATTTAAAAGTGGTTCCAACTGCAGACGTAAATATCACCCTTGCAATGGCGCTGGGCGTGTTCTTCTTGATGATTTTTTACAGCATCAAGATAAAGGGTATCGGTGGCTTTGCTAAAGAGCTAGCGTTACACCCGTTTAATCACCCGATCATGATTCCGTTCAACCTCCTGTTGGAGATAGTTTCGTTACTGGCGAAGCCTATTTCTCTTGGGATGCGTCTGTTCGGTAACATGTTTGCCGGTGAGGTGGTATTTATTCTTATCGCGGCGTTACTGCCGTGGTGGGCGCAATGGCTGGGTTCTGTGCCGTGGGCAATTTTCCACATTCTAGTCATTACGATTCAAGCCTTTGTCTTTATGATGTTGACCGTCGTGTATCTCTCGCAGGCGCACGAAGACTCAGATCATTGATGACATTTTTTAGAAAGCAATTTGTTAGTCATTATTGGCTTATAGCCGACAACGAAAACTGGAGATAGTGATGGAAACTTTATTGAGCTTTTCTGCAATTGCCGTGGGCATCATTGTAGGTCTTGCTTCCCTTGGTACTGCGATTGGTTTCGCCCTGCTGGGTGGTAAATTCCTTGAAGGTGCAGCACGTCAACCTGAGATGGCTCCTATGCTGCAAGTTAAGATGTTCATCATCGCGGGTCTTCTTGATGCGGTTCCAATGATCGGTATCGTAATTGCACTGCTGTTCACGTTCGCGAACCCATTCGTAGGTCAACTGTAAACTGGCTAATAGCTGAACAGACCCTTTAGCTTATGATTAAGGAGGCGCCGTTGTGAATATCAACGCAACTCTGCTAGGCCAGGCAATCGCGTTCACTATCTTTGTGTGGTTCTGCATGAAATATGTATGGCCACCATTGATGCAAGCGATTGAAGAGCGTCAGAAAAAAATCGCTGACGGTCTCGCGGCGGCTGATCGCGCCGCCAAAGACCTGGATTTAGCCCAGGCGAACGCTTCTGATCAATTGAAAGAAGCGAAGCGCAATGCAACTGACATTATCGAGCAGGCCAACAAACGCAAAGCACAAATCCTCGATGAGGCACGTGTCGAAGCGGCTGCTGAGCGCGACAATATCCTAAACCAGGGTAAGGCCGAGTTGGAAGCAGAGCGTAACCGTGCACGCGATGAGCTGCGTAAGCAAGTCGCATCGCTCGCTGTTATTGGTGCCGAGAAAATTATTGAGCGTTCTATTGACCAGAACGCGCATAAAGATCTTCTCGATAAAATCACTGCAGAACTGTAACAAGGAGGGGCAGCAATGTCTGAACTGACAACACTCGCTCGCCCCTACGCGAAAGCAGCCTTTGATTTTGCGGTAGAAAAAGGCGAGTTAGTCCAATGGGCTGAAATGCTTGCCTTTACTGCTGAGATTGCCCGTGATGAGCGCGTAAAACATATGTTAGACGCGTCCTACTCTGCCGAGAAATTAGCAGATATTTTCATCACAGTGGGTGGCGATCAGCTCAACGATTTCGGCCAAAATTTGATTAAAATGATGGCGGAAAACAAGCGTCTAAAAGCGCTTCCTGAGGTTTGTGAACAGTTTCTCGCCATGCGCGCGGAATTGGAAAAAGAAGTTGATGTGCAAGTCACGTCAGCGACGGCTCTTTCCGAAGAGCAACAACAAGCCATCAGTGAAAAGCTAATGACGCGTTTTGAGCGCAAAGTAAAGCTGAACTGTAGTGTAGACGAAGCCCTGGTTGCCGGGGTTATTATTCGAGCTGGAGACTTGGTCATCGATAACTCAGTAAGTGGCCGTATGCGCCGCCTGAGCGATGCATTGCAGTCTTGATTTGGGGAATTGGAGCATGCAACTTAATTCCACGGAAATTAGCGATCTGATCAAACAACGCATCGAAAAATTCGACGTTGTGAGTGAAGCGCGTAACGAAGGTACCATCGTGTCAGTCAGCGACGGTATTATTCGTATCCATGGCCTTGCTGATGCGATGCAAGGGGAAATGATTGAACTGCCTGGTAACCGTTATGCGCTAGCATTAAACCTTGAGCGTGACTCTGTAGGTGCGGTTGTGATGGGTCCGTATTCGGATCTACAAGAAGGCATGAAAGTCACCGGTACTGGTCGCATTCTTGAAGTACCGACGGGTCCTGAACTGTTAGGTCGTGTGGTGAACACCTTGGGTGAGCCAATCGACGGTAAAGGACCGATCGAAACCGAAACCACTTCGCCTGTCGAAGTGATTGCGCCGGGCGTTATCGCTCGTCAATCGGTCGATCAACCTGTTCAAACCGGCTATAAAGCGGTTGACTCAATGATCCCTATCGGCCGAGGCCAGCGTGAGCTGATCATCGGTGACCGCCAAACCGGTAAAACCGCGTTGGCGATCGATGCGATCATTAACCAGAAAAACTCTGGTATCTACTCTATTTATGTCGCGATTGGTCAAAAAGCCTCAACCATTGCCAACGTAGTTCGCAAGTTGGAAGAGCATGATGCACTGAAAAACACCATTGTCGTGGTGGCTTCAGCGTCTGAAGCGGCAGCATTGCAATACCTTGCGCCTTACTCAGGTTGTGCAATGGGCGAGTATTTCCGTGACCGCGGTGAAGATGCGCTGATTGTTTACGATGACCTGTCTAAGCAGGCTGTTGCATATCGTCAGATCTCGCTGCTGCTACGTCGTCCACCAGGCCGTGAAGCCTTCCCGGGTGACGTTTTCTACTTGCACTCACGTCTTCTTGAGCGAGCTGCACGTGTAAACGCGCACTATGTCGAAGAGTTCACCAAAGGTGAAGTGAAAGGTAAAACCGGTTCATTAACCGCCTTGCCTATCATTGAAACCCAAGCGGGTGACGTGTCTGCATTCGTACCGACCAACGTTATCTCGATCACCGATGGTCAGATCTTCCTGCAAACTGAGCTGTTCAACGCCGGTATCCGTCCCGCGGTTGACCCAGGTATCTCGGTCTCTCGTGTCGGTGGCTCTGCGCAAACTAAGATCATGAAAAAACTGTCAGGCGGTATTCGTACAGCCTTGGCACAATATCGTGAGCTTGCTGCATTTGCTCAGTTCTCATCGGATCTGGATGACGCAACCAAGAAGCAATTGGATCACGGTCAGAAAGTGACCGAGCTGATGAAGCAGATGCAATATGCGCCAATGTCTGTCTTTGAGCAGGCCATGGTTATTTTTGCGGCTGAAAAAGGCTACTTGGAAGACGTTGAGCTGAACAAGATCGGTGACTTTGAGCAATCTCTGCTCGCCTTTGCGAAGGCGCAGTATGCCGACCTAGCTGCTCAGATTGATGAGTCTGGTGCTTACAACGATGACGTTGAAGCACAGCTGAAAAAGCTGTTGGACGACTTCAAAGCGACCCAGACTTGGTAACATTGTAGGTGGCCACTTAGGTGGTCACCCACTAACGGAGAGTAACTATGGCCGGCGCAAAAGAGATTCGTACTAAGATCGGAAGTGTGAAAAACACACAGAAGATCACTAAAGCGATGGAAATGGTGGCAGCCTCCAAAATGCGTAAAACGCAAGAAGCCATGGAGTCGTCACGTCCATATGCTGTCACTATGCGCAAAGTGATCGGTCATCTTGCACTGGGTAACTTGGAGTACCGTCATCCTTATTTGGAAGAGCGGGAAGCCAAGCGCGTTGGTTACATCATCATTTCTACTGACCGCGGATTGTGTGGTGGCTTGAACATTAACCTGTTCAAAAATGTCATCACAGATATGGAAAGCTGGACCCACAAAGGTGCTGAGATCGATATGGCATTGGTCGGGGCGAAAGCGACCGCTTTCTTTAACAATTACGGCGGAAATGTAGTCGCACAAACCTCTGGTTTGGGGGATACCCCCGTACTGGAAGACCTGATCGGTACGGTCGGGGTGATGCTGAAAAAATACAATGAAGGTGAGCTGGACCGCTTATATGTTGTTTTCAATAAATTTGAGAACACCATGGTGCAGACCCCAGTGATCGATCAATTGCTGCCTTTGCCCAAGTCAGACGACGAGGATATGCAGACTAGCCACGCTTGGGATTATATCTATGAGCCTGAGCCGAAGCCCTTGCTCGATACTTTGTTGGTTCGCTATGCCGAGTCACAAGTGTATCAAGGTGTGGTGGAAAACCTCGCCAGTGAGCAAGCGGCGCGTATGGTGGCGATGAAAGCTGCGACCGACAATGCAGGTAATCTGATTGATGATCTGCAGTTGGTGTACAACAAAGCCCGTCAGGCTGCGATCACCCAAGAGCTGTCAGAGATTGTTTCTGGCGCAAGTGCGGTGTAAAGGCAAAGGTTAACGAACTAGTTTAGAGGAATAACGATGGCTACAGGTAAGATCGTTCAGATCATCGGTGCGGTAGTCGACGTAGAGTTTCCACAAGACGCAGTGCCTAAGGTATATGATGCGTTGAATGTGAAACGTGAAGGCGAGCGTCTGGTGTTGGAAGTTCAGCAGCAGCTAGGTGGTGGCGTAATTCGTGCTATCGCTATGGGCTCATCTGATGGTCTGCGTCGTGGAATCGAAGTAGAAAACTCAGGGGCTGCAATCCAAGTCCCTGTTGGGGAAGCAACGCTAGGACGTATCGTCAACGTTCTGGGTGATGCAATTGATGAGCGTGGCGATCTTGGTGAAAAAGAGCGCTACTCGATTCACCGTGAAGCGCCAACTTACGAAGAACAATCGAATTCCACTGAGCTTTTGGAAACCGGTGTTAAGGTTATCGACCTTATCTGCCCGTTTGCGAAAGGCGGTAAAATCGGTTTGTTCGGTGGTGCGGGTGTTGGTAAAACCGTCAACATGATGGAGCTTATCAACAACATCGCACTGCAACACTCAGGTCTGTCTGTATTTGCTGGTGTAGGGGAGCGTACTCGTGAGGGTAACGACTTCTACTACGAAATGCAGGAAGCGGGTGTTGTTAATATCGAAAACCCTGAAGAGTCAAAAGTGGCCATGGTGTATGGTCAGATGAACGAGCCACCAGGTAACCGCCTGCGTGTCGCACTGACCGGTCTAACCATGGCGGAAAAATTCCGTGATGATGGCCGTGATGTTCTACTGTTCATCGACAACATCTATCGCTATACCCTTGCCGGTACTGAGGTATCTGCACTGTTGGGTCGTATGCCATCAGCAGTAGGTTATCAGCCAACGCTCGCTGAAGAGATGGGTGTATTGCAAGAGCGGATCACGTCTACCCGTACTGGTTCGATTACTTCCGTACAGGCGGTTTACGTGCCAGCGGATGACTTGACTGACCCGTCACCAGCCACCACCTTTGCCCACTTGGATGCAACGGTTGTATTGTCACGTAACATCGCGTCTATGGGTATGTACCCAGCGATCGACCCATTGGATTCGACATCACGTATGTTGGACCCCTTGGTGGTAGGTCAAGACCACTATGATATGGCACGTGGTGTGCAATCTGTGCTTCAGCGCTATAAAGAGCTGAAAGACATTATTGCTATTCTGGGTATGGATGAGCTATCTGAAGAAGATAAGCTAACGGTTGCACGTGCACGTAAGATTGAACGTTTCTTGACTCAACCTTACCACGTCGCTGAAGTGTTCACCGGCCAACCAGGTGTTTATGTTTCGCTGAAAGATACTATTGCAAGCTTCAAAGGCCTGCTCAGTGGCGAGTACGATGATATTCCAGAGCAGGCTTTCCTGTACTGCGGTAGCATCGACGAAGTACTCGAAAAAGCGAAAAACCTGTAAGGCTTGAGTAGGAGGCGATATGGCAGCGATAACCTTCCATCTGGATGTGGTCAGTGCAGAGCGACGATTGTTCTCTGGCCGTGCCGAGCATATTCAGGTGACCGGTAGCGAAGGTGAACTGGGTATTCACGCAGGACACACACCGCTGCTGACCGCTATCACGCCGGGCATGGTGCGTATCGTCAAGCAAGGCGGTAGCGAAGAGATCATTTATCTTTCTGGCGGCACGCTTGAAGTTCAGCCTAGTACAGTCACTGTACTGGCTGATACGGCAATTCGTGGTGAAGAGCTAGACCAAGCCAAGGCAGAAGAAGCGAAGCGTCGCGCTGAGGATAAAATCCATAATCAGCATAAAGACGTCGACTTTGCTCAAGCGGCCAGTGACCTGGCTAAAGCGGTTGCGAAGCTTCGAGTGATCGAGCTGACCAAACACAAGCGTTAATCAGGCACTTACGGTAAGAATATAAGCGACGCTTCGGCGTCGCTTTTTTTATGTGCCGCGCGACGTGATATCTGCTAGGTGCGTCTTACCACCAAAAAGCGTTACACTGAGCCTCATTATTTATTCAAATCAACCCTCATCACGGAAAGACTATGCAATACAGTGCGGTTATTCTCGCGGCCGGTAAGGGCACGCGCATGTATTCTCAAACCCCTAAAGTGCTTCACACATTGGCTGGTAAACCAATGGTTGAACATGTGATTGATACCTGCCATGGCCTCGGCGCTTCGCAAATTCATTTAGTGTATGGCCATGGTGGTGAAACCATGCAGCGTGTGTTAGCTCACTCGCCGGTGAATTGGTGCTTACAAGCCGAGCAGCTCGGGACAGGCCATGCAGTGCAACAAGCTGCGCCACATTTCGCCGATGATGAGCAAGTGTTGGTGCTCTATGGCGATGTGCCCTTAATTTCAGAGCAAACCTTAACGCGTTTGCTAGAAGGGCAGCCAGAGGGCGGGATTGGGCTGTTAACTGTGCATCAGGACGATCCAACCGGTTACGGTCGTATTGTGCGTGAAAAAGGGGAAGTGGTCGCGATTGTCGAGCAAAAAGATGCGACTGACAGTCAGCTTTCGATCACCGAAATTAACACCGGCGTATTGGTGGCAACAGGACGAGACCTACGTCATTGGTTGTCGCAGCTAGACAATAATAATGCCCAAGGCGAGTTTTACCTTACGGATGTGATTGCGCTGGCGCATCAACAAGGCCGGGCTATTCAAGCGGTTCACCCCGTCAATGCTGTCGAAGTCGAAGGCGTCAATAACCGCCTGCAGCTCTCTCGTCTTGAGCGTGAGTATCAAAAAATGCAAGCCGAGCAACTGCTACTGAGCGGCGTCATGCTTACCGATCCGGCGCGCTTTGATCTACGCGGCCAGTTGCAATGTGGCCGAGATGTCACCATTGATGCCAACGTCATCATCGAAGGCAGTGTGACCTTGGGTGATAACGTCACTATCGGGGCCGGAAGCGTACTGATTGATTGCGAGATTGATGACAACACCTTAATTCGCCCTTATAGCGTGGTGGAAGGTGCTAGCGTCGGGGAAGACTGCACGGTTGGGCCGTTTACGCGGCTACGTCCCGGCGCTGAAATGGCACGCAATGCCCATGTGGGTAACTTCGTGGAAATGAAAAAAAGCCAACTTGGCGAAGGCTCTAAAGCCAACCACCTGACGTATCTTGGTGATACTGAGGTGGGATGCGGCGTGAATATCGGCGCTGGCGTGATCACCTGTAATTACGATGGTGCCAATAAACATAAAACCGTGATTAAAGATAATGCCTTTATTGGATCGGACTCTCAGCTCGTCGCCCCGGTGGTGATTGGTGAAGGGGTCACCGTTGGCGCGGGCAGTACCATCAGTAAAGATGTCGCGGATGGTCAACTAATCATCACTCGCGCCAAACCAAGGACAATTGAGGCTTGGCAACGGCCGAAAAAAAAGTAGAATACTGACTATTGAGCGCGCACAGCGGCTTTTTAGCTTGATAGGCGAAAAGTTGTGCGGTTGGTAAAATCAGGTATTGACTCCCGATAAAAACCAGCCTATTATGCGCGCCTCAGTTGGGGTATCGCCAAGCGGTAAGGCAACGGGTTTTGATCTCGTCATTCCCAGGTTCGAATCCTGGTACCCCAGCCAACGCGTCCGTAGCTCAGCTGGATAGAGTACCTGGCTACGAACCAGGCGGTCGGAGGTTCGAATCCTCCCGGACGCGCCATCTTTCTTCGACTACCATGAAGTGAGATGAACAACTTGGAAAGCGGAAGTGGCGGAATTGGTAGACGCACCAGATTTAGGTTCTGGCGCCGCAAGGTGTGAGAGTTCAAGTCTCTCCTTCCGCACCATTTATTAAAGACATGTGGCTGTAAAGCGGCATGAAAAATTGGGGTATCGCCAAGCGGTAAGGCAACGGGTTTTGATCTCGTCATTCCCAGGTTCGAATCCTGGTACCCCAGCCACTTTAGGTCGGCTACGTAGCTCAGTTGGTTAGAGCACATCACTCATAATGATGGGGTCACAGGTTCGAATCCCGTCGTAGCCACCATTATTCTGATTTATTGCAGATGCAGTGAATCACACCGGTTTGCGGCGGTGGCGGAATTGGTAGACGCGCTAGCTTCAGGTGCTAGTGTCCGAAAGGACGTGAGGGTTCAAGTCCCTCCCCCCGCACCAAGACAATTGATACTTAGCCCGCCCGCTGAGTTATCATAAAAAACATGCGGAAGTGGCGGAATTGGTAGACGCACCAGATTTAGGTTCTGGCGCCGCAAGGTGTGAGAGTTCAAGTCTCTCCTTCCGCACCATATTAAGCCCACTAGCTTCAGCTGGTGGGCTTTTTTCGTTTTTGTTATCTGCCAGTCACACTTCTCGGTCCCTCTAATACTTTTCGCCACTTCATCTTGAACTTTGTTTTGTTTTGTTTATCATAAGTTTCGAATCGAAACTTTAGTGGTTATATGTCGAAACGAAATACCCAACAACGCCGTCACACCATTGTGTCCTTGCTAACAGAGCAAGGGCAGGTGAGTGTTGATGCCCTCTCTCAACGCTTTGAAACCTCCGAAGTGACTATCCGTAAAGATTTGGCCGAGCTGGAGAAAAACGGCCTGCTACTGCGCCGTTATGGCGGAGCTGTGCCTGTACCGCAAGAAATGGTATCGGAGCAGGCGGTGAAAGTGTCGAAGCAAAAGCAAAGTATTGCCGATACTGCGGCGGCGCGTATTCGAGATCATAACCGTATCGTCGTCGATAGTGGCACCACGACTGCGGCTTTAATCCCTTTGCTCGACAAAAAGCGCGGTCTAGTGGTGATGACTAACTCATTGCAGGTTGCCAATGCGATTCGTGAGCTTGAACACGAACCCACTTTATTAATGACGGGGGGAACGTGGGATACCCATTCTGAGTCCTTTCAAGGCCAAGTAGCCGAACAAACCTTACGTGCCTATGACTTTGATCAGCTCTTTGTTGGCGCCGACGGCATTGATGTCGGGCGTGGCACGACCACATTTAATGAAATGACGGGTCTGACACGGGTGATGGCGGAGGTCGCGCGTGAAGTGGTGGTGATGATCGAATCTGACAAGATCAGTCGCCGTATTCCTAACTTGGAGCTTGCCTGGTCCAGCATCGATACCTTGATCACCGATAGCCAACTCGACGACGATCTCAAGCGCGCGATCGAACAAACGGGGACAGATGTGATCTGTGCCGATACCTGATAAACCCAATAAGGAAAGACTATGTGTGGAATTGTAGGCGCTGTGGCGCAGCGTGATGTGGCTGAAATTTTAGTGGAAGGCCTACGTCGTCTTGAATACCGCGGTTATGACTCTGCTGGCATTGCGATCACGGATGACCAGGGGCAATTAACCCGCGTTCGTCGTTTGGGTAAGGTTGCTGCGCTCTCCGATGCTGTTGCAGCGTCTCATCCGACCGGGGGAACGGGGATTGCGCATACACGTTGGGCCACCCATGGAGAACCCAGCGAAGCCAATGCCCACCCACACATGTCCGGTAATGATATTGCGGTGGTCCATAATGGCATTATCGAAAACCATCAGACATTGCGTGAACAGCTGCAAGCACGTGGCTATCAATTTGATTCGCAAACCGATACCGAAGTGATCGCTCACTTAGTTGACTGGGAGATGCAACAAGGTGGTGATTTGCTGAATGCATTTCAACGCACCGTCGATCAGCTTGAAGGGGCTTACGGCACCGTAGTGATGGATAGACGCCAACCTGAACGGTTGATTGCCGCGCGCTCGGGCAGTCCATTAGTGATTGGCCTTGGGGTAGGAGAAAACTTTCTCGCCTCGGATCAGCTTGCGCTGCTCAATGTCACGCGTCGCTTTATCTATCTCGAAGAAGGGGATGTGGCTGATATCTCTCGCCGCGAGGTGACAATTTATAATCAGGAGGGCACACCGGTCGAGCGCGAGGTGAATGAAGCCAGTGCTCAATACGATGCCGCCGATAAAGGCCAATATCGCCACTACATGCAAAAAGAAATCTATGAGCAACCCACGGCATTGACGAACACCATGGAAGGCCGTTTGGGCAACGACCATGTGATTGTGGATGCGATTGGCAATGGCGCCAGCGATATTTTGGCCAAAGCGCAGCATATTCAAATCATCGCGTGTGGCACGTCCTATAATGCGGGCATGGTGGCGCGTTATTGGTTTGAGTCGTTGGCTGGGATTAGCTGTGATGTCGAGATTGCTTCTGAGTTTCGCTATCGCCAGTTTGTTACCCGTCCCAACAGTGTGCTCATTACCTTATCGCAATCTGGCGAAACGGCCGATACGTTAGCGGCGCTGCGCTTAGCGAAAGAGCGTGGTTATATGGCGACCATGGCTATTTGTAATGTGGCAGGTTCATCACTGGTTCGTGAGTCTGACTTAGCCTTTATGACGCGAGCAGGGACGGAAATCGGCGTTGCATCGACCAAAGCTTTTACTACCCAGCTGTCCGCGCTACTGATGCTGGTCACCGCGCTGGGTAAAATGCAAGGGCGTATCGGCCGTGATAAAGAGCGTGAGGTTGTCGATGCCTTGCACCATCTCCCCTCTAGCATTGAGCAGGCACTCACGTTTGATAAAGCGATTGAGCAGCTCGCTCAGGACTTTGCTGACAAGCATCATGCGCTCTTCCTTGGCCGTGGTGAGTATTATCCGATTGCTATTGAAGCCGCGCTCAAGCTAAAAGAAATCTCTTACATTCACGCTGAGGCCTATGCCGCTGGTGAGCTAAAGCATGGCCCATTGGCGCTGATTGATGCTGACATGCCGGTGATTGTGATCGCACCGAACAATGAGCTGTTGGAAAAGCTCAAATCAAACATTGAAGAAGTACGTGCTCGTGGTGGCCAGCTCTATGTGTTTGCCGATCAAGATGCCGGCTTTACACCGGAAGAAGGCATGAAAATTATCGCCATGCCACACGTGGATGACATCATCGCCCCGGTTTTCTACACCATCCCAATGCAGCAATTGTCGTATCATGTGGCCTTAATTAAAGGCACGGACGTTGACCAACCTCGTAACCTCGCCAAAGCGGTGACGGTGGAATAATCCTGCCTAGTAATCACCACGCTCTGACTAGGAGCGTGGTTGATTATTTATCAGTTACTTCTTCTTTGCTGTAAAAATGCGATCTGCATAGGCTTTGTTGCAAAATGCAAATCATTTTGCATTCAATCTCAGGCATGGCGTCTTGAAATATAAACAGAATGTCGTGTGTGTATCTAAGTATATGATTTTTAAGTCTTTATTTGRTGCCTAATAACCTGGCCTACATTGTGCATACTCAGGGTATAACGACAAATATTGATAAGTTGTAGTGAGGAAGCAATGATTGATTCTAAAACCCAAGTAGCAAAACGCATCAAAGAAGCGCGTGAGTGGAAAGGCATCACTCAAGTAAAAATGGCCAAACTACTCAATGTGGCGCGTCAGACTTATTTGGATATCGAAAACGGTAAAACTGAGCCTCGCGTTCGCATGCTTTCCAATATCGCTGAATTGACTGAACGTCCATTAGTGTGGTTTGTCTATGGCGACGAAGATGTTGAGATGCATGATGTTCAATACAAGCAAGATGTGAACCGCTTGCTCGAGCATTTCTCGCGTTTACCCCATGAAGCGCGCACGGCCATTTTAAATCAAAGCGTGAATATGGCGTCGTTCCTTGTGAACTATTCAAAGGCCGCTCAGCGCGCATAAGAGCACTGCCTGACCGACTAGATATGCGGGTAAGTGCTTGCTTACTGAGGTAGGCATCCGTAGCGCAGCATCACACTATCGATGTACGCTACCATGATACGCCTACCGAGCCATGCATAATGCAGGGTTGGTGTTGTGACGGGCTTTTGTTTAATACAGCTCGGGTAGCAGAGATGAGGCATGAATCATGGTGATTTCGACCGCGCATATGGCGCAACGGATCCGTGAAGCACGGGAATTCAGTAAAATCACTCAGGTAGAGATGGCGCAGCGTTTGAATGTCGCGCGGCAAACCTATCTAGATATGGAATCGGGAAAAACCGATCCAAAAATTCTAGCGCTGGTCACGATTGCAGAGATCACCGGTCGCCCTTTTAATTGGTTCGTGCATGGTGAGTCTGATGAGCGCGACATTGCCTTCACTCATCGTGACGATTTGGCCGCCTTAACCAGCTTGCTGAGTCAGTTGCCGCAAGTTGCGCGTCAAACCGTTATGGATAACGCACTATCAATTGCTGAGTATGTCGTATCAATGACGCCCGAGCCGCGAAACGAATAAACAAAAAGCCCGATAAACGTTATCGGGCTTTTGCTTATTTGGCGTCTATGTCGCCGAGTGGGAGAGGAAAAAACGAAAGGCGGGATTCGACGTTTCATCTTTCCATTCATAGCCGAGCTCGCGTAAATGCGCGGTAAATGCCAGCAAATCTTGGTCGCCGATCTCAAAGCCACATAAAACACGTCCGTAATCTGAGCCATGGTTTCGGTAGTTAAACAGGCTAATATTCCAGTGGGTGCCCAGTGTTTGTAAAAAATGCAATAGTGCGCCTGGGTATTCAGGAAATTCGAAGCTGTACAGGCGTTCATGGAGGTGGGTTGAGGGACGCCCGCTAATCATGTAACGCACATGAACCTTGGCCATTTCATCGTCGGATAAATCTTCTACCGGATAACCTGCTTGGCGTAGATCCTTGATTATCTGATCCAACTCTTCTTGGCCTCCCAGCAACCGCACCCCGACGAAAATGTTCGCCAGGTTTTCATCCCCATATCGATAGTTAAACTCAGTCACGGCGCGATCGCCCAAAATCTGACAGAAATTGAAAAAAGCGCCAGTGTGTTCAGGGATAGTGACGGCAAGTAGGCCTTCGCGTTTTTCCCCCAGCTCAGCCCGTTCAGAGACGTAGCGTAGCGAGTGAAAGTTGGTGTTGGCACCGGATAACACCGCCGCCATTTGCTTGTCTTTTAGCTGATGTTTTTCAACATAGTGTTTTAGTCCAGCCAGTGCTAACGCGCCTGACGGCTCGGAAATAGCACGGGTGTCTTCAAAAATGTCTTGTACCGCCGCGCAAATGGCATCACTGGACACCGTGATGCTGTCATCAAGGTATTGCTGGCATAGCCGAAAGGATTCATCGCCGATGCGCTTGACTGCAACGCCATCGGCAAAGGTTCCAACCCGATCGAGGGTGACGGGAAAGCCAGCATCTAACGCCGCGCGCAGACAGGCCGAGTCTTCCGCTTCGACACCGATCACCTTGATATTAGGCATCAGTTGTTTGATAAGCACTGCGACGCCGGCAGCGATGCCTCCGCCCCCGACGGGTAAGAAGACATAATCGAGATGACCATTTTGTTGCACTAGCTCAAGACCGATAGTTCCTTGACCGGCAATCACCTGTGGGTGATCAAAGGGCGGAACAAAGGTATAGCCATGCTCATCGGCAAGCTGTTGTGCTCTGCCTTTGGCGTCATCAAAATTATTACCATATAGCACCACTTTGCCGCCAAAGCCGCGTACCGCATCGACTTTAATCGCCGGTGTTGTACGTGGCATGACGATGGTTGCTTGCACGCCAAGCTTGCTTCCAGATAACGCCACCCCTTGTGCATGATTACCGGCAGAGGCAGCAATCACACCGGCTTGCTTTTGCGCGTCGGTTAACTGGGCCATCATATTATGCGCGCCACGCAGTTTAAATGAATGAACCGGTTGACGGTCTTCGCGTTTGAGCTGCACCTGGTTATCGAAGCGCTCAGACAAGCGTTTCATGGTTTGAAGTGGCGAGGTGATCGCCACTTCATAAACAGGCGCGCGCAAGATATCCCTAAGGTAATCAGCACCGTCCATCGGTTGTGCGGGTAAAGATTGCGCCTGTTGCATGCTTACTCCTCCAATTTACTGCGATCGCGCACCGCGCCTTTATCAGCACTGGTGGCAAGGGTGGCATAGGCTCTTAAGGCGTAAGAAACCTGACGCTGGCGATCTTTCGGTTTCCACCCTCTTGCCTGCGCCTTTTCTCGGCGTGCAGTGAGGGTGGCTTCATCTACCCGCAAGCTGATTTCACGGGTCGGGATGTCAATGTGAATGCGATCACCGTCTTCAACGAGGGCGATGGTGCCGCCGTTAGCTGCTTCGGGTGACACATGACCAATGGATAGCCCGGAAGTGCCGCCAGAAAAACGGCCATCAGTGAGCAGGGCGCACGACTTACCCAGCCCCATCGATTTTAAGTAGGTGGTGGGGTAGAGCATTTCTTGCATCCCTGGTCCACCTTTGGGTCCTTCATAGCGAATCACGACCATATCGCCGGCTTTGACTTTTCCACCGAGAATCGCTTCCACGGCGGTGTCTTGGCTTTCGAAGACCACCGCGGGCCCTTCGAAGGTCAGAATGCTCTCATCCACGCCGGCGGTTTTGACGATACAGCCATTTAAGGCGATATTACCTTGCAGCACGGCAAGGCCACCGTCTTGGCTGAATGCGTGCTCGAGGGTACGAATACAACCAGATTGACGGTCATCATCCAGAGTGTCCCAGCGACAGGTTTGCGAGAAGGCTTGGGTGGTACGAATGCCCGCCGGCCCGGCGCGATAGAAAGCTTTAATCGCTTCATCATCGGTTTGTACAATGTCATATTGCGCCAGTTGCTCTTTAAGGCTCATGCCCAGCACAGTTTGCTGGTCCATATTCAGTAAGTTGGCGCGTTGGAGTTCGCCGAGGATCCCCATCACACCACCGGCGCGGTGCACATCTTCCATGTGATACTGCTGGGTGGATGGTGCCACTTTGCAAAGATGAGGGACTTGGCGTGACATGCGATCAATATCATCCATACCAAAATCGATATCGCCTTCTTGAGAGGCGGCCAGCAAGTGCAGCACGGTATTAGTTGATCCTCCCATGGCAATATCGAGGGCCATGGCATTTTCAAATGAGGCGCGATTTGCAATATTGCGTGGCAGGATGCTGTCGTCGTCTTGCTCGTAATAGCGCTTGGCGAGCGAAACAATCCGTTTACCGGCGTTGAGAAACAGTTGTTCACGATCTGCATGAGTGGCGAGCATGGATCCATTACCGGGTTGGCTGAGCCCCAGCGCTTCGGTTAAACAGTTCATCGAGTTGGCGGTAAACATGCCAGAGCACGAACCACACGTGGGGCACGCTGAGCGTTCAATTTGCTCGCTTTGCTCATCAGACACATCTGGGTTGGCCCCTTGCATCATGGCATCGACCAGATCGAGTTTAAGGATTTGATCGGAAAGCTTGGTTTTCCCCGCTTCCATCGGGCCGCCAGAGACAAAAATAACGGGCACATTTAAGCGCATGGCGGCCATTAACATGCCTGGGGTAATTTTGTCACAGTTGGAAATACAGACCATGGCATCGGCACAGTGGGCGTTGACCATGTACTCGACCGAGTCAGCGATAATCTCACGCGAGGGCAGTGAGTAGAGCATGCCGCCGTGGCCCATGGCGATGCCATCATCCACCGCGATGGTATTAAATTCTTTGGCAATCCCGCCGGCTTGTTCGATTTCTCGCGCCACCAGCTGGCCCATATCTTTGAGGTGGACGTGCCCGGGCACAAACTGGGTAAACGAGTTCACCACCGCGATGATGGGCTTGCCGAAATCATCATCTTTAACGCCGGTGGCACGCCATAGTGCGCGTGCGCCTGCCATGTTGCGACCGTGGGTGGTGGTTTTGGAACGATAGGTTGGCATATTACGACTCCTTTGCCTTATGCGCGCTGGTCGGGGTGAACGGGATCAAGCCAGCCCCATTTGTCTTCGGTAGTGCCATCAAACAGGCCAAAAAAGGCTTGCTGTAGTGAGGCGGTGATCGGGCCTCGTTGACCTTCACCCACTGTAATTTGGTCGACGCTGCGCACGGGGACGATTTCAGCTGCGGTTCCCGTCATAAACACTTCATCGGCCAGATAAAGCGCTTCACGTGCAATCGACTCTTCGCGAATCGTTAGCCCTTGTTCTTTGGCGAGTGTGATGATCGAATCGCGTGTTAGTCCAGGTAAAATCGCGCTGGTGGCCGGTGGGGTACTGATCACGCCATTTTTGACAATAAAGAGGTTCTCACCGGCCCCTTCGGATAGGTAGCCACGCACATCCAATGCAATGCCTTCTGCGTAGCCATGACGGCGGGCTTCTCCACCCACTAATAAGGACGATAAGTAGTTGCCGCCGGCTTTTGCCGCGGTTGGAATGGTATTGGGGGCGGCACGGTTCCAGCTCGAGACCATGGCATCGACCCCTTGTGCGAGGGCGTCTTCGCCAAGGTAGCTTCCCCAGCTAAAGGCAGCGATGATGATGTCCATCTGTGTGTCTGGCGGTGGACAAACGCCGAGGCCAACATTGCCGACAAAGCCAAGCGGACGAATATAGGCGGAGCGAAGCTGGTTCACGCGCAGGGTTTCTCGGCAACCTTCCATCAGCGCATCCACGCTAAATGGGATCGGAAAACGATAAATCTTCGCCGAGTCTTTAAGGCGCTGCATGTGTTCGCGATGGCGAAATACCACGGGGCCGTTTGGGGTGTCGTAGCAACGTATCCCTTCAAAGACTGAGGTGCCATAGTGCATGGCGTGGGTGAGTACGTGCACAGTGGCATCCTGCCAAGCGATCATTTCCCCGTTAGACCAAATATAATCAGCGGTATTTGTCGACATTCTTTTCTTCCTTTTTGGTTATGCGCGTAGGGACTGTGTAGTCGAAGAGGCCATCATGACCTCTGCCACGTCCCATAGCTTAGTCAGTTGTGGCCGCAAGGTCTCGATCGCGCGTTGGCTTTCGACGGTGACATCAAAAATTACCTGTCCCGAGTCCGAAGGCATTGACATCGTAAACTGGCAGACGGTAAAGCCACGATGACGGATCACGCGCAACACGCGCTCCAACAACTCAGGGCTGTGGGTGGCATGAATTGAAAATTGGTGTTGTGTCATCAGCTTTGCTCCATCATTTGTTGGTTGGCTGCCCCAGGCGGTACCAGTGGCCATACATTTTCCATTTCGTCGATAGCCACATGCAGCAAATAAGGCCCCTGGTGAGCCATCAGGGTGCGTAGCCCCTCTTCAACGTCTTGCTTGCAGCTAATGGTATGCCCAGGGATATCGAACGCGCTCGCGAGGGTGAGAAAATCCGGATTGTCAGACAGGTCGGTCTCACTGTAGCGTTGATCGAAAAACAGCTGCTGCCATTGACGAACCATGCCTAAACGCTGGTTATCAAGCAGAATGATTTTAACGGCGATCCCTCGGCGTTTGAGTGTGCCCAGCTCTTGAATATTCATCATAAACGAGCCATCTCCGGTCACTAACACCACCTCATCATTGGGGCGAGCGACTTTGGCGCCCATTGCAGCCGGTAAACCAAAGCCCATAGTGCCCAGCCCTGCTGAGGTTAATAGATTCTCTGGCCGTGATGGGAGTACATGTTGCGCGACCCACATCTGGTGCTGGCCGACATCGGTCGCGACCACCGTACTGGTTGGCATACGCTGCGAAAGGTTATTCAGCAGTGCCGGCGCATAGATAGCGTCACCTGGGTGGTCATAACGCCACGAGTGCGTCGTTTGCCAGGTGGTGATTTGAGCGCGCCAATCAGGCGATGTGTCAGGGTTTTCTAAGGCGGGAAGCACGAGATTGAGCGGGGCGCAAACCGGTGCTTGTGCGCGGCGCAGTTTGTTGATTTCCGCCGCATCGATATCGATATGCACCACGTTAGCGTGGGGGGCGAATGTATCGAGCTTGCCGGTGACTCTGTCATCAAAGCGTGCGCCGATGACAATCAGCAAATCGGACGCTTGCACCGCCAAGTTAGCGGCTTTGGTGCCATGCATGCCCAACATGCCTAGATAATACGGATAGTGCGGTGCGACGGTGCCTAAGCCTTTTAAGGTACTGACCACAGGCAGTTCACTGCGCGCTAAATAATCGCGCACTGCTTGAGTGGCTTTGCCTAACACCACACCGCCGCCGAGATAGACCATAGGGCGCTGACTGGCTCGGATAAGCGCATTCGCCTGGTCGATATCTGTCTTGTTGAGTGGCGCGATATGTGGCGTGGTGATCTGGACTGTAGTCTCAGGGATCAAGCCTTGCTGTACGTCTTTGGCGATATCGACGAGCACGGGGCCCGGTCGACCTGATTGTGCCACTTCAAATGCTTGTGCGAGTGTGGGGGTGAGCTCAGCGGGATCGGTCACTAAAAAACTGTGTTTGGTGCAGGCTAACGATAAGCCCAGCACATCGATTTCTTGAAAAGCATCGGTACCGATAAGAGGGCTAGCAACCTGGCCGGTGATGGCCACAATAGGGACTGAGTCCATCATCGCATCGGCAAGCCCGGTCACGAGATTGGTGGCGCCAGGGCCTGATGTCGCAATGCATACCCCAGGACGGCCACTGGCTCGGGCATACCCGATCGCAGCCATGGCGGCGCCTTGCTCGTGGCGACAGAGGATATGTTCCACCCCGCCGTCAAAAAGGGCATCGTAAACGGGCATGATGGCGCCCCCAGGATAACCAAAAACGGTATCCACCCCTTGTTGTTGTAACGCTTTTACCACCCATTGTGCACCGGTCATCGTCGCCCCTCCCCGTCTAAGCGGGGAGAGCAGGGTTGCGAATAACCTGTCTCTGCGCGCTCCATCATGATTGCTTCCGTTGTCGCGTGGCATCGCCACATGAATGAAAAAAGCCCCCGAACCTTTGGGTTGCGGGGGCTTGGTTGCGATGTTGCTGCTGTCTTTCGCGTACCTACACCCCTCGCGGAATAATGACCACGATGAGGCGAATAATGAGAACGATAGCGAAATTTAACATTTGTCTGTCTTATCTTTTATTGGGCCCATTGTATGAGCGTTTTGTTAATTATGTTTTTGTTTATGCCTGCTTGTTGCAGGTCAGTCACGGAGCCGATCTATCGCCGAGTCTCGTGTTTAATTGTTGTGCATTTGTAGTGGTATCACAGACCTCACTCGCATGACAAGAAAAAATTACTCTCAATCACAGATTAGCGCGGCAGTATAAGAGCTGGGTTTCATAGCGATGACAGTAAGCGGAGTGGGAAAATATGGCATTGGCGATAGTTCACAGTCGAGCCTGTGTCGGTGTAGAAGCGCCGAGTGTGACCGTAGAAGTACATATATCCAATGGTTTACCGGGGTTTGCGTTGGTGGGCTTACCGGAAACGACGGTCAAAGAAGCCCGTGATCGGGTACGAAGTGCGATTGTGACTTCTAATTTTGAGTTCCCCTCGCGCCGGATCACCGTCAACCTGGCCCCAGCCGACTTACCTAAAGAAGGGGGACGATTTGATTTACCCATTGCGCTGGGGATCTTGGTGGCGTCGGGACAGTTGCCAGAAAAGCGTTTAAACGCGTTTGAGTTTTTAGGTGAACTGGCGTTGTCGGGGCAATTACGGCCGGTTAAAGGCGCATTGCCGGCGGCGCTCGCCAGTCAAAAAGCGCAGCGAGCCCTGGTGGTACCGGATGATAATGCCAATCAGGTGGCGCTGGTAGACAATGAGCGGCATGTGTCAGCGCCCGACCTGATTGCCGTGAGCCAACACCTAGCCGGCCAGCAAAGTTTATGTTTAAACGCTGTCCCTGCCGTGAATGACACGCCAGCGGTGACGCGATGCTTACGCGACATTATCGGTCAGCAACAAGGCAAGCGGGCGTTAGAAATTGCCGCCAGTGGCTCTCATAACTTACTTTTTGTAGGTCCTCCCGGCACTGGAAAAACCATGCTTGCGTCGCGTTTATGTGACTTGCTGCCACCGATGAATGATGATGAAGCGTTGGCCTCAGCCGCCGTCACCTCTTTGACTCAACAACCTTTGCATGAGGGAAATTGGCGTCAGCGCCCCTTCCGTAGCCCCCACCATTCCAGCTCCATGGCAGCCTTGGTCGGAGGCGGCAGCGTACCGCGCCCTGGTGAGATTTCGCTGTCTCACCATGGGGTATTGTTTCTTGATGAAATGCCGGAGTTTGAGCGTCGCGTACTCGATGCGTTGCGCGAGCCGCTTGAGTCTGGCGAAATTGTGATTTCGCGCGCCAATGGTAAAACCCGGTTTCCGGCTCGCTTCCAACTTATCGGTGCATTAAACCCGAGTCCAACCGGTCATCATGAAGGTGAATTGGCCCGGTCTAACCCACAACAAATTCTGCGTTATTTAGCGCGTTTATCTGGCCCACTGTTAGACCGATTTGATATGTCCATTGATATTCCCGCACTGCCACGAGGCTGTCTTTCTAGTGGCGGAGAACGCGGTGAGTCAACATCGACGGTAAAAGCGCGGGTAGCGGCTGCGCGTGAGCGTATGCTGGCACGCCAAGGAAAGGTGAATGCGTTGTTGAGTAATCAAGAAATGGAGCTGCATTGTCAGCTCGTTCAGGCTGATGCGGCGTTTTTAGAGCAGGCTTTACATCGATTGGGGTTGTCCGTTCGGGCTTATCACCGCATTATCAAGGTAGCACGTACCATTGCCGATCTTGGCGGCGACGCTCAGATCTCACGCCCTCATTTAGCGGAAGCGCTGGGATATCGGGCGATGGATGGCTTATTGCGCCATCTCAACGCCCAAGTCAGCTAATTACTTTTGGGTCAGTAAAAAGTTGATCAACTGGAAGTATTCTTCCGGAGTTTCTACTGTTTTGGGTGTCACGTGATATTTGCCGTTGACGATCACCGCAGGCACACCGCGCAAGCCCGCTTTTTCGAACGATTGGTCGAAACGCTTGGCCATGGAGTTCGCGGCAAAGCTGTTGTAAGCGCTGTCAAATTCTTTGCCATCAATGCCGTTATCGACAAACATTTGGCGAACCTCCGCCAGTGATTTCGGTGGGTTTTGTGCCGCATGAATGCGATCAAACATCACCGGAATAATGGTTTTTTGTGCATCGAGCACAACCGCCGCTGCGTAGGCGCGTGTTACCACACTGCCCATCTCGCCGCCCATAAAAGACACATGGTGTTTTACCACTTTCGCATTATCAGGCACTTGTTGTTTGAGCTGCTGGACCAGTGGTTCAAACTGATAACAATGTGGGCAATAGAAAGAGAAAAACTCGGTCACTGTTGGGGAATCAGTTGCCGGCGTCTCTAGCACCTGGTAATCCTCACCAGCTTTAAAGCGGCCTGGTTTAGCATCCGCTACCTCAATCGGTGTTGCAGGCTCTGCCGACTCCGTTTGCGTCTGCGTGGTTTCGGTTGTTGGGGTGGTGTCTGGTGATGTCTGCGTCACGCTCTCAGGCTCAGAGCACGCGGTTAGGCCTACGACCAGTAGCAAAGGCAACAGTTTTTTAAACATGATTGAATGACTCTCCGTTATCGATTGAGTGCTTACGGATACAGTGTAAGCGGTGGTGCTTCAAGGGCGGCAAGTTGTTCTTTAAAAGCGAGTACCTGACCTTCCCAGTATTTTGCATCAGCAAACCAAGGAAATGCACGAGGAAACGCCGGGTCTTGCCAGCGTTTTGCCAACCAGGCCATGTAATGCACCATTCTCAGACCACGCAATGGCTCGATCAGTTGCAATTGGTCGGCAGGGAATTCACGAAATTCGCGATAACCCTCCGCCAAGGTGTCGAGTTGCGCGAGCTGATCGGCGCGACTGCCGTTTAAAAATAGCCATAAATCTTGCATCGCGGGACCGTTACGTGTGTCATCAAAATCGACAAATAGTGGACCGTCTCGCCACAAAATATTGCTGGGATGACAATCGCCATGGAGCCGAATCGCGGGCCACTCCGTGTGCCATCGCGCCGCGATGGCATCGATTAATCGGTCGAGATCAGAGAAGAATGTCGCTTGCAGGCTTGCTGGGATCAAGCTGGCTTCTCCTAGCTCGCGGCGTGGCTGATAAAGGTGGCTGTCGAGATCAAATTTAGCGCGAGTTTGAAAAGGCTTAGCGGCGCCCATTTGGTGGATACGACCCAGATAACGGCCGACCGCTTCGAGCTGATCCCAATTGTCCACTTCAAAGCCGCGACCGCCCACACTGGGGAATAAGGCAAAGCGAAAGCCTGACGCGTAAAAAAGACTGGTTCCCTCTCGTTGAATCGGCGCAACGACGGGAATATCTGCGTCAGCTAGCTCGCGGCAGAAAGCATGTTCTTCATGAATTTGCGCATCGGACCAGCGAGCGGGCCGATAGAACTTGACCACATAGCGCTGGCCATCATCGGCGACAAACTGGGCCACCCGATTTTCATAGCTGTTCAGCGCGAGTAGGCCGGATTGAGGAAAAATACCGACCGATTCAATCGCATTTAATTGAACGTCGGGAGTAAGAGCATGAAAGTCAAAGCCTATCTCGGTCATACGCCACCTGAGAATGACAAAAGAAACGTTATAGTAACAAATAAAAAGGGCGCTGCCTGCGCCCTGTTTAGTTGTCGTGAATGGTTGTTGTGGTGAATTGGCCGATTACAGATCCGTGATAAAGCGGCTTTCTGCCGTTACCCTTTTTTGTTTGTCGCCTGATTCACGCTCCATCACAAAGGTGATGTCGGCAATGCGTTGCTCCATCTCGTACGTATCGACTGCTAGACTAATCGGTAGTGAGAAAACCTCACCCGCTTGTACATTAACGGTTTGTGGCCCGTGCCATGTCACCTCATCCAAGCCTTTAACCGACAGCTGATATACGTCGTCTGTCTGCGTTTTATTTAAGATTTTTAAGGTGTAGGTATTTTCAACCAGTCCTTGGTTGTTAATGCGATACAGTTGATTACGGTCGCGTATCACATCCAGCTCCATCGGCATGACCGACATCGCCAGATAAATAAACATTGCAGTCACAATAACCATGACCGCCCCATAACCCACCAGTTTTGGTCGCATGACCGCGGTTTTCTTTCCTTCGAGCTTGTGCTCGGTGGTGTAGCTGATTAGGCCGCGCGCGTACCCCATGCGATCCATGGTTTCATCACACGCATCGACACAGGCACCACAGTTGATGCATTCATACTGCAAACCATCACGAATATCGATACCTGTCGGACACACTTGCACACATAGGTTGCAGTCAATACAGTCGCCTAATCCTAATGCTTTGGGATCTTTCTTACGTGGGCGAGGCCCGCGTTTTTCGCCGCGTTTGGCATCATAGCCAACGATAAAGGTGTCTTTATCAAACATTGCGGACTGAAAGCGCGCGTAGGGGCACATGTGAATACACATGATCGATCGCATCCAGCCCGCATTCCCGTAGGTACAGGCAGCAAAGAAGATCACCCAAAAGCCGACCCAAAAGCTAGTATCGAACGTGACTAAATCGACCGCGAGCGATTGCACGGGAACAAAGTAACCGACAAACGTGGCGCCCGTGACCAGAGATATGAGCCACCAAGCCGCATGCTTCGCGGCTTTTCGCGCGGCCAATGCCGGCGTAAGTTTGAGCGAGTCTTGTTTTCGGCGTTTGTTGGCCGCCCCCTCCAGCTTTTCTTCAAACCAGATAAAGAGAAAGGTCCATACTGTTTGCGGGCACAAATAGCCACACCACACCCGGCCAAGAAAAGTGGTAATAAAAAAGAGGCCGAAGGCGGCGAGCATCAAAAGTGCAGCCAACAAGGTCAGGTCTTGTGGCCACAACGTGGTGCCGAAAAAATTAAACTTTTGATTGCCTATATCCAGCAAAATGGCTTGTCGGCCTTGATACGGGATCCAGGGCGTTAGCAGAAACAGCAGCATAAAGAACCAGCCCATGTAACGGCGCATTCGCTGGTAATAGCCTTTCACCGCGCGCACATAAATGCGATTACTCGGATTAAAGCGATCGTCGTTACCTTTATGGGTTTTGGGATTGTATTCTTTTGCAGTCACGTCTTTGACGTTAATTTTTTTATCGCTCATGACATTGGCTTTCCTTGGGATAGCGGGTCCATGGTGCATTGCCAGGCCCTAATTATCATTGTGCCTGTGATTGTAGCGCAGCAAACGCCGTGAATACGCTACCAGAGTCATAGTTTGCGATACAGCCACAAACTGAACGAATTCCAGCTATAACAGACGATTAGCGAGGGCCACTGACTCACTCTTTTGTTGGGGTAATGCCTCTCGCCCGTAAAATAGCGGCTTTAAAGTCGTCTTCATTGTCTTTTGCAAGGCCAGGAATAGGCGCGTTGCTATCTTCTAGTCGCATTTTGAGTTGATAGATCAAGGTGTCGTCCGATAGCGTTGTTAAGTCATCGCGATGACCGGCCTCTTGGGCAATCAGATTGAGCATGGTCATGAGCGAGTGATCGGGCGTTTGTTGCCAAGATTGGTTCAGTAGATCGAGCAACTCGTTGATACGATGGCAGTGCATGGTGGTATCCTTAATGTGGCACGTAAAAAATACCATTTTGCCCGACGGCGAGCGGTGAATACTTAGCCAAGATCAAATTCCTCTCAGGCGAGAGTTAATTTATCGGCATCACACGATTACGCCCGAGGTTTTTGGCCTTGTAGAGTTGTTGATCAGCACGGTAAATGAGATCGGCGCCAGATTCGCGAGCATGCTCGTCGTACTCTGCGACGCCCATAGACACGGTAATATGATCCAATGTTTGGCCACGACGCCGGTCTTTTATCACCATTCTATCGATAGCGGCACGTAGCGTTTCAGCGGTCCGTTTTGCGCTGTTGAGGCGTCTTTTAGGTAACAGTAGCGCAAACTCTTCGCCGCCGTAGCGGAACGCTTGTACGCCTTCTCGGCAGTAGTCGAGTAATCGCTTGGCGACCTGCTTCAAAGCGATATCGCCGAGCACGTGACCGTATGTATCGTTAAGTTGTTTAAAGTGATCGAGGTCGACGAGGACTAAAGCAAACGGCCAGGTTTGTGCGTTTTCGGTGTACGCATTGAGCTCGCGCTCAAAGGCGGCCCGATTGAGCAGGCCGGTTAAGCCATCATGGGTGGCTTGCTCGGTCATCTCTGCGAGGTTTTGTTTTAGTTGGGCAATTTCTTGCTGGGCATCACTCAGTTGGTGTTTAAAGTAGCGGGTCGATTGAGTCAGAGCTTGCGAGTCTTTCACTACATTACGGACAACGGCGATGGTTTCATCAATGGACAACCCTTCGTTTTCAACGCGAGACAGCTGTTCGAATGTTTTGTCGAGTACCGAGTGAAACGCGTCTGTGTCCTGAAGCGTGTCAGACATCGAATGACTCATCTCCGTCATCATTGACTCAAGGCTTTGCTTAAGGCTGCCAATGTTCTGGCTGTGTTTATCCGCCATATGCTTTTGATACAAGATGTCGCTTTGAAGAGGACTGCACGTGCCATGCTCATGGACGGTAGTATCGACGTCAGCAGTGAGCTTTGGATCGGTATTGGCGACGTAGGTGTACCATAGCGCGTAGTTGGTCGGTGTCGTGGGCACCTTATATTTCATCATCAAAGGGACCGCTTTTTTGAGAAATACGGTCGATTGTTGAAATTGATCGTCTGACATGGCGGTCCTTTCTGCTAAGCAACATAGATAGGCACTTTGTTCAGTGTATACCCAAAGTGACAGGAGTGGCAGCGTTGAGGTAAAAAGCGTGAGCCTGCAGACACGGATGTCTGCAGGCTTGTGTTGGCGCAAGAACGGGTGTTAAAGAAAGAACGGGCTGGGTTGGAATAGGCGCTCAACATCCGGAATGTATTTTTTATTCACCAAGAATAGCACCACATGATCATCTTGCTGGATCACGGTTTTATCATGGGCAATCAATACTTCATCGCCTCGTACAACCGCACCTATGGTCGTGCCCGGTGGTAACTTTATCTCGCCAATTGCCCGGCCAACCACTTTGGACGTTGACGCATCACCGTGAGCAATTGCTTCAATTGCTTCAGCGGCGCCGCGTCGTAATGACGACACATTGACAATATCGGCGCGGCGTACATGGGTGAGCAACGCCGAAATCGTCGCTTGTTGGGGGGAGATGGCAATATCAATCACCCCACCTTGAACCAAGTCGACATAAGCACCGCGTTGAATCAGCACCATGACTTTTTTTGCCCCTAGGCGTTTAGCGAGCATTGCCGACATAATATTGGCTTCATCTTCGTTGGTGACCGCGATAAAGACATCAATCTGCTCAATGTGCTCTTCGCTGAGTAATTCCTGGTCAGACGCATCGCCACAAAAAACGGTGGTTTCTTCTAATAGCTCAGCCAGGTGTTCAGCACGAGCTGGATTGCGCTCAATTAACTTCACGCTGTACTGGCGCTCAAGTGCCATGGCTAGGCCAGCACCAATATTCCCCCCACCCACAATCATGATGCGTTTGTAAGGCTTTTCGAGGCGCTGCAGTTCACTCATCACTGAGCGGATATGGTTGCTGGCGGCGACGAAAAAGACTTCATCATCGGCTTCGATAATGGTCGTGCCTTGGGGGCGAATCGGGCGGTCACGCCGAAAGATAGCGGCAACACGGGTATCGACATGCGGCATGTGCTCGCGCAGTGCTGAGAGCGCTTTGCCGACCAAAGGCCCGCCGTAATAGGCCTTAACGGCCACCAGGCCCACTTTTTTGTCGGCAAAGCTGACCACTTGTAACGCGCCTGGGTATTCAATTAAGCGACGAATATAATGCGTCACCAGCTCCTCTGGGGCGATAAGGTGGTCAACCGGACAGGCGTCACTGTTAAACAGTTGCTCTTTTACCGCGAGATATTCAGGACTTCGGATCCGAGCAACACGATTGGGTGTGTTAAAGCGGGTAAAAGCGACCTGACAAGCGATCATGTTTGTTTCATCGGAGTTGGTTACGGCAACCAGCATATCCGCATCTTGCGCGCCAGCCTCTTGCAAGGTCGACGGATGGCTGGCAAACCCGTGTACAACACGTAAGTCGTATTTATCTTGCAGTTCGCGAAGCCGTTCTGGGGCGCGGTCAACAATGGTGATGTCATTGTTTTCTCCGACCAGATTTTCTGCCAAGGTACCGCCGACTTGGCCTGCACCCAAGATAATGATTTTCATGTTGTTGTTACTCCCTGCCTCGTTACTTGCCGGTTGGCTTTTTTAGGCATGCGTAATAGAAGCCGTCCATGTCGTGTTCTCCGGGGAGAATTTGTCGTCCTGGCTGGTCGTGGGTGCCGGTGCGCAATATTGCTGTTGGCTCGCGAGTTAAAAAGGCGCGAATTTGTGTCGCGTTTTCATCCGGTAATACCGAGCAGGTCGCGTAGACCAGCGTACCGCCTGGCGCCAATTGCTGCCACATTGCGTCTAAAATCTCCGCTTGTAACGTGACCAAGGCTTGAATATCGCTATCGCGTCTTAGCCATTTAATGTCCGGATGGCGACGGATCACACCTGTGGCCGAGCAGGGCGCATCCAGCAAAATGCGATCAAATGCTGGGCCCGTGTGCCAAGCGCTCGGCAAGCGAGCATCGGCGTGTTTCACCTCAGCATTAAGCCCTAAGCGCGATAGGTTCTCTTTGATCCGCGACAAGCGATTTTCATCGGCATCAATGGCAGTGACGATCGCATCAGGCTGATGTTCAAGAATATGACAGGTTTTGCCACCGGGGGCGGCACAGCAGTCGAGAATGTGCTCTGCTGAATCGGGCAGGAGGTAGTCGACAGCGAGTTGTGCGGCGGCATCTTGTACCGATACCCAACCTTGGGTAAAGCCTGGCAAACGTGTTACGTCGCACGGTGCGTCGAGCTTGATTGCGTCCAAAGCTTGGGTGTGCGGAGAACCAGCGATACCAGCTGCTTGCAGTTCAGCAAGGTAACTTGCCTGAGTATGATGCTGGCGGTTTACGCGCAACCACATGGGGGCTTTTTGATGGTTCGCCGCGATAATCTCTTGCCACTGGTTTGGGTAGGCCTGTTGAAGACGCGTTAATAACCAGCTGGGATGGCAGTGTTGCCCGGCGGACTCGGCTTGACTGGCATCATCGAGCGAGGCTTGATCGCGTTGATAGTTACGCAATATCGCATTAATAAGGCCACGTAACTGCGGACGCTTGAGTGTTTTGGTCGCGTTGACTGTTTCCGCCACCGCGGCATGGGCCGGAATACGCATATAGCCGAGTTGATAGAGGCCAACGAGTAACAGGTGATGAAACACACGTTGCTTACCTTTTAATGGTTTGTCCATCAAAGCTTGCACGATATGCTCTAAACGCGGCAACCAACGTAAGGTGCCGTAGCAGATCTCTTGCAGTAACGCCGCATCCCGTGGTGCGATGTGCTGCTGCGCAAATGGCAGTTGCTGCGAGAGGGATTGGCCTTGATCGACCACTTGATATAGAACGCGGGCAGCCGCGGCTCTTACATTCATATGTTTACCCATTAAAAGGCCAAAATGGCATCAGACGATAGCGTCGCCTGTTACATTAAAAAAGGCCAGCGTACTGGCCTTAAACGATGTTGCTACACAAACGCACCCTTTATACTAATTGGGTGCCGGTTTCAAACCACTCGCGACGCGCATTGAGCAGCTCGTGAGCCTGCATGGCTTTCTTGCCCGGTGGCTGTAGGTGTGTCAGCTGAAGAACACCTTTGCCGGTCGCAATTTGAATACCGTGTTTATCAGTGTTAATGACGGTCCCCGGCGCAGCATCAACATCAATATCGAGTGCGTTCGCGCCCCACACTTTGATATTTTGCTCACCTAAGGTGAAAAAACTCACCGGGCGAGGATTGAATGCGCGTACACAGCGTTCGATAAACGCCGCGTCTTGATGCCAATCGATATGAGCTTCTTGCTTGGTTAGCTTTTCGGCGTAATTGGCTTTGGCGTCATTTTGCGGTTCAGCCAATATAATGCCGTTGGCCATATCATTGAGGCAATCAATCAGTGCCTGTGGACCCAGCTCAGCCAAGCGCTCATACAGACTGCCGCTGGTTTCTTTGTCATCAATCGGTAAGGTGGCGATTTTTAACATGTCACCGGTATCGAGCCCTTCATCCATCTGCATGATGGTGACGCCGGTTTCGTTGTCGCCTGCCCAGACCGCTCGCTCAATCGGTGCGGCACCCCGCCAACGTGGCAAAATTGAGCCATGCACATTAACGCAGCCCAACCTTGGGATCGTTAACACGGCTTTCGGCAAAATAAGTCCATAGGCGACCACCACCAGAACGTCGGCATCGAGCGCGGCTAACTCGGCCTGTGCCGTTTCGTCACGCAACGTGCGAGGCTGGTATACCGGGAGTGCATGTTCAATCGCCAGTTGTTTAACTGGGCTCGCCGTGAGCTTTTTGCCCCGTCCTGCTGGTTTATCTTCGCGGCTATAGACCGCAATGACCTCATGCTCACTGTCGAGCAAGGCTTGTAAATGGCGCGCGGCAAAGTCCGGCGTGCCCGCAAATACTATACGCAGCGGTTTGCTCAAAGTGACCTCAGCTTACTTTTTGGTTAGCGCGTTTGAGTTTTTCCATTTTTTGTTTGATGCGTTGGCGCTTCAATGGTGATAGATAATCAACGAATAGCTTGCCTTCTAAGTGGTCAAGCTCGTGTTGAATACAAATCGCCAGTAAGTCGTCTGCATCGAACTGAAATGGATTGCCGTCACGATCGAGTGCTTTGACCGTCACTTCGGCTGCTCGAGGCACTAAGGCACGTGAGCTCGGCACAGAGAGGCACCCTTCTTCAATACCGTCTTCACCGCGCTTTTCGATAATTTCAGGGTTGATCAGCACCATAGGCTCGTCACGCGTTTCTGATACATCGATCACGACCATGCGTTGGTGAAAATCAACCTGAGTAGCGGCAAGACCGATACCGTCTTGGTCGTACATGGTTTCAATCATGTCATCGGCCATTTTCTGGATCTCAGGGGTAACGGTATCCACCGGTTTCGCAACGGTGCGAAGGCGCTCATCTGGAAATGTTAATACGTTCAGTAAAGCCATAACGTCTCGCAAAAATTGAACTGTGCCGAATGCGGCACGGGATAATTGGGTTAATTCTAGACATTTTGCCAGCCAATTGACAGCATCAGCGCGTTCTGTCTGACAAGGAAGACGACGATGACAAAGAAACTGTGTAGGCTTGCTATGGCAGTCCTATTGACAGCGCTACTCCCGTTCAGTGTGGCGGCACAAAAGAGTGAAACACGTTATACCGTTGAGCGTGGCGATACGCTTTGGGATATTGCCGCCACCTTTTTTGCTGACCCTTGGCGTTGGCCAAAGGTATGGTACGACAACCCAAGTATAAAGGATCCACACCTTATCTACCCGGGCGATACGTTGACGCTTAAGTGGCAACAAGGGAAACCGCATCTAACATACCAAGCCTCTCACACGATAGCCGCAGACGAACCGGCATCGCCTGTGCCCAGTGTTGCGCCCTTACTCTTACCCCACCTAGCACAAGATACCTTGATTGAGAAAGCACGATTAGTCGCGTTACCCAGGGTGTTGGGCTCGCCTGAGGGGCGTCGCCTTTTATCGGCGGCAGACACTGTGTATATCGATGCCGCATTACACGCGATCGATTGGCAGGTATATCGGGTCGCGCACACCTTTTCGCATCAACGCGCAGATCAAACGGCTGATAATCGCCCACAAATGGTTAGCTTGACGCACGTGGCCAATGGTTCAATCACCGACGTGGCGTCGAACTATAGCGTGATGACACTGACTCAGGTCAATCAAGAGATACGACCCAATGACGTCCTATTGCCGGCCCCCGACCGTGTTCAGGCGCCATTCTGGCCTTATCCAGCGAAAACCAAAGCGACCTTATTGGGTCACCTTTACGGCAGTGAATACGTGGCTCAAGGGCAGTTAGTCGTTCTGGATAAAGGGGCAAAGGCGCAGGTTTCGGCCGGGCAAGTATTTGAAGTCACTCAACCTGGAAAACAGGTCGTGAATCAGCCAGGTGAGTACCAGTATCAAGTACAAGCCGATAAAACCCCACGTGAGGTCACTGTATTACCGAACGTCAAAGTCGGTGAGCTGATGGTTATCCGCTCCTATCCATGGATGAGTTTGGCTGTCGTACAGCAAGCCACTCAGCCGATTAAAGCGGGTATGCAGGCGATTCCGCCTTCAAGCGCTCGGATCAGTCATGAAAGATGAGACGTTATACGCGTGGTTAACCTTGGCTCAAGTGCCACGGCTACGGGCCGGGCAACGTCGAAAACTCTTATCGACATGGCCGGTCGAGGCTATCCATCAGCAATCTCAGCAGGCGTTGGCCGCGATTGGATTAAGTGAGGATCAATGCCAGGCGATATGCAGCCCAAATCAGGCGTTAATCAATGCGAGCTTGCGCTGGGCCGAGGCGCCCGATTGCCACTTATTGTGTTTTGATCATCCCGCTTATCCCTCTTTGCTAAAAGAAATCGCTAGCGCGCCTCTCATTCTCTATGTTCAAGGTGATCCCAGCGCCTTAGCCAAGCCCCAGCTCGCCATGGTTGGCAGTCGTCATGCCACCCAGTCTGGATTGACGACGGCTTATCACTTTGCCAAACAGTTGGCCGACTACGGGTTGACCATTACCAGCGGTTTAGCCTTGGGCATTGATGGGCGGGCGCATAAAGGTGCCTTAGACGGCAATGGACAAACATTGGCGGTGCTCGGCAGCGGGCTAGGGCGTATTTATCCTGCACGTCACCGTGACTTAGCCAGCCAAATTATTACGCAAGGGGCGTTGGTGTCCGAGTTCTGGCCAGATGCGCCGCCACGGGCGGAACACTTTCCTCGTCGTAACCGTCTGATCAGTGGCTTATCAGCGGGCGTATTAGTGGTGGAGGCTGCACCGCAAAGTGGCTCATTGATTACCGCGCGCTACGCACTTGAGCAAAATCGAGGGGTGTTTGCGATCCCAGGCCCAATCGATCAGGTCCAAGCGCGTGGATGCCATCAATTGATCAAGCAGGGCGCAACCTTGACGGACAGTGTGGATGATATTTTAAGTGAAGTAGACAGTTTGGTTCAGTTTGCAGTGAGCCAACAAAGCGAATTATTTAGTGATGCGCCCAAGTTAGATGCCGATCAAGGATTGCCATTTCCCACGCTGTTGGCTAACGTAGGGACTAACGCGACGTGTGTCGACGTACTAGCTGAGCGCTGCAACCAACCGGTTCACGAAATCATGATGCAGTTGTTAGACTTAGAACTCCAGGGGCTTGTAGCAGCAGTACCCGGTGGCTATGTCAGAACGAGGAGGGGCTAGCCATGATGGACATTCTTATGTACCTGTTTGAAACCTACATCCACAGTGATGTCGAGGTCATTATCGATCAGGACGAGTTAGCGGATGAATTGTCCCGTGCGGGTTTTCATCAAGATGATATTTATAAGGCCCTAAACTGGCTGGAAAAATTAGCTCAGTTACAAAACGCGGATAAACAGCCCTATCTAACAGGCAGTGCACAGAGCTCGATTCGTGTATTCACCGAGCAAGAAACCCGTTTTCTCGATCAAGAAAGCCGAGGTTTTTTATTGTTTTTAGAACAAGCTGGAGTGCTGTCACCAGAAACGCGTGAGATGGTGATCGATCGGGTGATGGAGTTAGAAACGCAAGAGTTTGGTTTGGATGATCTAAAATGGGTGATCCTAATGGTGCTGTTTAACGTGCCAGGTAATGAGCGCGCGTATACGCAAATGGAAGACATGCTGTACGACGCACAAGAGGGGTACGTGCATTAACGCTTATCAATAACAGTAAAGGTGTGAATGAATACAGATAACACCCCGAAGACCCAGGAGCGCTGCCCGGAATGTGGCAGCGCTCTTGCGTTTAAATCGGGCAAACGAGGCCCGTTTCTGGCCTGTACGGCCTATCCAGACTGCCACTATACTAAAGCGTTACACCATGGTGATGGCCATGTGGTGAAAGCGCTTGGCGTGACCTGTCCGGCGTGTCAGCAGGGAGAGTTGGTGCTGCGTCAAGGTCGATTCGGCATGTTTATTGGCTGCGATCAGTTCCCGCAATGCACGCATATCGAAAAACCAGATGAACCCGATCACACCACTCTAACCTGCCCAGCCTGCCACAAAGGTGAGCTGGTGGAGCGCACCTCGCGTTACGGAAAGCGCTTTTTTGCCTGTGATCAGTACCCTAAGTGCCATTTTGCCGTGAATGCACAACCGATAGCCGGTACCTGCGAGGCATGTGGTTTTGCACTCTTGGTCGAGCGTAAAAAAGGTGGGAAAACCGTGCATCAATGTGCCGATAAGCCCTGCAGCGCGATTCAAGATGAATCGGCTGCAGAGTCGGAGAGTGAGGATTAATCGGCTTGTGCGGCCAGTGCTAACGCGGCGGACTGTAAACCGTGAAAGGTGTCGCCGGGCAGGTAGCTGGCGAGGCTCGCTAACGTGGTGGCAAGCTCGGCGTTCGAGGTGGCCGTGACATTGATATGGCCCACTTTGCGCCCTGGGAGAGGCGTTTTGTTGTACCAATGCACATGGGCGTCGCGATAGGTCGCAAGCGGGACACTACCTTGACCCAAAATATTGATCATCGCAGCGGGCTGAACTAAACGGGTAGCGCCAAGCGGTAAGCCGCTGACCGCACGCAAGTGGTTTTCAAACTGACAACAGGCGCTACCTTGCTGGGTCCAGTGGCCCGAGTTATGGACTCGAGGTGCGATTTCGTTCACCAGCAAGCGACCGTCAACATCAAAAAATTCGACCGCGAGCACACCCACATAATTGAGTGTGTCGGCAATCTTTTTCACCATTTCAGCCGCTTGTAACTGCAAATCCTGTTCGTCAGGCCGTGCCACCGACAAAGTCAGTACGCCGTTGTGGTGATGGTTTTGGGTTAGGCTGTAGCTGGCAAATTCGCCATTGGCACCACGTACACCAATTAGTGACACTTCACGCTCAAAAGGGATCATGGCCTCAGCAATGATCGCTTGACCATCGCGCTGCTCGGGCGCGGCAAGAAAGGCGTCCAATTCGGCCCATAATGCGCTGAGATCATCACCATCACGATAGCGCCATTGCCCTTTGCCGTCATAACCATCGAGCGTGCTTTTCAACACCAAGGGCGCGCCCAGAGCATCGACCGCCTTTTCTAAATCCGCCTGTGTATGTACCACTCGGTATGGCGCGTTAGCCACCCCAGCTTGCATCAATAAGGCTTTTTCTATTTGACGGTCGCCACCGGTTAAAATTGCCTGCGCACTGGGGCGTAACTTCCCGCTTTGCTCGCATTGATGCAAAATGTTGGCAGAAATATGTTCAAATTCAGCGGTGATAATATCCGCGCCGGCTATCGCGGTATCGAGCCCTTGACCGAGTGGTTGCTGGGTTAAAGGATGGATAATGTCGCCGCTGCGCACATCATAAGCACTGACGATAAGATTGAGCGGCGCGCCGGCTAAAGCCATCATCCGGGCCAGTTGTCCCGCGCCTAACACCAGAATATTCATGGCCTTACCCTTGTGGGTTGGGTTGAGCGAGAACGGCCTCAGTTTGCGCTTGGCGAAACGCATCCACTTTTGCCATCAAATCAGGGTCGGCCGTTGCGAGAATTTGTGCTGCAAGGAGGCCTGCATTCGCGGCGCCTGCGTCACCAATAGCGAGCGTGCCCACTGCCACGCCCTTTGGCATTTGAGCAATAGAAAGTAATGAGTCCATTCCCTTTAATGCTTTTGACTGGACCGGAACGCCGAGCACCGGCAGGCTGGTGTGTGCGGCGGTCATCCCAGGCAGATGGGCGGCGCCACCGGCGCCGGCAATAATCACTTTAATCCCGCGCTCGGCCGCTTGTTGGGCGTAGTCGGCAAGTAACTGTGGTGTGCGGTGGGCAGAGACAATACGGGTTTCGTAAGGGATGGCAAAGTGATCCAACATAGCCGCTGCATGTGTCATGGTAGGCCAATCGGATTGCGAGCCCATGATGATACCGACAGTCATAATACGTCCTTCTTGATGACAAGCGTGAATAAGATAAGCTGAGCGTGACGCGAATTATACCCAGATTTCATCGCAAGGAAAACGTTTGCGTCAGCGGTGGGGGATGAAATTCCGTCAAGATCCCAGTGCGTGGATCAGGTAAAGTAAGCACATAGTCTCAGTAACAAAGGATGTGAGCGTGGCACACGGTCAGTCGACAATTGATAAGCAAGCCGTGAAGGCTTTTTTCCTCCAGCTTCAAGATGATATTTGCCAACAGCTTGCGCAAGAAGATGGTCAAGCGCGTTTTATTGAAGATGCGTGGGAGCGTGAGAAAGGGGGCGGTGGCCGCAGTCGCGTCCTGCGTCAGGGCCAAGTATTTGAGCAAGCGGGAGTGAACTTCTCGCACGTATTTGGCGATCAAATGCCTGCCTCGGCGACCGCGCACCGTCCAGAGCTTGCCGGGCGCTGTTTTGAGGCCATGGGGGTGTCGTTAGTGATCCATCCTCATAACCCGTACGTGCCGACCTCGCACGCAAACGTGCGGTTTTTCATTGCCGAAAAAGAAGGTGCAGATCCTGTGTGGTGGTTTGGCGGCGGCTTTGACCTAACACCTTTCTATCCGTTCGAGGAAGACTGCCAGCACTGGCATCGGACCGCCAAAGCCTTGTGCGCGCCCTTTGGTGATAGCGTGTACGCTGATCACAAAGCATGGTGCGATCGCTATTTTTATCTGCCCCATCGCGATGAAACCCGTGGCGTCGGCGGGCTTTTCTTTGATGATTTGAACCAATGGCCATTCAAACAGTGCTTTGCCTACACCCAAGCGGTTGGAAAAGGCTTTATCGATGCCTACCTGCCGATAGTACAGCGCCGCAAAGCCATGCCTTATGGTGAGCGAGAACGCGATTTTCAGCTTTATCGCCGCGGACGCTATGTCGAGTTTAACTTGGTGTATGACAGAGGCACGCTATTTGGCTTACAAAGTGGTGGGCGTACCGAATCTATTCTGATGTCGATGCCGCCGATGGCACGCTGGGAATATAACTGGTCACCTGATGACGATGCGCCGGAAGCGAGACTCTATCGCGATTACCTTAAACCGAGGGAGTGGTAACGGATGACCGATCGTTATTGCGTGGTAGGCCACCCGATTGGCCACAGTAAGTCGCCGCAGATCCACGCCGCATTTGCGACGCAAACCCAACAAGACATCGACTATCAAGCCATTGAGGCGCCGCTTGAAGGCTTTGTGACCACCATGCAGGCTTTTTTTGCGCAAGGAGGGCGTGGCGCTAATGTGACCGTGCCTTTTAAACAGCAAGCGTATGACTGGGCTGACACACTGACAGATCGTGCCCGCCGCGCCGGTGCCGTGAATACGCTGGTTAAGCAAAGCGATGGTTCCCTACTGGGTGATAATACGGATGGGGCAGGTTTGGTAACTGACTTACACTACCACCATGTGGCACTGCGCGATAAGCGCATTATGGTTGTGGGAGCAGGCGGTGCCGCACGGGGTGTGTTGCTTCCTTTACTGGAGCAAGAGCCAGCATTGTTGATGATAGTGAATCGCACCGAGCAAAAAGCCCAGCAATTAGCCGCTGCATTTGGCGAGGCCGGACCGATCATCAGTCATGCCGTGGATAAACCCATGGCGGTGCCCGTTGATGTGATCATTAATGCGACCTCGGCGAGCTTACATCAAAGCCATCCCCCTCTCCCGCAAGGAGCGATTGGTCCAGCGACCACTGTCTATGACATGGTGTATCAAGCTGGCTGTACAACCAGCAACCAATGGGCGCAACGCCAAGGAGCAGAGCGATGTTTAGACGGCTTGGGCATGCTGGTGGAACAAGCGGCGGAAAGCTTTGCTGTATGGCGTGGCTGTCGGCCGCAAACCGAACGTGTGCGCGAGCAGTTAAGAGAGGCACTTAGTCGATGAATCAATCCCTTATTCTGGCTGCGGACGAAGCGCAGGTCGATACCGCAAAGGCGCGTGTTTGTTTCTACGGCCAACTTAATGGTGCATTGCTAATATGCGCTGTCCGCTTTACCACCTTATCTGCGCTCGCCGGCTGTGCGGTGGACACGGATAATGCGCAGGCGATCGTCGAACAGGTTTGGTTTGATATTGAAGAGCAAATGGAAGCGGCCATCGAATCAGAAGCGTTTGAACCCGATGGCAGCTTGGTGATCTAGTGCTCGCAGCGGTAGATGTCTTTGGTGTCGACATAATTTTGCGCTGAGCGGGCAAAATAAGCACGCTCTTTGTCAGTGAGGGGGCGGACCTGTTTGACCGGTGAGCCAACATACAGGTAGCCGCTCTCTAAGCGTTTTCCGGGCGGGACTAAACTGCCAGCGCCAATCAGCACTTCATCTTCTATGACAGCGTTATCAAGAATAATCGTCCCCATTCCCACGAGGACTCGGTTGCCAATCCGGCAGCCGTGTAACATGACCTTGTGGCCGATTGTCACCTCTTTGCCAATGATCAACGGGTAACCTTGTGGGTTTTCGGCATTTTTATGGGTGACATGAAGGACTGAACCATCTTGCACATTGGTCCGTGCGCCAATCTGGATATGGTTCACGTCACCACGTGCCGCAACCAGCGGCCAAATACTCACATCATCCCCTAGCGTAATATCGCCAGCCAATACACTGGATTCATCAATATAGACGCGTTCGCCCAGCTGAGGCATCATGCCTTTATAAGCGCGCAACTGTTTTGCCATCACAAATCCCTCTTTATATCGCTATACAATGTCAGATAACGCTGACTTTGGTACCAGTTTTACACCCTAGCGAGCAAAAAAACAGCGAGTGACAGTTTTTTTCTAAAAAACCACTAAAAAGGGGTTGCCAATCTGATCAGCTTCCCTATAATGCGCCTCCATCGACACGGCACACAGGGCAAGCGCTCAGCGCCATGTTGACGTAAAAAATCAAATAAAAATAAACGCTTGACGTGAGTTTTTAAAAGATTAAGATAGCCGTCCACTTAACGCCAAGCGTTAGGGGAGTCAAAAAGAGGTTTTGTTTCCAGCCTGAGGGTTGAAAATAAAAGATAAAATTTCTTCTTGACTTTAACGGTAAGGCGCGTAAGATACGCAGCCCTGACCAAGCGAAGCGCAGCTTCGYACAGTCAACGCTCTTTAACAATTTGACCTATGCAATCTGTGTGGGCACTCGTCGAGAAT
>NZ_MUFG01000002.1:0-211303 GCF_001996065.1 Salinivibrio sp. MA351 | reverse complement strand
CAGTTATAGAACTGTTTTCAATATTAAAAGTTTTGAAGTCTTTGGATTATAGAGTGGTTGTCGTTGACTACCGAAGAAAAAAGATGTTCGGAAGTTATGATGTAGTTTTTGGGTTTGGAGATTGTTTTGAATATTGTATAAAGAAAAAATCCGCAAAAAGATTTGTCCTTTATTCTACAGGTAGCCCTGCATTTATTCAAAACCAAAGAGCACTAGAGGCGTTTTTTAGATTTAAGCGCTATAATAACACTCCCAAAATAGACTCTTTCAGTAAGTATATTCGTATAACAGAAAGTATGTGGCCAGCGCAGTTAGTTGAGAGTGATGCGATAGTCACTATTGGGAATAACTATATCAAGGAACTTTTTTTGCGGTTTCATGATAATGTATACAACATTCCATCGACTTGTTTTCATACTAAGGTGGCAGAAGAAGATATTAACGAACAAGATGTGGAAAAAAATAGCTTTATATGGTTTGGTGGTAATGGAACCATACATAAAGGGCTAGACCTTTGTATTGAAGCTGCTATAAGGCTAAATGCTAAATTATATATAGTAGGTCCTGTGGATGAAGAGATAGGTGCTTTCAGAAAAAGGCTTAGTCAATATCCTAATAATATAATCTATCTAGGTTTTTTATCTGTAGACTCGGTTGAGTTAAGGGATATACTAAATAGAGTTGTGTTTAATATATTACCTTCTTGCAGTGAAAGTATGGCAACATCTATTATTACGTTAGCATATAATTATGGTTCTATTCCAATTATCACTCAGGAATGTGGTGTCGATATTACTGATGATGTTATTTTTATCGATGATTTGACTGTGGCATCAGTGGTTAGTTCAATGACATATGCTTTGTCTCTTGGTGATGACGACATTTCGAGGCGGAGAGCTAATATAAAGAGCGAATATCAATCTAAACATGGCAATCGTTGTTTTTATGGAATGCTAAAGTCTTCATTGGAAAAAGCTCTATGAGTAGGTGACTGATGGTTGTATATGATGGCATTATAGAGAGTTTACAGTCTGGTGGTGGAGTAAGTGTTGTATTTAATGAAATAGTTAGTCGAATGGATAGCTACTTATATATTAGTTACAATATCGATTCTAAAATTGCCAAAAGTGAATATAATCAGGTGGACAAATTCACTTTTTTAGAGAGATATAAACGGTGCCGTATAAGTCGAAATGTTTATAAAAGAACCTCTATCTTTCACTCCACGTATTACAGAGTTCCTTCAGACAGATCTATCCCTACTGTAACAACGGTCCATGACTTTACCTACGAAAATTTTGTTAAAGGCCCTGCTAATTGGGTGCACTGTTGGCAAAAATATCGGGCAATAAAGCATAGCGATATTGTGATTTGCGTTTCGCACAATACCGCTCGAGATCTTATGCACTACTGCCCAATCGATCCAAGTAAGATTCGCGTGATACATAATGGTGTCTCTGAGAGTTATCATGTACCTCCCGATCTGCCGGCTAAAACCAATGAAGTGCTTTTTGTTGGTGCTCGTGCAGGGTACAAGAACTTTGAATTAGCGGTCGATGCTTTGGTGAAACGGCCTGAGCTGTCCCTCAGCATCGTAGGCGGTGGACCGCTCAGTGAAACGGAGCAGCAACGTTTAGACGCATGTCTCACCGGCCGTTATACTTGGCTAGGGCGCTTAAGTGATGAAGAACTCAATTTGGCGTATAATCGCGCTTATGCGTTGCTCTACCCCTCAAGCTACGAGGGATTTGGTATTCCAATTATCGAAGCGATGCGTGCCGGTTGCCCTGTTGTTGCGGTTAATGCATCTTCAATCCCCGAGGTTGCAGGTAATGCTGCGATTTTAACGAATTATGCTGACGCAGAGTTATTCTCCAATGCTTTGTTAAGTGTGTCAGAAAAAAGAGAGGCATTAGTAATAGCCGGTCTAGAGCAAGCCAAAAAATTTTCTTGGGATAAGTGTTTTGAAGAAACACTGCAAGTTTATAAAGAATTAATGTGATAAATGGAACGAAATGAAATGAACAAAAAAGTAGCGCTCATTACAGGCATTACAGGTCAGGATGGCTCCTATTTGGCTGAATTTTTACTAGAAAAAAATTACGAAGTACACGGCATTATCCGCCGAGCGTCCTCCTTTAATACCGAGCGTATCGACTCTGCGATTGCCAGTTCTGGGAAGATTCATCTTCACTACGGTGACCTAACCGATTCGTCTAACCTAATTCATTTGGTGAGAGAAATTCAGCCAGATGAAATCTACAACTTAGGCGCTATGTCACATGTTGCGGTGTCGTTTGAATCGCCTGAATACGCAGCGGATGTTGATGCCATGGGCACTATTCGCTTGCTTGAGGCCATTCGCATTAATGGGCTCGAGAAGAAAACGCGTTTCTATCAAGCATCTACATCTGAGCTGTACGGTGAAGTACAAGAGATCCCGCAAAAAGAAACTACCCCGTTTCATCCTCGTTCTCCTTACGCAGTGGCGAAGATGTACGCATATTGGATCACGGTTAATTATCGTGAATCTTATGGCATGTATGCGTGTAATGGAATTTTGTTTAACCATGAGTCGCCCCGTCGTGGCGAGACGTTTGTAACCCGTAAAATTACGCGCACTTTGGCCAATATCTCTCAAGGGTTAGAGTCGTGCTTACATCTTGGCAATATGGATGCACTGCGTGATTGGGGTCATGCAAAAGACTATGTGCGAATGCAGTGGATGATGCTGCAACAAGACGTGGCCGATGATTTTGTGATTGCAACCGGCAAGCAGATTTCAGTGCGCGAGTTTGTGCGTATGTCTGCCAAAGAAGCGGGAATTCAATTAGCGTTCTCTGGTGAAGGTGTGGATGAAATTGCTACCGTAACTGCGGTTGATGCGGATAAAGCGCCATCAGTTAAGGTAGGCGATGTGATCGTCCGTGTCAGTCCGAAATTCTTCCGCCCTGCAGAAGTCGAAACACTGTTGGGTGACCCAAGTAAAGCCAAAGCTAAGTTGGGTTGGATACCTGAAATTACAGTTGAACAGATGTGTGCGGAGATGGTTGCGGCTGATACAGCAAAAGCGAAACAGCATGCGCTGCTCAAATCACACGGTTTTGATGTTTCCATCTCTCTAGAAAACACTAATACTTTTGCGAAAGCGAAAGAGGAACTAGACATTAAAGCTCACGGACTGGTAGGTGAACAATGATGAAGAAAGTATTTGTCGCAGGCCATAATGGCATGGTGGGCTCTGCGATCGTTCGTCAGCTGATGCAGCGCGATAATGTTGAAGTGATTACGCGCTCGCGTCAGGAACTAAATCTCCTTGATCAATCCGCTGTCAATGCTTTTTTTGCAACTGCGAATATTGACCAAGTCTACCTCGCTGCTGCAAAAGTAGGGGGCATCCATGCGAATAACACTTACCCTGCTGACTTTATTTATGAAAACCTAATGATGGAGTGCAATATCATTCATGCTGCACACCAACATAACGTTCAGCATTTGTTGTTTTTAGGGTCATCCTGTATTTATCCCAAGTTAGCCACACAGCCGATGAAAGAAAACGCGTTGCTAACCGACACGCTTGAGGCGACGAATGAGCCTTACGCGATAGCGAAAATTGCTGGTATTAAATTGTGTGAGTCTTATAACCGCCAGTATGGCCGCGACTATCGCAGTGTGATGCCAACTAATTTATATGGGGAAAATGATAACTTTCATCCCGAAAACTCTCACGTAATCCCTGCACTAATGCGGCGCTTTCATGAGGCAAAACTACGTGGTGATGCTGAAGTTGTAGTATGGGGTACGGGCATGCCAATGCGTGAGTTTCTTCATGTCGATGATATGGCCACCGCGTCTGTGCATGTTATGGAGCTAGATAATGAAACTTACCAAGCCAACACAGAGCCCATGTTATCGCACATTAATGTTGGTACTGGCGTTGATTACACCATTCGTGAAATGGCTGAAACCATGGCCAAGGTAGTTGGTTACGAAGGGAAGCTTGTGTTTGATAGCTCTAAGCCTGATGGCACTCCCCGTAAACTGATGGATGTGTCACGATTATCGGCACTAGGCTGGAACTATCAGATCAGTTTGGAAGAAGGTTTAACTAAAACCTACCAGTGGTTTTTGGCTAATCAAGATATCTTCCGTCAGTAACGAGTGGAGGGATGATGCAACGATTAGAGACAGAGTTATTCAAAACTGTTGTGGCCGCGACGCCGCTAATCTCGATGGATCTGATTGTCCGTAATACGAATGGTCAGATCCTGCTGGGTTTAAGAAACAATCGCCCTGCACAAGGGTTTTGGTTTGTACCTGGTGGTCGAATAGGCAAAGATGAAACGTTTACACAAGCCTTTTCGCGGCTAACGGCAATAGAGCTAGGACATGAGCTCTCCTTAGACGATGCCACTTTTCTTGGCCCTTATCAGCATTTTTATGCGGATAACTTCTCTGGTAATGCTTTTTCAACGCATTATGTAGTGCTTGGTTATCAACTCACGCTAGAGCTCGATTTATCCGCATTGCCGAATGAGCAGCATCAAGGGTATCAGTGGTGGAGTGAAGCCGAACTACTCAAATCTGAACACGTACATGCGAACACCAAAGCGTACTTTTCTCATCAATATAAATAGAATTAGGTAAACGCCATGTTATTACCTGTCATTATGGCTGGTGGCTCTGGTAGCCGTCTGTGGCCGCTCTCACGCAGTTTATACCCCAAACAGTTTATTCGCTTGACCAGTGAAAAAAGTATGCTGCAAGAAACCGTTGCTCGTTTAAACGGCGTTGAACACCAAGCGCCACTGTTTATCTGCAATGAGGATCATCGATTTATTGTTGCAGAGCAGCTGCGCGAAACACAACAAGCACACAGTGGCATATTACTCGAGCCGGTTGGACGTAACACTGCGCCGGCAATCGCGTTAGCGGCCTTGCATGCACAACAGCAAGGTGACGATCCACTCTTGCTGGTGCTCGCGGCCGATCATGTTATTAATGACTCAGCCCAGTTTCAGCAAGCCATTACAGATGCGCAGCACGTTGCACAAGCGGGCAAGTTAGTCACCTTTGGTATTGTCCCTCACGCACCCGAAACCGGATATGGATACATCAAAAAAGGTGAGGCCTATTCGGAGGCTGGTTTCCATGTCAGCGAGTTTGTAGAAAAACCCGCGCTAGCAACCGCCGAGCACTATGTTCAAAGTGGCGACTATTGCTGGAATAGTGGCATGTTTATGTTTAAAGCCTCGCGTTTTCTCGAGGAGCTACAGGCGTATCGCCCCGATATCTTAGCTGCTTGTCAACAGGCGATGGCACAAGCTAAACCGGATCTGGATTTTGTTCGCGTAGACGAAACGGCGTTTGAGCAGTGCCCGGCTGAGTCGATCGATTATGCGGTGATGGAAAACACGCAAGATGCGGTGATGGTGCCTATGGATGCCGGATGGAGTGATGTGGGCTCATTCAGTGCATTGTGGGAAATATCACCACGTGATAACGCGGGCAACGCAGTCGTTGGTGATGTGCTCACAGAGGCAGCTGAAAATAACTATATTTACTCTCAAGATAAATTGGTTTCAGCGGTGGGGGTTGAAGATCTTGTCATTGTAGAAACCAAAGACGCGGTACTCGTGGCTAACCGGCATAAAGTCCAAGATGTTAAAAGTATTGTAAGCCAACTGAAGCAACGAGATCGCACTGAGTATCAACAGCACCGAGAAGTATATCGCCCTTGGGGCTCACACGATGAAATTGCAGCGGGTGATCGCTATCATGTTAAGCATCTCAAGATTAAACCGGGAGAGCGTACTGCTCTGCAACAACACCATCATCGTGCTGAACATTGGGTTGTGGTGCAAGGTACCGCCAAAGTCACGAATGGTGATAAAAGTTATCTCGTTGCTGAAAATGCTTCAACTTTTATTCCGTTAGGTGCGCCTCACCGGATTGAGAACCCAGGTAAAATCGATCTTCACCTGATTGAAGTACGTTCTGGGTGTTATCTCAATGAAGATGATGTGGTGCGGTTGGAAGAGTATGGCGTGGGCTATTAAATGAAAGTTAGTATTATTACCGCAACTTTTAACAGTGAAAACACCATCAAAGATACGTTAGCATCACTCGATAGCCAAGATTATCCCAATATCGAATATATTGTTGTTGATGGCGGGTCTACGGATAAGACGGTAGAGACCGTAAAACAGCACTCCAAACGCCTGACCAAAATTATTAGTGAGCCCGACCAAGGCATTTATGATGCGTTAAATAAGGGCATTCAGACTGCAACGGGCGATGTTGTTGGTTTTTTGCATTCAGATGATGCGCTTGCTTATTCTGGTGCAGTCACTGACATTGTGTCGGCTTTTCAGGGTCAATATGATGCTGTTTATGCAGATCTCGATTTTGTCGTCGATCATAGTAAAGCGCGAGTCACGCGACATTGGAAAGCAGGCGCATTTAGCCCGAATAAACTATGGCAAGGGTGGATGCCCCCTCATCCAACGTTTTACATGAAGCGAGATAAGTATTTATCTCACGGCTTATACGACTTAAATTTTCCGATTGCCGCTGATTACGACTTGCTACTACGCTATCTGCGCCAAGAAAGCTTTAATGTTCAGTATTTTCCGAAAGTGATCGTATATATGAAAACGGGTGGTGCAAGTAATAGTACGCCTCTTAATCTAGTGAAGAAAGTTAGAGAAGAGATTAAGATCTTAAAGAAAAATGGTATCAATATATGGGTACTTACGATAATGATGAAAAGGCTGACAAAAGTCGCTCAGTATTTTCAGCGGTAGAATTATGCCGGAAGGATAGTATGTTGTCTTCAAACCTAGTTATTCAAAGTAGTAATATTCAATTCGGTACCAGTGGTGCGCGCGGGTTAGCTACTGACTTTACCAACAATGTGTGCGCTGCGTTTACCGTGGCGTTTGTGGCAAGCTTGGAAAATAAAACACCGATAAAGCAAGTAGCACTGGCGATTGATAATCGCCCCAGTAGTCCAGATATGGCTCGTGCTTGTGCTGCTGTCTTGCTGCAACAAGGTATTGAACCTATTTATTACGGAGTGGTACCGACGCCCGCGCTTGCGTATGTTGCAATGCAACAGGCGATTCCCGCCATTATGATCACTGGAAGCCATATTCCTTTTGACCGCAATGGTTTAAAGTTTTACCGCCCCAATGGTGAAATTACAAAGGCAGATGAAAAAGCGATTTTGGGTGAGCAAGTGGCTTTTTCTCCTGTGAAAGAACTACCTACTTTGCAGGTGAATGAAACAGCGGCCAAGCAGTATATTGAACGCTATACCCGTTTATTTTCAGATTCCGTCTTGCAGGGTAAACGCATCGGTATTTATGAGCACTCAAGCGCTGGGCGTGATTTATATCGTGTGATTTTTGAGGCCTGCGGTGCTGAAGTCGTTTCCTTAGGTCGTAGTGATGAGTTTGTCCCCATTGATACGGAAGCCGTCGATGATGAAGATAAAGCGAGAGCGGTTGAATGGTCACGAGACCATCAATTAGATTTTATTTTCTCAACCGATGGTGATGGGGATCGACCTCTGCTTGCTGACGAGCAGGGTACATGGCTACGTGGTGATACCTTATGTGCATTGTGCGCGCAAGACTTAGGTATTGAAGCCATTGCGATGCCTGTTAGCTGCAATACTATGATTGATAGCTTGGCTGGTTTTACGCACGTAGCGCGAACAAAAATTGGCTCGCCATACGTGATTGAAGTTATTGATGCACTCAATCAGAGTGGCGCTGTGGTAGCTGGCTTTGAAGCGAATGGTGGATTTCTGCTTGGTAGTGATATTCAGATCAATGGGCAAACGCTCAAGGCATTGCCAACACGGGATGCTGTATTGCCGGCGATTATGGTCATGGCAAGCACGGTTGGTCAGTTAGCGAATCGTGTTGCGGCATTACCTACCCGGTATACAGCCAGTGATAGATTAAAAGAAGTGGATAAATCCATCAGCCAAGCGTTAATTGAAGAGGGAATTAAATCACCGCAATCACTTTTGGCTAAGCTTGATATGGCAAGTTCGACTGTCTCCGATGTGGATACAACCGATGGATTGCGCCTTACGCTGAGTAACGGTGATATTGTTCACCTACGACCATCAGGTAACGCACCTGAACTGCGCTGCTATACCGAAAGTGATGAGGCAGCAAAAGCCGAAGCGCTGGTTGGCAAAGTACTGGCGGCGATTAAGCGTATTTACTCAATATAGACGCACCATCGTTATTATTTGAATGCGGAATACAGAAAGAAACTAGATGTAGATCGTGTTCGCATTGAAGCTATTGCTTTTTCCGTCATCGGTATTCGTGAATAGGAATACGGAGCGCTACGCTTACAGAATACGGAAAGATCGGAAAGTAGTTTCTAGGCCTTAGGAACTTTATCTACAGCGCCTGTCACGATCAGCGCCAATTTTAACACCGGCGCCAACTTTGGCTTTGATGTCGGATGGCGCGCGGCTAGCTTGGGTATTCGTGATTCACATTGTGCAGGCGCTTATGCCGACCTACGCCAATGGTGCCATTGGTGTTTGTCCGATCTACACGAGATTCGGGATCTTGAATACTGAGAAGAGCGAAAAGCAGTACCTAGGACCAAGGAACTTTATCTACGGGGCCAGGCACGATACGCTTTTCCGTATTCCGTATTCCGTATTCCGTATTCCGTATTCCGTATTCCGTATTCCGTATTCCGCCAGGTGATTCCATTGGCGGCGATGACACAATCCCAAGTATATATTGAATAATAGATTTCCGTTCTTGTTCTATTTCTCCTCGCTCGTATCCACCTGCATTCTTAAAAAAGGGAGCAGTACCAGCCCAATGGTCACCGCGCATAACGCTATCGCGATAAAAAAGCCTTGCCACGCGAAAGCTTCAATAATCAGCGCGAGAGGGTAGCCAGCGGCGGCTGCGCCTAAGTAGGCAAAAATGCCGACAAAGCCTGTCGACGCGCCTGCTGCTTGTTTGTGGGAGCACTCAGCTGCAGCCATGCCAATGAGCATCTGCGGGCCAAACACAAAAAAGCCGACGCAAAATAGCAACAGTGCGTGAATAAAAATGTCGGTGAACGGAAATAGCCAGAACGCAGCGACCGATAGAAAAATACCGGTGGCAAACAAAATGCACATGGGCCCGCGGTTACCGGCAAAAATTCGGTCAGATCCCCAGCCTGCGACCAGCGAGCCTAATACCCCGCCGACTTCAAACATGGCCAAGGCAACATTGGCTTGAATCAAGCTGTAGTGATGCTGTTGGGTAAGATAAATATTGCCCCAGTCGTAAATGGCGGTGCGGACGATATACACCATGATATAGCTGACCGCGAGTAACCACAGATAGCGGTTGGTGAGCACATAGCGATGCAAAATAGTGCGATAGGCTAAAGAAGGGCTGTCTGCTTCGTGAAATTGCTCTAGCTTGTCTTTGCGCCAATCGCCAATATTGGGCAACCCAAGTGATTTGGGTTTATCACGTAAGTAAAAAAACAATAACAGCCCAATCACAATCGCGGCCACGCCGGGTAAGGCAAACCCAGCCTGCCAATTCACATGGATGACTAAATACGCGACTAACACCGGCACAATGGCACCACCAAGGTTATGTGCTGTATTCCAAACAGCCCACCACACACCACGCTCGTTGCGGGAGTACCAGCTGGTCAGCAAGTTGGCACACGCTGGCCATCCCCATCCCTGAAACCAAGCATTAGCCACCCACAATGCAGTCAAGGCAGCAATACTGTGCATTTGGCTGAAAACCAGGCTAATCACGCCCGTCAATATCAGCCCTGTGCTCATAAAAAAACGTGAGTTGGTTTGATCTGCAATCATTCCCGATACAAACTTCGACACGCCGTAGGTTAACGAAAATAGCGTTCCCATTAAGCCGATATGCGCCATATCGATATTTAGGTTTGTAATCAACGCCGGCGAGGCAGCACTCAGTGTTTTACGGGTTAAATAAAAGCCTGCATAGCCCACATACATGCCCAGCATAATATGGCGCCGCCAATAGGCGTAGAGGGTGTCTTGGGTACGCGTCTGTGTTGTCATGATCTTACTTGTTTAAGGTATGTGTGGAAGTGATAGCGTGAGCGATGTTCCATTTTGATTGGATTGAATATCGCAATCGCCGCCCATTGCTACGACTCGCTCTCGAATGCCTTTCAGGCCAAAGCCGTTAACGGTGTCTTTAGGGGTAAAACCACAGCCGTCATCCGTCACTTGCAAGGCGCTAGTATGACCCAATGAAATAACAACGGCGACATGACGTGCATTGGCGTGTTTATGAATATTATTCAATGCCTCTTGGCAAATTCGGTAGAGGGTAACACGCACGGTGTCGCTTACTGGGTGATGGTGAGTAATCGAAAGTTTTATATCAATCCCTTGGGCGGCAAATCCCATATCATGCGCCAACTGGCTAACGGCATCATCAAAGCTAACATCATCTAAAACGGTTGGCCGCAATTGCGCAAGTAAGGTTTTGGTTGATTGATAAATGTTCATCGACATGTCTTCAATCACTTGCACATACGGGGCATAAGCGTGATCGTTATCCAGTCGTTTAATGATATTCGCGTGGGTTTTGATGGCGGTTATGTTCTGGCCGACATAATCGTGTAGCTCGCGAGCAATATCTCGTCGGATCTTTTCTTCAGTGCTGATCAGTTGACGCGACAAATATTGGTTCTTGCGCAGTTGTTGCTGAATACCAGTAGTAAGATCGCGCTGACGCTGCACGGCAAGCCCCAGCCCAATGCCGGTCATAGTTTGCACAGCAAGTGATAACAATAACTCGACAGTGGCTACCGTGGTGGTCGCTGAGGCGTCGGTATGGGCAGCCACCAATGCCAAACTATTGAACAGAGTCGCAAGAAATGCACCTTGCCAGCCATATTTTAGCGCAAACAAAATGATGGGAATCGCCAAACAAAACGGTGCAAAACGGTCCAGTGAGGGAGGTAATTGCGTTTGAATGAGTAAGTTAAAGATAAACGCGGCGCTGCATATTAGCCCATCGCGCCAATGAAAGAGGATCGGCGTGTGTGCGATACGGGCAGAAACCATGCCCCATGGCTTTGAGAACAGATAAAAAGTGAGCAAATAGCAGCAGGGCAGGACAATTAACATGGCGGTAAGCGGCGCCAGTAATAACAGCATGTTATCGCTTGATAATGTCGCCCCCAGACTCACGATAGTGGCACTTTGGCCCAACCCCGCCACACTGGCGAGTAATAAAAACGGCCAATGGTGGCGGTGCGCATAAGCCGTTAGTACATGACATATTGGCCATGAAAGAATACTGAGTAACCCTAAACGAAGCCAATCTTGGCTGGGTAAGTATTGAAAAAGAATGGCCAAGGCCAGCCATTCGGCCAAGTAAATGGCCGCCCAATACGTACGACGAGTTGTGATAATCAACCCAAGGCGACAGGCAAAGGGTAAAAATACCACTGCGAGGGTATTCGTGGGCAAGAGAAAACGGCTGATCACCCAAAGACTGACCCATGCACAGAGTACGAAAAACAAAATGCAAAGGGCGTTGATGACCCAGTTAACCGTGGCTTTGTTCATACATCCTGTTGGAGTTTTTTTGCTAGGCACACATTGTTATCGACCGCGAGTTTTTCCATTGCATTGGCGCGGTGAACATGCACTGTTTTTGGGCTAATCCCCAATTGGTCGGCAATGTGTTTGATCGCATATCCGTCTGCAATCAGGGTCGCCACTTGCTTTTCACGGCGGGTGAGTGTGGCTAATTGACACGACGAAGGGTGGGTTGGTGCAGCGAGTTGCAGTGCGATATCTTTGGTCACAAAGAAGCCACCTTGTGCCAAGGTTCTTACAGCTTGAATGAGATCATCTGGGTGGCAGTTTTTACTGAGGTAGCCTTTAGCACCCAGTTGCAGGGCTTTTTCAATCATACTGGCCGAGTCATGAACACTTAGCATTAATGTGTTAATACTAGAGGGAAGCTGCTCGAGCAAGTGCAGGCCGCTCTCATTAGGCATAGAGATATCCATAATACAGACATGCACCGGCAATCCAGGTAGGTGCTGGCGGGCCTCTTTTGCCGAGCCAAATTCCCCAATCACATTGATATCAGGTTCAATATTTAACAGTTGACCAAAACCGGACCGTACGATTCGATGGTCGTCAATCAATACAACGTTGATCATAGACTGCCTGCAAAAAGCAGTACATTAGCGCCAGTATGACGCTAATGCAATGTGGTATATCAATTGTTGAGCGCGCAGCGCTGTGGGGCTGACTGCGCGTTCAATTTATAATGCCTGTGCCTTGAGCTTCATCGCCTTTTTCTTTTTGCGGATTTTGTGCTCTTCAGCGATAGCCACCATGGCCAGTAAGCCTAAGCAGATCAGTGCAGAGGCATCCAGTGCCGCAAAGGTGCCTTTCCAGCCCGTTAAGCCAAAGACTGGCGTGCCATCGGCCACCATACCTAAGCCCAGTTTAGCGAAGCTGTCACCAATCAGATACGCAAAGGTACCTTTCACGCCATCGGCGACACTGATTGCCTTTTTCGGTACAAAGCCAACCGCGGCGACACCGATCAATAGTTGCGGACCAAACACGAGGAAACCGAGCGCAAACAATGCAGACAGGTACATAAATTCGCTGGTGGCGTATTGGTAGAACTCGAGTGTCATGACAATGAGTGCGAGGGAAACGCAAGCAACCAGTGCACGGCGCCCGTTAGCAAGATCTGAAAGGTATCCCCACATCAGTGTGCCAACCAGCGCGCCGACTTCAAACATGGTAAAGCCAGAAATCGCGGTCTCTTTTGAGAAGCCCAGCTCTTGATACGCATACACGGTAGACCATTGGTCGATACCAATGCGAACGATGTATAGGAAGATGTTAGCAAAGCATAGCAGCCAAATGACTTTGTTTTTCAAGATATACTTAAGGAACATTTCCTTTTTCGTCATCTTGTTTTCTTCAGCTTCACGATCTTCATCACTTATCGGTTCTTCGAAAAGCTCTTCTACGGTGCCTAGCCCATAGGCTTCTGGTGAGTCACTACCATATCGCATCCCAATTGCACCAACGATGATTGCAATGACTGCAGGGAACACGAACATCCCGATGACGTTACCATCAAAGAAAACGTTGGCACCAAACAAGGCCACACCGGCGGCACCGGCACCACCGACATTGTGCGACATATTCCACAAACCAAGGTATGACCCGCGTTTGTTGCTCGGTGTCCATTTAGTAATGGTTGAGTAGCTTGATGGACCACCGGTACTTTGGAAAAAGCCGCTCAGTGAGTAAAACGCCACCATTAGAAAGAGGCTGATGCTACCGCCGCCCAAACTAAAGCTGAAGCCAAGCATACAAAGACCAGAAAGGATCAGCATAAACGGGAGGAATTGCTTTGTATTCTTGCCATCGGCGTAGTAGGAAACAACGGTTTTACCAATTCCGTAGGTGACAGAGAAACCGAGACCAATCATCCCCAATTCGGTCATGGAGAGGCCATACTGATTGATCATATCGTTCTGAGCGACGTTGAAGTTTTTTCGCACCAGATACATGGTTAAATAGCCAATAAAAACGACTAAGTAAGATTGCAGGAAAGGTTTGAGCCACATTTTTCTGCGCTGTTCAGCTGGCAGATCTAATGTGGGCTTTCTGACTTGATTGAGAAAGTTCAACATAAGTTCGCTCGTAAGTGAGTGGAGGTAATGGCAAGCAGTATACGGCGCGATGACGCCGCTCCCTTGAGACGACGGCTTAGTTGAACTAGGAAATTGTCTTAGTTTTTATTGAGTAGGTTATAAATCGTGAAAGGCATCACAACAAACGTTAAGCATCATAAAAGACGAGAACGATAAACGGCTGAGTAAAAGGCCAGGAAGCAGTTCCAAGCCTCGATCTTCTCCGTATTCTGTAAGCGAAGCGCTCCGTATTCCCATTCACGAATACCGATTACGGAATACAGAGTACAGGAAAAGCAAAGGCCTCAATGCAAGTATGAAGCTGCTCTTCTCCGTATTCTAGACCCTCATTTATCCTATCTGATTAAACACCCTCACAGCGCCGCCCTGGCAGTGTAATTGATACTCGCTCGTACACGCCGGTATAAAAATAGACTCGCCTTTTTCAATGGTTAGCTTGTGGTCGCCATGAGAAACAGTCAGTGGGGCATCAATGGCGAAGATGATTTCACCGCTGTGCATATGGCATGTGAGATCGTCAACCTGAAGGTAATGCGTAAAGGAAAAATCAGGCACCGCGACCGGGTAATGCGTTCCTTGGTCAGTGCGTGTCGGTTCGAGTGTTATGTTAGCCGTTGCTATAGGAGCAAAGCTTGTACAGGCGATCAGCTCATCAACATCGATATGCTTGGGGGTGAGTCCGGCTCGCAATACGTTGTCGGAGTTGGCCATGACTTCGAGTCCGACGCCGTTGATGTAAGCGTGAGGGGTGCGGGCGTGCAAAAACATCGCTTCCCCCGGCGCGAGTGTCACGACATTTAGCAATAACGGCGCAAACAGGCCAATATCGCCTGGATACTGTGTCGCCAAATCAATAATGGTATCGAAGGGAGCTTCCGTCGCATTTTGATTGGCCACTGCCATTAAAGCGTCGACTGCTGCTGCTTTATCGGTTGCCTCAAGCGCTAATAGCTGAGCGAAGGCGCTTTGTAGCGTGTCTTCAGCCGGGGAATCGGTAAAAGCTTGAAAAATTGGGTTGAGCGAATCGTGATTGATTTTTGCAATGTTCGCAACAATGTCTGAATAGGGACGAAACCCGTTCATCGCCTTAAACGGGGTCAGCGCATAAATCAGTTCAGGTTTGTGATTGGGATCTTTGTAGTTGCGATGCGCGGCTGATAGGGAAATGCCTTGTTGGTTTTCTTTTTGATAGCCGTGTTCGGCTTCTTGTTTGCTTGGGTGTACCTGGATGGATAACGCTGTGTCTGCGGCGAGCACTTTGAATAGAAAAGGCAGTTCACCAAAGCGTTGATAAATCTCAGCGGATAAGGCGGATTGCGGGTCAGACGCAATCAACGTATTAAGCGGCAGCCAAGCTTCGCCAACGTATACCTCGGAGCTGGCTTTAGGGTGCGCGCCCATCCAGATTTCAGCTTGCGGCTGTTGGTCGGGGTTCGCAATATTAAACAGCGCTGGCAGAGCCGTGCAGCTCCCCCATTGATAGGTTTGAATGGGATTGCGCATTAAAAAAAATGGCTGTGAGTGAAATGGGCTATTCATACAAGCGATACTCTTAAACGAGAGGATATAGTCTTAAACGAGAAAATATACTCTTAAACGAGAAAATCGGCCCCGATTGGCGAGGCCGAAAGTGATAATAATGGTGTGGTTATAGCATAATTAAGCGGCTGATTGCAGCCACTGGGCTTTGCGTGCCTTCTTCAAGCTGACGCAAACCAATGCAGTCACCACCGCGCCGGCAATCATACAAATAAGGGCAATAACAGGTTTGTTCATTGCGCCCAGTAATGCCACCACGGGGCCACCATGCGCCACGCTGTTAGTCACACCGAATCCAAAGGCCATCACCGCCGCCACCATGGAGCCAATCATATTGGCGGGGATCACCGCAATAGGATCTTGGGCGGCAAAGGGAATCGCCCCTTCTGAAATCCCGACCAGGCCCATGGCCCCCGCCGCTTTACCGGCTTCGTGTTCAGTGGCTTCAAAGATATTAAGCTTACGGCCTAGCACGGTTGCTAAACTCATTCCTAGGGGAGCAACTGGGATAGCACAGGCCATCGCACCCATAAATTGAGTTTGTCCGCTGGCAATCATCCCCACTGAAAATAAGAAAGCCACTTTATTGAATGGGCCACCCATATCAAAGCCTGCCATACCGCCCAGTACAATCCCTAATAAAATGTAGTTACCGGTGCTCATGGCGGTGAGCATAGCGGTAAGTGAATCCATCAGGCTGGCAATGGGCGCCCCAATCACAAAGATAAATAGCGCGGCGATAAACAGGGTACCGGTAATCGGCGCAATCATAATGGGAACGAGTGGTTGGAGGAATTTATGGTAATTAATTCCGCTGACCCATTTGACGAAATACCCCACAAGCAAACCCGCAATGATGGCACCGATAAAGCCGGTGCCCGCTTCAGCGCCGTAAAAGCTGCCGGTATTGGCAATCCAGCCACCAATTAACCCTGGCGCAAGTGCCGGGCGATCCGCAATCGCATAGGCGATATAGCCGGCAAGCACTGGGATCATTAATTGGAAGGCAATCACACCGACATCGAGCACTTGTTGCCATGCACTGCCTTCTGGAATGGCCATGCCCGCTTCCGTTGGCTCACCGCCAATGGCGAGAGACAGCGCAATCAATAGCCCGCCAGTGACCACAAAGGGGATCATGTGCGAGACCCCATTCATCAAATAGCGATATAAGTTACTTCGCCAGTTTGTGGTGCCAGTGGACGGTGCGTTGGCGTTTGTGCTTTGCTTGGACGTACCCGCGGCTTGATAAGGGCTGGCATTAAGTGCGTTTTCGATTAAGCCTTTACCGTCGCGAATTGCTTCTTTAACGCCGACTTCGACCACAGCTTTGCCGTTAAAGCGGGTCATATCGGTTTGTTTATCACAGGCAACGACAATCGCATCGGCGCGTAATATGTCGTCTTGTGTGGGGGCGTTTTTAACCCCAATCGAGCCGTTGGTTTCTACTTTTATCTCATAGCCCAGCTCGTCAGCGGCTTTTTCAAGCGCTTCGGCCGCTAAATAGGTATGTGCCACCCCCGCCGGACAACCGGTTACACCAATAATGAGGCCTTTTTTCGGTCCGGTATTATTGCTTTCTTTGCTGGGCTGAGTCAGCAGGGTCATGACCTCACTGGGCGTGTTGGCTGCAAGCAGCGCTTGCGTGAATCCTGGCTCAATAAGTTTGGAAGAAAGGGAAGCCAGCACTTCAATATGATGGTCGCCACCGTTAGTGGGAGAGGCAATCATAAAAAAGATATGAGACCGCTCGCCATCTTCTGCACCGTAATCGATGCCGTCTCGGCTAATACCGATGACCACACCGGGTTTGGTAACGGCGTCACTTTTTGCATGAGGAAGTGCGATGCCCGCTTCAAAGCCTGTATTGCCTAGGGCTTCGCGCGCGTTCACATCCGCAATAAATGCGGCTTTATCACTAACACGGTCATTATCGACCAATGCTTGGCTCAGTTCATTAAATACAGCTTGCTTGCTGGTGGCGTCGAGGTTGAGACGTATCAAGCGCTCGTTGATCAGTTCAGATATCATGATGGGCTCCTGCCGATTCGTGTGAACATGGTGATCAGTTTGCGCCCGTATGCGGCTGGAAAATAGTGCAGAGAAATAGCATTTACTGGATGATTGTGCCCAACCATTTTTAATGTGATCTCGCTCATTAGCGGCAATCGCAGATCGTATGAGTATAATGGCGGTGTTGCTGATGCGTCGTACTGACGCCGTTTGCGGTCATTTACCGTTTTGGACAGCGAGCCCGAAAACGATCGGATAGGGATGATAATGAAAGCCTCGACACCTACCAGCTTTTCTCATTTGCTTGAACTACTGAAATCACCTGACGAGCAGTTTGGTCGGGTGATCTTTGCCAATGATTGGCAAGTGCCTGAGCCTTTTAGCTATCAAGTTAACTTTCCACGCCTAGAAATTGTGGTGTCTGGTCAATATACCAATATTGTCTCGACGCCTGAGGGTGTAAAAACACACACGTTGGTCGGTGGCGAGGCGCTTTATATCGCGCCAAACTGCTGGAACAAACCCGATTGGCAACATTCATGCTCGGTGCTGAGTTTGCTGTATGGTCGTCGGCAGTTGGGGTTTAGCCTTGTGAATAAACGCGCCAACGTAGCCGGATTTTACGGTGTGCAGAAGTTCTCCGTGCCGATGCGTGCAGGCTTTGCGGTGGATAACATTCTTGAAGCGTTAAACGCGCTTGCTAAAGAGCCAAACAAGCACCTAACCGATGGGTATTTGATTAAGGCGTTGTTAGCCTACACCCATCAATTAGTTGATAAACCGATATTCAATGCCCACTCTCGCGGGGAAGATCTCTACCAGGGGATCTGTATTTACATTCAAGAGCATTACCAGCAAGCCCTTTCGCGTGCGGATATTGCCGCGCATTTCCACATCAGCCCGAGCCACCTGTCACGTTTATTTAAACAATATGGCCATATGACACTGGCAGATTACATTGTGTGGGTGCGCATTGACCGAGCCAAATTTATGTTGATGCGTTATGAGTTCCGATTAGTCGATATTGCCTGTCGTTGCGGGTTTAATGATGTGAACTATTTCTGCCGCGTGTTTAAAGCGAGAACGGGCAAGACCCCCTTCTGAATATCGACGGCTCAGCCATCAATCCTGATCTAACGCGGCATCTAGCATCGCAATTTGGGTAGGAATGTCATCACAGTGTGTTAGCCAGCGCCGAAATGCGGATGAAGACAAACGGCGAGACAGGCGGCTGATGGCGCGTAGTGTCGTACGCTCGATGTCGCAGGGGATCGCGATCGCAATACACAGTGAAACCGATTCTTGATTCAACCAGGTCATCGCTGGCTGACAGCGAGTGACTATGATGGCGGGATGAGGGACGCTGCTATCAATAATATGGGGGAGTGCAACCTGATCGCCAAGGTAAGTGGATGAATGTGCTTCTCGCGCCATAAAAGCAGCATGAGCTTGCATTGATGTGTCTTTTTCCGCGACGCGTTCAACGATCTCCCTAAACAGCGATTCACACTGTGTCGCTTGGGTATGTAATCCTTCAACGCGCAGATTTGGATGCGCGAAGCGCGATGGCGTGTCTAACGGATTGTTTGCGGCAGCAGTAAAGGCAGAGGTGCTGAGTAAATGCCAGTGCTTACTGACGTACTCAGCGAGCACTAAGCACATTAGCTCGGCATCTGCTCCCTCAATCAGAAGCAGGCAAATATCATTGGGCTGGGTGCCCGTGGCAAGCATGGATAAAGTGTCGGTGGTCGCTGCTGTGCAGTCTTTGCTGACATTCACAAAGGTGCTTTTTCCACTAAACAGCGAGCATAGCCTTGCCAACTCGCTCATTTGCCAGCTGACTAAACCTTGCAGCGGCGCCGAAAAGCAAACAAATGCGCCCGTCATAGCGAAAGTTGCGTTTGTAGCGCCGCTTTCGCATCCGTGAGAACGTCTTCCATGGCAAGGCGAACAATGGTTGAGTGACTCAACCTTTCTGCTTTTTCTAGCTCGATATCAGAGACAATAACCACGCACTCTGCTTTCATGATCTCATCGAGTGATAAGGCATTTTCAATCCCCATCGCCCCTTGGGTTTCCACCTTTATCTGAATACCAAGACTTTTGGCGGCTTTCTCAAGCTGCTCAGCCGCCATGTAAGTGTGGGCGATACCAGTCGGACAAGCGGTGATTGCGACGATGTTGGTCATAGTGGTTGAAACGTCATTGTTGGTTGAGTAGTTAGAATCTTCCAGTGCTTGTATCTTGCATTGGGGCTATTGCTTTTTATGTACTCTGTATTCCGTCATCGGTATTCGGGGTCTTGAATATGGAGAAGAGACTAGACGCTTCGCTTCTAGAAACTGGAGACTAGGAAAATCTCAAAGCGGCTTATAAAATAGCCTCTAGCCTCTAGCCTCTAGCCTCTAGCCTCTCCCCGCAACGCCATACTGGCAAATATCACCACCCCGAGCGAAAAGAACAAAATACCTGAATGGTGGTTAATATAGTGCTGTGTCAGCATGTAACCGGCTATCAGGACCACGTGACAACGCAGCATCACCGCGGCGAGTTGGTTGGCTGGGCGCGCGGGTACGTGTACTTTTTTCGTCGCGAGCCAAGGTGCGATAAGCAAGCAAAGGAGCGTTATGCCGCCAATTAATCCCTTCACTTGCAGCTCTTCTAACAACTGGTTATGTGCGCGACTAAAGTGCATCACTACCGGGTCGACATATCCTTGATCAACCACCTGCTGCTTGTGTTGCGTGTAGTGGGTGTAACCGGTTCCCGCGATTGGATTATCAGCAAATAGGTGCAGGGCGGTTTTCCATAATTCCACTCGTATCCCTGAGGAGCTTCTAACGGTTGGTGTATTTGCCGCCTGCTCCTCTTCTGATGTAGCGTCGGGGGGAGTGGCGCTTGGTGTGTTCTCGGTGCTTTGCGTCGGCGCAATGGTTTTGGTGGCTTGTTGGTATTGGTTTAAGTCTGAGAATACGAGCCCCGCTCTGTTTAACGCGGGCACCAGTGCAGTGGCAATAATCAATACGATACTGGCACCCATCGCGACATAGTCTTTTGGACTAAACACTTTTCGGTAATATATTACGGCCCATAATGCCACAAAGGGAGTGATAACCCACGAGCCACGTCCCCCGCTCAATAATGTGGCAATAAACCCTAAGGTGATCCCCAAAAATGCCAGTTTCTTTAATGTTGGCAGTGCGTGTTGGCAACTATAAATATAGGCAAAAATACTGAAAATACTGAGGCTAGCAGCCATGCCGGCCACTTGAATGGGCATGAACCCGCCCGATGCCAGTGCACGAATATCGAGCATGTAGTGTTGATAAAGCGCAATTAGCCCGACAGCAGACGCACTAATGACACAGCCATACAACACCGCTTTAAGCGAGGGCGGGGTAGTGAGCAGCAGGGCAAAGACCATGATCGCTAATAGCAGGCGACTCGGCATATCCATTTGTTCGTAATCCGCCCCAGGTATGGCGAAGACGACAGTGACGATGACATAAAGCAGAAATGCACCGGCTATTAACAGGGCGGGGCGGCTTTTTAGCGCCTTCCATGTGCCGGGGAGTAAGATTAGCGCAACCAGCGCCAACCCAACAGCGATATATTTGTAGGCGTCTGGTGTGATAAGTAGCGTGGCAAAATAAGCAAAACATAGGCTACTAACGAGTGTTTGGCGAGACATGAGTAACAATGCTTTTCCCTCTGTCGATTCTCAGTATGTAAACGCATACGTATGGGTAATAAATGCTCGCGCATTATACCTAGATTGCTCATTCTTGCTATTTTTTGTTTGCTAATTCTAGTCTCTAGTCTCTAGTTTCTAGTCTCTAGCCCCTAGAACGCCTTCCCCCTCTTCAAACCGGTTCTTTCCCAGCTTTGCTCTAAAAAAAGAGGTAATGCGCCAGATGTAGCGTAGCATTAGGCAGTAACCACCAAAGCACGTGAGAAAGCCCACAAACATGATGGTTTCATGGATCTGGAGTAGCTCGCCTACAATGCCAATGCCGGCTAAGCTGCTGGCCAGTAAACAAATGGCTGCCAGGGTTTGGCGTGATGATAACCCCACTCGCTGAAAAATATGGTGTAAGTGTTCGCGATCGGGCTTAAACGGCGAGTCGCCACGTTTAACGCGCCGAAACATAATGGCTGTCATGTCCATCAGTGGTAGCGCAATCAGCCATAGCCCTGTGACTGGTCTTATAGCCGCATTGGTTGGATGTTGGCTGGCCAACAATAAAAACCACACTACCGTGAAGCCGATCAGCATGCTGCCCGCATCGCCCATAAATACTTTGCGCTCTCGGCCGAGTAATCCAAGGTTAAACATTAAATAGGGCAAGATAATCACAGTGAGTACTAGGCAAAGGTAGGCCATAGAGAAGTGGCCATTAAGGTAAAGCAATGCCCCCAAACTGGCAAAGGTGACTGTCGCCAATCCTCCTAATAGCCCATCAATGCCATCTACCATGTTAAAGGCGTTAATTGCGCCAATGACTGCGAAAACCGTTAACACATAGCCAAGGCTGTCGAGTTGGATACGCCCTGTGGCAAAAATGTCGCCTAGGCGGCTAAGCTCAATGTTACCAAGAACAATCATTGCAATAGCAAGCGCGCCTTGTACACTAAAACGCAGCTTAAAATCGATATCGAACTTGTCATCCAATACGCCAATTGCCACTAAAATCAGCATACAGCTGGCATACAAACCACTATGCGGAATAATAGAAGGGTTGTTGATTAAAAAATACACCAGAGAAAGGCAGATCGCGATACCGCCGACAAGTGGTACGGTACCAGCGTGCTGTTTGCGATGATCCGGCTTGTCGACCAATCCAACACGTTTAGCCGCTTTTCGCAGCAAAAACAGAGAAGCAGTCGAGAAAAAAAGTAATAAGGCCAAGTCGGCGAATGAAACAATCACAGGATAATCCTTTTGGGATGACGGCTCAGTTGTTTAGTATATGCCAAGTTGTAGTCTAGTGGCTATCTGCCGGGCGCGTAAACCAAGGGGCACGGTCGTCCGTTAACTCATAAAGCGAGTATTTGCGGTTAAGTTTTTGCCCGCCATCGCGCTGCAGTGGCTGCCAAGAGAGCCCGCCACGCGAGGTGGTCGGTTTAACCGAGAGCAAATCAAACGGTATCGAGACATAAAAGCCCTTGGTAAAGCTGCCTTCGCCAAATTCTTCCGCCGATAAATCGGTTTTGCTGGCGTACGCGCCCACGGTGATCCCACTGTCAAACTGCTTGGCGATATCCACTGTCACGCCGACATCTTCTGTTAAATAGCGACCGGCGCTAATTTTGGCTAATGTCCCATCAAACAAACCGAGCGGGTTTTGCCAGTAAAGGGTAGCGTGGCCAGTAGTGGTGCCGGTTTGCACGCGGAATTTTCGGTTGCCATTTTCTGCAGGTTGGTATTCGTCTTTAAATAGCCCAAACGCCGAGCCAGGCTCGCGTTGCTTGACGTAATTGGCATCAAGCCCAATCGCAAACTGGCTATCCATGGGGCGGTAAAGCACTTCGCCGCCCACACCGGCAAACATGGTTTCTAAGTAGCCGCCATAGGTTTGGGTATACCAGTTATCACCCCAATGATCTAAGTAGGTCAGTTGCACATTGGTAACTCGCACTGTGTCTTCTAAGTACTGTCGATTGAGCGTACGAACACGCTTAAGATCGGTGCCATCAGGAGGCACTGTGTACTTAAATTTGTCGTAGGTATCGGCAATGTTGACATACACGCTAGACGAGGCAATAAAGTGATCGCCTAATCGGGCGGCGACGTTGCCAGTCACGCCCAGTGAGTACATGTAAAAATCTTCTGAGCCGCCAAACGATTGCACAAACACTGGAGCGAGGCCGGCATCAACATTATCGCGCCGGTTGGCTTTTTCGGTGCCCGATATGGGTTGCGGCTGCTGGTGCGTACGTGCATCGTCAGGGTTTGCGCCCACATAGCTGTTGGTGGCGACGGCGGCATAGGTGTTGGCATCAATCACGGTTTCAGTGATGGGCTGACGTTCAGCTTGGTCAATAATCCGGTATTGTTTGGCATCAATGCCTGTATTGGCAATCAGGGTGGATGCGCGTGTTTGGGCGGTATCTTGGTTGCGGTATTTGCTTTGAGTGCCTGCCACTGTGACGGTATCACCATCAAATTGCACGTGGTTATCTTGATACCCAGCTACACTGGCAAGTTGGTGGCTCAAGGCTTGCCATTGGTCGTCGCTTAAATCTGCTTGTTTGGCGGTTGGACGATAACTTGGTGCTTTATCGTCAAGCCAAAAGGGACTGACTTGATTAAAGTTGGTATGCAGGCTTAATCCCGCCGTGATCACCGCGCCGCGCTCGTAGGCTAACCGCGCGCTCCCCCAATCACCAAAACGGTATACTGCTCCCACATTCCAAGGGCTGTTTACCTCCATGGGAATGCCGGTTTTGGTGCTAATAAAATCGGCTTTGTAATCGTTACCGTCGTATTCAAGCTTTAGGCTTAGCGGCGCATAGGGGGTTTGGTATTCCACCCCACCAAATAACGCGGTGCAGCCGGTAAACATGCGGTTGACGTCAACACTGCCGCCTTTGCCGGAGTAGGTGGTGTCACGGCCACAATCCACCGATTGGTTTTTATCGCCGGTGAGGTCGGCGCGATTACCCATATAACCCCAGCCAACGCCGAGTGAGAAATCAAACGGGCCGGCGCGTTTGGAGCCGACTAGGTATTCGCCATCAAATAACCCGGTGCCGCCGATATCGCGCACACCAACGGCGAGCTCGGGTAACCAGTAGCTTTCTTGCCACAGGCGTAACTTGGCATCAATGCTTTTGTCGGTGTATTTAGTATCGCCGCTAAAGTCCGGGTCGTTACTATAGAGTAAGTCATGCACCTGGGTATAGCGGACCGTGGTTTCTAGCCAAGGAAACAACTGGAGCGAGGTATTAAAATGCACATAGTCTTCGTTGTAGGTGCTGCCTAGGGTAAATTCCCCGTCGGGAGCCGTGCGCGCGGTGGGCATTTGCATCAGGCCCACGCCACCAAAATCGGTTTGTGAATGGACAAGCTCGGGATAATCGAAGCTGTCGGCTGACACGGCATGGCTAACGGCTAATGCCACCGCAGACAGTAGAAGGCGTCCGGATGCAGAAGAAAGAGACATCATTATGGGATTAACCTGTTTTGTAAATATGCCAGGACATGCTGGTTAGGCGCGATCGCTTGGCCTTTAATAGTTTTGCTGGGCAAGGGGATATAAATCACCGAGCCTGGCAGAATATCGCGATGCTGGTGATTCCAATAAGCAATTGGATATTGGGCGCGCTCACCGGTGGCGCTGATCACCCACACGTGAGAGATGCCTAAGGTGTCTACCTTGGCTTGCTGGATGTAATCACTGGCGGCGTATCGCTCGCCCCAAGGATAGTCACCAGGTTTATCCACCGCGCCGAGCACTGTTACGTTTGTTGGTCGTTTAGGCAGTTGCACGTGCCAATTCCCTTTTAACACCGGATTGGTATTGGGGGTGATGCGGGTGATGTCGGGGTCAACCGTGCCGGGTATACGCTCGCCAACCGCCATGTTGTTGAGTGCGTGATACAGAGTTTGCCACTGTTTTTTTACTGTGCCGGTATTAACGGCGATTTGATGACGAACCGGTTGCAAATCGGCAATTTGCTTGGCTTTTTCACTGTCTTGCTTATAAAGCCCGGCGGCGGGCCAATAGACATCATCAAGTGAGCGTTGTTGAGCCTGTGTGATGGTTAGTACCGCCTCAGCCAGGCGCGGTGGCTGCGTAAACGACAGCGCAATATCTTGATTGGCAGTGAGCACATTGGCCTTGGCTGGGATAACGATTAGCAAGGCGGCGGCACATAATCCACGTTTAATCACCTGATAATTAATCATCTGCGCCCCCTTGATATGGCTTTAAATGCGTCAGTGTTACCGCCGGTAGCCCCGGAGCGAGATGTTGATAGGATTTGATGATTTTGCCCGTGTCGTTAGCGATCCAATAGTCGTTAGTATATTGAGTATCGAGTGCCGGAAGGGTGACACATTCGGTATAGTGCGTTGTTGCCACGGGTGTGCCATTCACGGAAATATTTTGTAGCTTGCGGCGCTTAAAGGTGGAATCGGCTCGGTAGTCACTGTGGTTGCCTGGTTGCCAGTCAATGGTGCGCGACCATGTGTGCGGCATGGAAAGGGTGTTAAGGCCAACACTTAACGGATCGGGAGTGTCAGTGTGCGTCGCTGTTAGGTTACCATCGGCTAAGTTCACCGTTTTCACCAGCCGACCGTTACGCGTCACCAGCATTTCATTCTCGCCGGATAACCATTTTAAATTTGGGCTCGGATGTTGGCTGGGCTCAACAAAGGCCAGGACCATAAAACCTCGTGGCCCGTTATCGAGTTGTGCATAGAGGCTGGCATAGGGCAGTGCGTTGATCTCGTCCCAGCTTTTTTGCGCATCGGGAAAGCCTTGATAAGCGAACTTGAACGAGTCACTGAGATCTTGTATGCGCTGCGTGCACCCAGTTATTGTGAGCGCGATAAAAATAGCTAAAGTGGAAAAGAAGGGCTTATTCATAGGTTATTGGTTGACGGGCTACATTGATTAAAAAGTAGCTACAAAGCCGGCTTTGTAGCTACTTGAATGGCTATTGCCTTTAGTTATTTGCGTTAGCGCTAGCAGAGGTTGACGTGTTGTTATCGTCATTGTTAGCAGCAGCAACCGCCACGCCAATGGCCGCAGCAGCAGCGACACCAGCAGCAACTGCACCAGCGCCAATACCACCGGCTGCAGCGCCAGCGGCACCTGCTCCAGCAGCGCCCGCACCGGCTCCAGCCCCTGCGCCAGCAGCACCCGCGCTAGCACTTGTACCGGCACCCGCGCCAGCACCAGCGCCACCACCACTTGCGCCAGCTCCCGGCGCGGCTTCTGTTGCGGCCATTGTGCTTGCTGCGAACAGCATAGCAATCAGACCCGTTGCAATTTTTTTCATTCGTCTCTCCATGATTTTTGCATTAATACAAAAACGTCTGCAAACGCAGACACCTATAAACTCTAATAGCTAAGAGACGAGAAGTAAAATAAATACAGATGTCATCACAGATTTTTCATCTTAAATGTGCGGGAAAGCGTAAAAAGGGCCTAGGACCTAGGGAAAGAGCGGAAAGCAGGGCCTAGGATCCTAGGCCCTAGGAACTTTATTTACAGCACCTGTCACGATCAGCGCCAATTTTAACACCGGCGCCAACTTTGGCTTTAATGTCGGAGGCGCGCGTTTTACATTGAATCAATATTTTCACATCGCACTGGCGCTTGTCCGACCTACGCCTGGTTTTTATTTCGTCTTATTCTTATTTAGCGCACAATCAGGCCGAGTAGGATGCCGACGACGCCGAAATCTGCATCGCTAAAGGTGGTGTTGGCAAAGCCCAGATCGCCGAGTACCGGGAGCAGGAATACCGGTAGGAAGGTGATCAGTAAGCCTTGCGCAAACGCCCCTAATATTGCGCCGCGTCGTCCGCCGGTGGCATTACCGAATACACCTGCTGCCGCGCCGACGAAAAAGTGGGGTACAACACCTGGGATGATCACGGTGAGCCCTAAGATATAAAGCAAGAACATACCCACTAACCCGGCGACAAAGCTGGATAAAAAGCCTACTAACACCGCATTGGGCGCGTAGGGGAAGACTACGGGACAGTCTAGTGCTGGCTTGGCATTAGGCACCAGTTTGTCGGAGATGCCTTTAAACGCTGGCACAATCTCGGCAATCACCATTCTTACCCCTTGCAAAATCACATACACCCCGCCCGCAAAGGTGATGGACTGCATTAATGCAAACATAAACCAGTGTTTACCGTCACTGACCTCGCGCACAAAGTCCCCGCCGGCAAACAGACACGTCACCATAAAAATAATGCCCATGGTAAACGAGATGGCGACTGGGGTATCACGCAAGAACAAGAGGCTTTTGGGCACGTCCATGTCTTCGGTGGAATGGGCTTTGTTGCCAAATTTGCTGCCAATAAAGCCGGCCAATACGTAAGAAAGGGTAGAAAAGTGACCAATGGCGACTTCATCTGAGCCAGTGACTTGTTGCATGTATCGATGCGCGATGGCAGGGAAAAACACCATTACCGAACCGACAACCACAGAGCCTAATGCCACCAATGGGATCCCTTCCATGCCGCTGGTGGAAAGAATCGCTGCTACCATCATCGACATAAAGAGGGTGTGGTGGCCGGTTAAAAAGATGAATTTCCATGGGGTTAGGCGTGCGATAAGAATGTTCACCAGCATGCCGAAGAACATGATCATCGCCATTTCTTTGCCAAAGGCTTCTTGCGCAATGGACACAATGGCTTCGTTGTTTGGTACGACACCACTGATGCCAAAGGCGTGCTGGAAAATGGTAGCAAAATCACCGAGTGAGCTGACCACCAATGAGGCACCGGCTCCTAGGATCACAAAACCAAGAATGGTTTTTACCGTGCCTTTGATACATTCAGTCACCGGTTTTTTCTGGGCGATTAAGCCAATCAGTGCAATTAAGCCCACTAATACCGCAGGCTCAGAGAGCACGTCTTTCATCAGGAAGTTAAAAAAGGGCATAACGTGACTCCTTATAGGGCACCGAGTGCTTGTAGGGCTTCAGATAAGCGAGTTTTCATTGCCTCTTTATCCACCATGTTGTCGAGTGCGACAATGCGCGGTGACACGCTCATCGCTTGCAACTGCTGAGCAATGTCGTTGGTTCCAACAAAGATATCGGCCTCTGTCCCAGACACTGAGCCTAGATCGATATGATCGACACTGGCCTCGACGCCGAGATCCTTGATGATTTGTTTGATGCTCATTTCCATCATTAGGCTGGTGCCAAGACCATGACCGCATACAACTGTGATTTTCATAATTCAGACCTTCTATTTTTGTGTAGGTATTTGCGTTTTATTGGTATCGGGTTTTGGATTAGTACTCGGCGATGATCGCTAAGATCTCATCCGCGGTGGTTGCGCGGCTGATCTGCGCGATGTGTGCCTCGTTCATAAATAGGTTCGCGAGTTGAGAAATGGCCTCGACATGGCTATTGCTGTCAGTAGCCGCAAGAGTAACCAGCACCTTGACCGGGTCGTTTTCCGCGCTATCAAAATTGACGCCGTTTTGAATCACGGTAATAGCAAGGGCCAAGCGGTTCACACCATCTTCTGGGCGCGCGTGGGGCATGGCAATGCCTGGACCAATGACATAGTAGGGGCCGATTTCTTGATGCGAGCGATAAATGGCGTCGACATAGCTTGGCTCGATAGCTCCGTTAGTTAAAAGTGCTGCGCAGGCTTTATCGATAGCGTCTTGCCAATCGTTTGCATCGTTATGAATACGGATAACGTCAGGAGTAATGAGTTCACGTAACATGGTGCCGTCCGTTTTGTGGGAGTAATGGGTTTGTTGGCGAATTGTTGATAACTCTATCGCTGAAATTCGGGTAATAAATAGATAAAGGTCACAAATGATAGCGCTACCTGATAGCGTTATCATAATGTGTGATAGCGCTATCATTTTTTCTGGTTGGCGGTGAGCCATGCTATAAAGCGGTCATACTAGGCAAGGATTATTGGCTGATGGCTGTGATAGGATACGGTTGAATAAAATGATGAGTAATCAATAAATAAGATGAGTGAACCGCGAAAACGACGTAACACGGGTAAAGTCACGCTCGCTGATGTCGCCAAACGAGCAGGAGTAGGCACTATGACAGTGTCTAGGGTGTTGCGCACGCCGGATGCTGTCTCTGATAAATTGCGCGATAAGGTTCAACGCGCTGTTGAGCAGCTTGGCTATATACCGAATAAAGCCGCAGGCGCCTTGGCCTCGGCGCAAAGCTATGCCATTGCGTTGATTATTCCTTCTCTGCTGGAAAAGGCTTGTGGCTTGTTTTTGCCTAGTTTTCAACAGCGGCTGAATAAAGCTGGCTATCAACTGTTGCTGGGTTACAGTGATTATTCTGTCCAGCAAGAAGAGGATTTGCTTGCCAGCTTTTTAGAAAGTCGCCCGGCAGCCGTGGTGCTGTTTGGCAGTGAACATACCCAGCGCACTCATCAACTGCTCGCGATGGCCAATGCGCCTGTCCTCGAAATTGCTGAATCGCCATCAATGATAGGTTATGCCAGCATGGGTGCAGATCACCACGAGATAGGTAAGGTTGGTACGTCGCACCTTTTAAGCCAAGGATTTAATAATATTGGCTTTATTGGCGCGCGAGGGAATCATGCGACCTTACAGCGCAAACTGCAAGGCTGGCAGGGTGCGATGATTGAGCACTATTTAACTCCAGACCATTTTTTAACCACCCACGAGGCGCCATCGGCACAATTGGGGGCAGAGGGCCTAGCGAAATTGTTGCTTCGCGATGCCACGTTGGACGCGCTAGTCTGTAGCCATGAAGAGGTAGCGATCGGCGCGTTGTTTGAGTGTCACCGACGGGTGTTAAAAGTGCCGACTGATATCGCGATTATCAGTTTGGAGGGCTCATCGATGAGTGAACATGCGTTTCCTAGCCTGACAAGCGCTGAAATTGACTATCAATCCCTCGGCGCCCAGGCAGCGTCGCATATTTTACGAGCCATTGAAGGCCAACCGTTTATAGGCTCTGAAATTATTCCCTTTAAATTGGCACACCGCGCCAGCACCGCAACAAAGGTTTAGTTTTTGTGGGTTTTGTTGGGGGTTTTGTTGGGACAGGCACTTTAGGCCCGGTGATGTCATTGGCATAGGTGAAATAAGCTCCGGTGCCATGCTAACAATCATGCGTTATGCCAACGGGCGCCTGTCACGATCAGTGCCAATTTTAACACCGGCGCCAACTTTGGCTTTGATGTCCGATGGCGCCGTGCAACGGGCGCGCGGCGTAAATCACACCAAGCTGGTGCGATCGAGAAGGCGCTTATGCCGACCTACGCCAATGGTGCCATTGGTAGTTAACGGGACAGGCATTTTTGGTGCTTGTGTCTCATGACGCGCGTCGATAAGAAGCAGTAATTGATTCGGCACAGTCGGATGGTATGATATTGTCATACTCGTGATATCTTAGGATGGCCAGATATGAGCATGCATCGGAAAACCATTACGCTGACTGAACAACAAGACTGTTGGGTGAAAAGCCAGATTGAAAGCGGTCAGTTTGGCAATGACAGTGAGTATATCCGTTACCTCATCCGTCGAGATCAGCAGGCTCAAGAACGTATTGCCGTGCTGAGGCAGGCTCTCGCTGAGGGTGAGTCAAGCGGGAAACCTAAGGCACTCGATGTATCGGCTATCAAGGCAACTGGCCGTCAACGGATGAAGGCGGCTGATTAGTGCTTAAGTTGAGCGTCACGCCGAAGGCCGAATCCGATCTCATTGGAATTTGGGTATATACCTGCGAAAAATGGGGTGCTGATCAGGCAGATAAATATCTAGATCAGCTTGAGACCGGCATGAAACCGCTGATTAATCATCCATCACTCGGCGCGAACTACGCCTATGTTTTTTCTGGGTATCGAAGATTGCAGGTCGAGCATCACGCTGTTTTCTATCAAGTACTTGAGTCGGAGGTACTCGTTGTTCGTGTGCTGCACGAGGACATGGACGCACCTGAAAGACTTCTGGATTAGCTAGTTAGTCATTTATCGGGACTTTTGGTGGTGCCATTGGCGTAGGTGACACAAGCCCCGGCACCATGTCAACAATAATGCACCATGCCAATGGGCGCCTGTCACGATCAGTGCCAATTTTAATCATCAATGTCGGAGGCGCGCCCGTTATATCGAGGAACGAGGCTTACATCGTGCTGGCGCTTTTCCGACCTACGCTCGATTTTAACGAAGCGGTTCTCGGTATTTGTAGGAGGTAAATCATGGCCGATCATGACACAGAAAAGACGGTACCTGAGCGTGAGCAACGGCGGTTTGCCGTATCTGCGAATCGGGACAAAGGCAGTCACCGGATTCGTTATGTGGAGGCAGGCGGTGCCTCGGTGGATAATGAAGAGTGCACATTTTGCCAAGCGGTACCGGGTTTGAGTGATCAGCCGGAGAAGGAAGAGAACCGAGACGCTTCGCTTCTAGAGACGAGAGACTAGATCGAGCCGCCTCGTGCTCGCATTGGGGCTATTGCTTTTTCTGTACTCTGTATTCCGTCATCGGTATTCGGGATCGTGAATATGGAGAAGAACGAGAAGCAGTACCTAGGTCCTAGGATCCTAGGCCCTAGGAACTTTATCTACATTGAGACTTTATGATCCCATTGGCGTAGGTGACACAAGCCCCAGCATAATGTCAACAATAATGCACCATGCCAATGGGCGCCTGTCACGATCAGTGCCAATTTTAATCATCAATGTCGGAGGCGCGCCAGTTATATCGAGGAACGAGGCTTACATCGTGCTGGCGCTTTTCCGACCTACGCCAATGGTGCCATTGATGCTTGTCTAGTCTACGTATGATTTGGAAAAGGGAGTACGGAGAAGAGCGAGAAGCAGTGCCTAGGCCCTTTATCTACAGCACCTGTCACGATCGGTGGTAAATTTAACACCGGCGCCAACTTTGGCTTTAATGTCGGAGGCGCGCGGTTTACATTGAATTAATATTTTCACATCGCACTGGCGCTTGTCCGACCTACGCCTGGTTTTTATTTCGGTGGTGCCATTGGTGCTTGTCCGACCTAGGCTTGATTCGGGATCTTGAAAAAGGAGCGCTTCGCTTACAGGATACGCAGAAGAGCGGGGACAGGCACTATACGTTTTTTCCGTATTCCGTATTCCGTCCCCTAGGCTCTTTCTAGTCTCTAGTCTCTATCTCTCCCTCCTAGTGTGATCTTCCCCTCTCTTTGCTAGTGACTGCGATATCAATAGTCGATCTGCTTCACATCTGTGTATCTTGCTTATGGTGAATTTTATATCGCCGTTTATTATTTATTTAATATCGAAACGTTTCGATGGCGTGTTTTCTGCGAGAAAGCGCGATAAAAGAAGGCGTATCCGCGTTGAGTGGGGTGTAAGCGCTGAATGATCCAATCGAGAGTGAGAAGGTGATGAATGAATAAGCATGGTTTGCTCCATCCAAAGCTCGCACAGCTGGTTACGCAAGTGGGACATACCGATGAGTTTACGGTGTGTGATGCGGGGCTGCCGATACCGAACTCGGTGTCGCGCATTGATTTGGCGCTGACTGATGGCGTGCCGAGCTTTATGCAGACGGTCGAGGCGGTGTTAACGCACGCTTGCATTGAATCTGTGGTGATTGCGGAAGAGCTCGCAGTGGTGAGCCCAGCGCTGCACCAGGCATTGCTTGGGCGATTAGAACAAGAAAATGCTGCACGCCAACAGCCGATAGGGGTGACCACTATCAGCCACGAGGCATTTAAAGCACGTACGGCGCAGAGCCAAGCGGTGGTTCGCACCGGTGAATGTACGCCTTATGCCAATGTGATTTTTCAAGCCGGTGTCACCTTTTAGGTGGGCCTAAGCGAGTAACCACGATGACGCAACCTATCTTACAGCTCAGCCAAGTCGTAAAAACCTTTCCCGGGGTGCGCGCCCTCGATGAGGCAAGCTTGAATGTGTATCCCGGCCAAGTGATGGCGTTATTGGGCGAGAACGGCGCGGGAAAATCCACCTTGATGAAGGTGTTAACCGGGATTTATCACGCCGATAGCGGTGAGGTGAATTACCAAGGCACACCTGTCTCGTTTAAAGGGCCACGCGATTCGCAGCAAGCGGGGATCAGTATTATTCACCAAGAGCTGAATTTGATCCCAGAGCTGACCATTGCCAAAAACATTTTTCTGGGTCGTGAATTTACTAATCGTTTTGGCAAGATTGACTGGGTCAAAATGGTTGAAGAGGCGGATAAGCTGCTGGCGCGGTTAAATGTCAATGCGCGCGGTTCGACGCCTCTGGGGAGCATTAGCCTGGGCGAGCAGCAGATGGTGGAAATTGCTAAAGCACTGTCGTTTGAGTCGCAGGTGATCATTATGGATGAGCCGACCGATGCGCTGACTGACACCGAGACGGCTTCGCTGTTTGCGGTGATCAATGAGTTACGTGCGCAGGGCTGCGGCATTGTGTATATCTCACACCGTTTAAAAGAAATTTTTGAGATTTGCGATCGGATCACCGTGTTACGCGACGGCAAGTTTATTGGTGAATGTGCCGTCAGTGATACCGATGAAGACGGCCTGATTGAAATGATGGTGGGCCGTAAACTTGCCGAACAATACCCGCGAAGCGACGTCGCCCCTGATGGGATAAGCCTTGAGGTGGAGAGTGTCACGGGTCATGGAGTGGAAGAGGTGAGTTTTCAGCTGCACCGCAGTGAAATTCTGGGTGTATCGGGCCTGATGGGCGCCGGGCGTACGGAGTTAATGAAAATTATCTATGGCGCCATGCCGCGCGAGGCAGGCACGATTCGGCTGGATGGCAAGGTGATTAATCCGGTTAGCCCGCAAGATGCACTGGCCAATGGCATTGCTTATATCTCCGAAGATCGCAAAGGCGAGGGCTTGGTGCTGGGGTTATCGGTGAAAGACAACATGTCACTCAGCGCGCTCGATAAACTGACGCACTGGGGCAAAATTCAGCCGCGCGATGAAGTGATGGCGGTGGATGATTTTATTCGCCTTTTTAATATTAAAACCCCGCATCGTGGCCAAATTATTGGCAACTTGTCGGGCGGTAACCAGCAAAAAGTGGCGATCGCCAAAGGGCTGATGACCAAGCCGAAAGTGCTGATTTTGGATGAGCCGACGCGTGGTGTCGATGTGGGCGCCAAAAAAGAAATTTACCAGTTAATTAATCAATTTAAAGCCGAGGGCATGAGCATCATCTTGGTGTCGTCAGAAATGCCCGAAGTGCTTGGCATGAGTGATCGCATCTTAGTGATGCACGAAGGCCGCGTGTGCGGTGAATTTGATGCCAAGGACGCTAACCAAGAAACTCTGCTTGCCTGTGCGGTAGGCAAAGATGCCAATGAGGATGCAGCATGAGCTCAAATGCAGTCAATAAGTCCCAGCCGTCAGAGGATGGACGCAAACCTATGTTCAGCAAAGCCTGGTTAATTGAGCAAAAATCACTGATCGCCTTGTTGGCGCTGATCGTGGTGATGTCATTTTTAAACAGCAACTTTTTCATGGTCGATAATCTGCTCAATATCCTGCGCCAAACCTCGGTGAACGCGATTATCGCGGTGGGGATGACGCTGGTGATTTTAACCGCGGGTATCGATTTGAGTGTCGGCTCGGTGCTGGCATTGTGCGGTGCCTTTGCTGCGAGCCTGATAGCGGTCGAAGTAACGGTGTTGATCGCAGTGCCCACCGCCTTGTTTGCAGGCGCGGCAATTGGTGCCATGACTGGTGTGGTGGTGGCCAAAGGCAAGGTACAGGCGTTTATTGCCACCTTGGTCGCAATGACGCTCTATCGTGGCGTGACCATGGTGTATACCGATGGTCGCCCTATTTCCGCGGGCTTTACTGAAACGGCGGACGCCTTTGCATGGTTTGGGACCGGTTATTTATTGGGTATTCCCGTGCCCGTGTGGCTGATGGCCATCGTCTTTATCGGTGCCTGGTACTTGCTTAATCATACCCGCTTTGGCCGTTATATCTACGCACTCGGTGGCAACGAGTCAGCGGCGCGTCTGTCTGGCATCAATGTCGATCGGATTAAAATCGGTGTTTACAGCCTTTGCGGCATGCTTGCCGCGCTGGCGGGGATCATCGTTACTTCACGTCTGTCTTCTGGCCAACCGACTGCTGGCACTGGCTATGAGCTTGACGCGATTGCGGCGGTGGTACTGGGTGGCACCAGCCTCATGGGCGGTAAAGGCAAGATCATGGGCACGCTGATTGGTGCGCTGATTATCGGCTTTTTGAACAACGCCCTTAACCTGCTGGACGTGTCGTCTTACTACCAAATGATTGCCAAAGCAGTGGTGATTTTGCTCGCCGTGCTGGTGGATAACAAAAACAAATAGCTTGTTGGGAGCTTGTTGGGACAGGCACTTTAGCTTGTCGGGACAGATAGCTTGTCGGATAGCTTGTCGGGACAGACACTTTAAGTTACCGGGACAGACACTTTTATTTCTGTTTGATTAGCAATTAAAAACAATACCCTACAAACACAAAAGGACTGAAAGCATGAAAAAACTGACTACTTTGATTACCACCGCGCTTTTGTCGTCAACGCTTAGCATCAGTGCGCAGGCGGAAGATAGAATGGCGATCGTGGTCTCAACCTTAAACAACCCATTTTTTGTCACCATGAAAGAAGGCGCGGAGCAAAAAGCGGAAGATCTTGGCTATGAGTTATTGGTGCTCGATTCGCAAAACGACGCCAGTAAAGAGCTGTCGAATGTGGAGGATTTAACCATTCGTGGTGTGAAAGCCATCTTGATTAATCCCACTGATTCGGATGCAGTCTCGAATGCGATTCGTATTGCTAATCGCGCTGACATTCCGGTGATTACGCTAGACCGTGGCGCCAGCCGTGGGGAGGTGGTGAGCCATATTGCCTCTGATAACGCGCAAGGCAGTAAAATGGCGGCGGAATACATCATCGGCAAAGTCGGTGAGCGTGCCAAAGTGATCCAGCTCGAGGGCATTGCCGGTACGTCGGCAGCGCGTGAGCGGGGTGAAGGCTTTATGGATGCGATTGAAGGTACGGATGTAGAGTTACTGGCCAGTCAGCCAGCGGATTTTGACCGTACCAAAGGTCTGAATGTGATGGAGAACTTGCTTGCTGCGTATCCAGAGGTGCAGGCGGTGTTTGCACAAAACGATGAAATGGCGTTTGGCGCGTTGCGTGCGGTGCAGGCATCAGGCAAAGATGTCACTATTGTGGGCTTTGATGGCACTAAAGATGGCATTGCCGCAGTAGAACGTGGCCACTTGGCAGCGACTATCGCTCAGCAGCCGGGTATGATTGGTGAGCTCGGTGTTGAAACGGCGGATAAAGTGCTGAAAGGCGAGTCAGTCGACAGCTATATTCCGGTACCGCTTAAAGTGATCAGTCAAGAAACGATCGCTGAATAAGGGTCGCACGGGAAGATACAATAATAAGCACCGTCTGGCCCAGTGTGTTGGACGGTGCGCGATTGATTGAACGGTAAGGAAGGGTAATGAGTCCATTAGTTGTGCTCGGCAGTGTTAATGCCGATCATGTTTTACGCGTCTCCAGTTTTCCGCGTCCCGGAGAGACATTACACGGTCGAGATTATGCGGTAATTGCGGGTGGCAAAGGCGCAAATCAAGCGGTGGCGGCGGTGCGTTGCGGTGCGGATGTTGCCTTTATTGCCAGTGTGGGTGACGATGCCTTTGGCCAGCAGATTCGTCAGTGTTATGCGCAAGAGGGGATGGATGTCAGTGCGATGAAGGTGCAGGCGAATGCGCCGACCGGGATTGCGATGATTCAAGTCACTGATCAAGGTGAGAACAGTATCGCGTTATCGGCGGAGGCCAATGCGGCGCTGACAGCGGAGGCCATTACCGCCGATCTCGATACGATAGCCCAAGCCGATTACTTGTTGATGCAGTTAGAAACGCCGATGTGCGGGATTGAAAAAGCGGCTTTTCATGCCAAAGCGTCAAATACCCAAGTGGTGCTGAATCCGGCCCCTGCGGCTTCTTTGAGCGATGCGCTTTTGGCGGCGGTCGACATTATCACGCCGAATGAAACAGAAGCACAAAGCCTGACTGGCATTGCGGTGACAGATTCCGAGAGTGCGCAAGCTGCATCAAATGTGCTGCACCAAAAAGGGATTGAGACGGTGCTGATCACCATGGGTAAACAGGGCGTGTGGCTAAGTGACAAAGCGCAAAAAGAAGGGAGATTAATCCCGGGTTTTGTTGTCAATGCTATGGATACCACCGCCGCTGGCGATACCTTTAATGGCGCACTCGTCACTGGATTGATAGAGGGACAGACACTTGATCAGGCGATTCGGTTTGCGCATGCCGCGGCCGCTTTATCCGTCACTCAGCGTGGCGCACAAACGTCGATTCCCTCGCGCGTGGATATCGATGCGTTTTTAGCCCATCAAGATGCCTAATCTTCATTTCAACCTTGGTAGCGGAGCGCGATAAATGGCGACCATGAAAGATATAGCCAAACGGGCGGGCGTGTCGACGTCGACGGTCAGTCATGTGATTAACAACACCCGCTATGTCAGTGAGACGATTGCTGAGAAGGTTAACCAAGCTGCGAAAGAGCTCAACTACTATGCCCCCTCGGCATTGGCGCGCAGTTTGAAAGTCAATCGTACTAAAACGTTTGGCATGCTGGTGACAACCTCCACTAACCCGTTTTTTGGCGAAGTGGTAAAAGGCGTCGAGCGCAGCTGTTACCACAATGGCTACAGTTTGATTCTGTGCAACACGGAAGGTGATGCTGAACGTATGCGTGCCTCGATTGATACGCTGCTGCAAAAGCGGGTCGATGGCTTGATTTTGATGTGCTCCACCATGGAAGGGGAGCGGATTGAAGGCTTTGATCGTTATCCGGATATTCCTGTGGTGGTGATGGATTGGGGGCCGATTGATTTTGCCTGCGATAAAATCCAAGACAATTCCTATCAAGGCGGCTATTTAGCGACCCAGCACTTGATTGATTGTGGTCACCGCCAGATTGGCTGCATCAGTGGGCCTCTTGTTAGGTACCAAGCGCAAATGCGTTTTCAAGGCTTTAAAGATGCACTGCGCGATGCTGGACTTGCTGAAAATCCACATTGGATGGTGGAAGCGGACTTTGAGTGTGAAGGCGGCTATCAAGGTTTGCAGGCGATTGCTGAGTGTGGATCCTTACCCACCGCTATTTTTGCAGGCAATGACATGATGGCGATGGGCGCGATCAATGCCGCTAACGCGCTAGGGATCTGCGTACCCGATGAGCTCTCTATTATTGGATATGATGATATTCACTTAGCTAAATTTATCTCGCCCTCCCTGACTACCATTCACCAGCCCAAATATCGTCTCGGTCAAGCAGCGGTCGAAACGCTTCTTAGTAAACTTGATGCCCCTTATAGTGAAAGCCAAACGGTGCAGCTCGAGCCAACGCTGGTGGTGCGCGAGAGCGTGAAGCGGGTTTAGCTACCGGGGACAGGCACTTTTATGATTGCTCTAGCGGGCTGAGGGGGAAGCCGTTATGATGCCTGTCCTCAATGGCCAACCGGTAAATCCCTTCGTTATGTTTTCAATTGTCGACCAAAACCAACACTTTGTGGTGATCAACAAGCACCATGGCGTTAGCGTGCAAAAAGAGACCGATGAAGCGGCACTGTTGCCTGTGGTCGCGGCGTATATTGGGGTTGAGAAGGTCTACCTTGTACATCGTTTAGATAAGATGACGTCGGGCTTGCTGCTGCTGGCAACGTCCTCTCATGCGGCGTCTGTCCTCTCAGGATTGTTCGCGTCACGCGAGATAGAAAAGTTCTATTTGGCATTAAGTGCGAAAAAGCCGCGTAAGAAACAGGGATTGATTTTCGGCGATATGGGTAAAAGTCGGCGAGGCAGTTGGAAGTTGCTTGCCAGCAAAGATAACCCTGCGAGGACGCGTTTTATCTCTATTGCAGGCGGTGAGGGGCGGCGATTTTTTCTCTGTCGGCCTTACACGGGTAAAACCCATCAAATTCGCGTGGCGATGAAAAGTATTGGCTCACCGCTTATCGGTGATGATTACTATGGCGGCGAGCCTGCCGATCGTGGCTACTTACACGCTTATGGGCTGCAATTTACGTGTCGTTTTGCCGATGATCAGCCAGCCAAGCTCTACAGCTATGTGCTGCCCCCGAGCCAAGGCGAGTTGTGGCCAGCCTTACCGGTAGAGTGGGAGCAGCCTTGGTGCTTAATTAGCTAGCACAGCTGGGTGCATTGATAGCGTTATTGAGGATTTGTCGGCCGCGGGTATCGCGAACCAAAATGGTATAGCTGATACCACTGTCTAACATACTGCGTATGTCGCTATCTTGGCAATAACGATGTTTTAAACCGGAAAAGAGCTCTCCTGGTGCTTTTTTGGCATTCTTATCCAGAAGCGTCAGCTCGATGATGGCATCTTGCGCACGTGCTCGAACCAGTGAGTAGCCTTCAATATCCATCGGCAGTAGCTGTGCAATCATGTCTGCACGTTGGATTGCGGCTTCTGCGGCTTGGTCATGCTGGGTGCTGCTACATGCACTGAGTACTAGCCCCAGGCAGGCCATCATCAGTATTTTTATATATCGCATTAGGCTGGGTCCTGCGGAAGCACTTTTTTGAACGGTTTTACGGTCACTTCAGCATAAACGCCAGCGGCTACATAAGGGTCTTTGTCGGCCCATGCCTTTGCGGCTGATAGTGACTCAAACCAGGCAATAACGGTCGAGCCCGTAAACCCAGCTTCGCCTGGCTCGTCGCTGTCAACGGCAGGGTTTGGCCCGGCAATCATCAAGCGGTTTTCTTTTTCCAGTTGGTGTAAGCGTTCAAGGTGTGCGTCACGCGCTTGCTTGCGTAGCGGTAGGCTGTTCTCGACGTCTTGCGAATAAATGAGATACCACATCGTTGTTGTCCTTGATAGATGTTTGTCAGTACTAGGATACAGAGTACAGATTTCTGAGTACAGCGTATTAGAAAACATTGGCGGGACAACATTGGTAACATTGGCGGGAGCATTGGCGGGAGCATTGGAGGGACAGGCGCTTTTGATTAGCTGTCTTTTGTTGGGACAGACGCATTACGTCTGACACTTTATGTCTTGTCTGCGATTGTTCCATCTAGCGTGCTATATGGGACAATTATCAGCATTGCTAATGTGCCTGTCCCAACAAGCAAATGTGCCTGTCCCAACAAGATCCCCTTTTCGCTTTATCCGCTTTATCCGCTTTATCCGGGATAGTCACCACTAGTAACCAGCAAGCCGTTGTTAAGATGCCTGTCCTAGTAAAATCTCAAATCTCTCTAGTAAAATCTCTAATGAAATCTTACCTCTTTAAAATCCGAACATGCCTTTACCTTCCTGTAACTGGAGGGTTTATCCTGGGGAAATAACGATGAGGAGGTAATATGGGATGTTGTAATCAGTCCCCAGAAGGTGGGTCCAAAGGGCTAAAGCCGCTCTTAAAAGCGGTAGGTATTTTGTTCGTGTTTATAATGGTGCTGGCTTATTGGGTAGGGTAGATCTTCGGGCTAGTATGACGATTCCTTTACGCATTGATGCGTGTTTTAGTGCTTGCCTCAACGATTTGGGATCATGACGCCTGTCATGCGTTTTAGGCCCAGTGTCGGTAATACGGCTTGGATACTCGACAGTGAGCCTACAACATTTCCGCACTCTAAATGAGCGCATGTGGTCAGCCAGGTTTCACTCGACATATTCAGTCGTGTGAGTAGGGGAGGCCGCTGATTTGAGCCCCTTTCTTGTCCTTTGTGGCAAGTCCATTCAACAAGTGCTAAATAGTCCATTAGCCGGAACGGAATGCCGTCGGGCATAGATTTCCTCGGATTTCCTGCAAAGGCGAATAAGCCTGCTGGTGTCGCTTTATTTTGCTCGAGTGATTCAACGCGCTTTTTTATCGATGTGTAATTCGAATGCTTGGGCTGTTTGGTAATACCTGCTCTCACGGGGTTTAAATCGACATAGGCCATTGCCGCAGCAAGAGCTTTGTCATCCAACAAGGCCTGACTTTTAAAGCGTCCTTCCCAAAAATGCCCCGTGCATTGATCTTCTCGGTTCGCTTGCGCTGAAATATATTGATTGAGCAGCTTCATAAACCAACTGACAGACATCAAACGCTCGCGCCAGCTCTCAATGATCCGACAGCACGCTTTGTACTCCGATTTGGAGAGAGATTCTCCCTGACGAAAACGTTGGATGAGTACCGGAGTCTGGTGAAAGGCTAGCCAGCGGTCAATTACGTCGATATTTGTCAGGGATTGGGCGGCTTTTGCATTGATATGTAGGACAACGTGATAATGATTGCTCATAATGGCGTAAGCGCAGATATCGATGCAAAAAGCTTTGGCTAGTGTAAGTAAACGCGTTTCTATCCATGCGCGACGATGCTCATAGCTTTTTTGCGATTGAGCGTCATAGCCACACAGGAAAGAGCGGCGCACGCAGCGTGAGACGCAATGATAATAGGGTGTGGCTGATAGGTTCACTAAAGATGCGCGAGCTTTGGTCATCGTCAGTCCCTTTTGGTAGATGGGTGTATGTAAAATGTACTGTATAAATGAACAGTTATCATCTTTTCTGGCCTGGTTTTTCGTGACAGTACAAGAAATACTGTAACTGTGAGATTGGTTAGTTACTAAAGGCGTCTGTCCCGATTAGTAAACAACGGGGACAAGCGGGCTATAAAGCAAACTACCAGGACAGTCACCAAGAGGTGTTTGTATCCGGCGAAAACTAAAAGTGCCTGTCCCTGGAAAGGAAACTTAGTAGAGACATGTGTAAAGGTGCCTGTCCCCGCAGGAAATCACGTTGAATAAAAGTGCCTGTCCCCACAAAGAGAAGCTGCCATAAGAAGTTAGGCAGGGGCGCCGCTGTGAAAGCGGAATTGGCTGTCGGGCGCTTGGATCAACTCTGCTTCGCGCTCGCCGATGGTTTGGATACGGTCGCGAATGTCTTCGCCGGCGATGGTTTCTGCGAGCGTCAGGTAATCTTGATAATGGCGTGCTTCCGAGCGCAGTAGCGAGATGTAGAACTTTTGTAGTTCATCATCGAGGTGTGGGGCGACTTTGGCAAAGCGCTCGCAGGAACGTGCTTCAATGTAGGCGCCAATAATCAGTTTATCGACCAAGGTTGCCGGCTCGTGAGTGCGTGCCGCGCGCATTAATCCTTTGGCGTAGCGACCTGCTTCTAACGGTTGATAAGGAATACCGCGTGCGTCCATGATTTCAATCACTTGCTCAAAATGATGAAACTCTTCTTTGATTAACCGGACCATTTTATCAATCAAGGCTTGGCCGTGGGCAAAGCCGGCTTTAGGGGTTAAAGGCGCGCTGAGGCCGTTTTTGCGCGCGTGGAAGATCCCATCGCGAATGCGGCGATAAACAAAGTCTTCATAGGGTTTGGCCCATGCCAGCAGTTGCTCGCCACTCGCCGCGTCGACTGCATATTTACGGATCAGCCACATCGCGGTTTGGCTGGCTTTTAATTCGCAGTTTGCGTGATCGCGCAAAAGAATCGATTGATTGTCAGGCTGAATGGCCGCGTCAATCCAACTGTCGGGGGTTTGACAGTGCAGAAAACCATGAATAGGGGTGAGTAGGGTATTAATTTCTTGGCGTAGCATGCCGAAAACACTCTCAGACTGACAACAATGGCTGGGCATTATAAACAGATGGGATGCGAGCGCAAAGAGCTGGCAGCGCAGGAGGCACTGCCAGGTGGGCGAATTCGGCCTACTTGTTCGATGCCCAAGGGGAACGGTATTGAATACCGAACTTGTCTAAACGCGGTAACTGCGCTTTGAGTCTGGCCAGATAATCGAGCCAGTCACGGCGCTCACTGTGGCTCCAGGCCGCTTCTGCAATGGCGGTAAGCCTTGGAAACACCATATAATCGAGCCTGTCCTGATTAGTGATCAGTTCACTCCAGAGTGCACATTGTACGCCTAGCATATGCTCACGAGCTGGGTCATCACTGGCGAGGCTTGCTAGCGGCTCATATTGGTAGGCTTTTTCTAATGGTGTGACGCCCGCCCAGTCGAGCCCGGGCTCGGTGGCAGCATAATCTTGCACCATATCGAGATAGGTCGCTTGACCCGGGGTTAAAATCACATCAAACCCATGCTGCGCACAATGCAATGCGGCGTCTTCGCTTTGCCATGAATAGATCACGGTGTTTTTGCTGACTTTATCGCCGTGCTGCACTTCTTCCCAGCCAACCATACGTTTGCCCAAGGCGCGAAGCTTTTGCTCAGCATAGGTCAGTATCTGTCCCTGTAGCGAAGTGGTCGTTTCTCCGTTCATGCGTCTGTCCCGATAAATTGAGCTATCCGTCCATACCCCGTCAGGGACTTCATCGGCGCCAATATGGACCCATGAGGCGGGGAAAAGCTCGGCGACTTCACTTAATACCGTATCTAAAAATCGATACGTGCCATCGAGGGCTGGCGATAATACGTTATCGGTGTAGTGCTGCACGCTGCGGTAAGTCGAGCGGTCGTCGGCATCGTGTAGCCAATCAGGCAGCGCTTTGATGGCTGCGCGACAGTGGCCGGGAATATCAATTTCAGGAATGACGGTAATACCACGGGCTGCGGCGTATTCAATCACGTCACGTACGTCTTCTTGGCGATAATAACCTTCGTGACGTTTTGCAATATGACTGAATTGCGGAGCAAGGCGGGTATTGGGGCCGCGTTGACTCCCATAGCGCGTCAATTCAGGCAGAGCTTTAATTTCCAGTCGCCAGCCTTCATCGTCGGTTAAATGCCAGTGAAAGGTATTGAACTTAAAATAGGCTAACTGGTTAATCAGTCGCTTTACCGTGTCCACCGAATGAAAATGGCGCGCGCAATCGAGCATCATCCCTCGGTAAGCAAAGCGTGGTGCATCGCTGATTTTGATTGCCGGTATTCGAAGCTGTGTGTTTTGCTCTTGGCAAAGTTGTAACAGCGATGCGCAGCCGTGAATAAACCCGCGTTCAGCACAGGCTTGGATCACCACGCCTTGGTCGGTGACGGTGAGCTGATAGGCCTCATCACGGTGTGTGATATCTCGAAGTGCAGAGTCGGGTAAAGGCCGTAAGATAATGGCATGATCGCCAGTGACCGCATCTTGGTGGCGTGGGTCGAGTGCAATATCAGCTTGCGGATACATGCGAACCCATTCGTTGCTTAGCCACTGCGCGGCGGGAAGGGCCTGTGGATCCACCGCGATTAACGGTGTTGTGGGTGAAAACGTAAAGTATCCTGGCTGGTGGCGCACCGATTTGGGTACCGGAATAATGGCGTGCTCGGCGGGATGAACATCTGGAATCGATGAGCGTGTGGTGTGAGTATGCGCTAAATTGATGGGGGTGAGCATCACGGAGTATTGCTCGCCATTGGCATAGAGCAGCGCATCTTTAAAGCCCGCACAAAGGAACCGTAATGGCGGCGTGTGGGCATCAAACTCGATGTATAAGCTCTGATTGGCATCGAGTGTTTGATGCTCCGGTGTAATGACGCAATAGCTGCCAACTTGCTCGATGCTGCCTTGTGACGGGGTCTTGGCGTTGATGAAGCGATCAAACAGTACCGCAATAGACAGCTGATTTAAGGGACAGTCGGTGAGATTATGCAAGGTTAACCCCATTCGGCTGCGCGGTGGAGTGTCATTGGGATACTCGTTGATCACACTAAGATCGAGGCGGTAAGTCATCACGTGTTCTCCTTGTTCGAGTGGCCGTTGCCAGTCAGCGTTTGCGCACTGATGGCGAGCATAAACCAGCTTGCATGTGGCAACCACTGCTCGCTCCATCGCCAGTTTTGCGCCATATCATCGCAATATGGCGCGGGGTTGAATGCAATCTGTGTTTCATCCTCCATCCCTGCGGTAATGCCATTGCAGATCCCCCCTTTGGCATTAAAAAAGCCCAAGTGCGGTAGGTAATCTGGGTTGTTGTGGCCATGCCCATCGAGCATACAGATATCAAATGGATTTAAACCGAGGATCCAATTAAGCGCCCGTTGGCTAAAGGTGTGGAGAGCAGCATTTAGCGCATCGTCTTGAATATGGCGCGTGGCATGACACGCAAAGGTCGCCAGTGACCCCAAGCGTGCATTCTCGCCTTGCCACCAATAGCCGGTTTCATTGTGGTGAGGAATAAAGTGACGCACCTGTTTAACGCCATCGACGGGTTTGACGTACTGACGCGGATACGCGAATGGATTATCGGCGGTTTGTGTTAGGCTCAGCTCAAACTGGCAGGCGCGTTCCAGTGCTGTTTGCGCGATAGCCTGGTGACTGGGTTCGGTTTCTACATCGAGATAGCGAACTAACGCCAACCCGGGCAGACCTGCATCAGCGGCATGGTAAAACGGGCGGCTCCCATCGGCATTGGCCGACCAATAATATTGGCAAGTCTCATCACTGCGTTGCCGTGCGACCAGCTTTTGCATCCAACCTCGTGCCTCGATCAAAAAGGGACAGTCACCGTTCGCACTAATGTGTCTGTCCCCGGAACCTAAAGGTGCCTGTCCCGTTAAATAAGCGTGACTGTCCCCGGTAGATTGCTCTTCGGTAGATTGTCGAGTGGCGTGATGTAACTCGCATGCGGCGAGAAGGGCGCAGGTTTCGTCAATAATGTTGGGCTCACCGTCATCAAGGTAGTGATGGTTATGTTCAACCAAATGCCAGTAGCCACGAATGGCAGCGTCTAAATAGCGTGCTTGTTGGTCAGGCTCTGAGCAAAGTGAGGCTCTGCTTGCGGCGGCAAGGGCTGCAATCGCCATGCCGCCGCCTTGACGAAAGCTGGCTTGGTAAGCCTCACTCATTACTCCATCTTGCGTCGCGTAAGCGCAAAGGGTGCGGCGCTCCGGATCTTTCGACCATTGATCAAACACCGTCATGTAAAAAAAGCCACTGGGGTGTTGCATACGGAGAAGAAAATCGGCGCCGTGTTTCGCTTCATCAGCTAAGCGTGTACGCATAAACGCAGGCAGCGTGTCCGAGCTAAATTGGTTGGCAAGATCGGCCAGCCCCCAAGCCAACAGCGGGATTTGTTGAGGATTAAAGTAATTGGCATAGGAAAGGTGACTCAGGTATTTGCTTACATCGCCAGAGGCATCGTACCAACCGCCGGATACATCCATACGTTCATCAGAACCAAATACCTTGGCGCGCTGATCCGCGTGTTCATAGATACCGCTACACCGCTGCGATTTAAAGTAATGCAGCAGGTCGGAAAACGTGGTGTGAAACAGGCAATCATCTCGGATCTCAAACGGATGCGAATATACCGGTGTGTCTGTTAACAGCACGAGTTGATAGCGTCCGCGATGCGCAAAGGCAGAAAAATCGAGGGTATAAGCCGAGTCCATCTGCCAGTTGTTTAACTGTGTTCCTTGGTGTAATTCAAACTGCGCGACCACTTTATCGAGTGATACTGTGTCTGTCCCACGAACAAAAGTGCCTGTCCCGGTAAAATTGTTTGCACTTCCTGCGGCCTCGTTAAAGTGCCTGTCCCCGGAAGAGGAGGCAGCTTTATCGGCAGTGCTAAATGTGCCTGTCCCCTTAAGAGGAGGCAGGGCAATCAGTACCACGGGTGTGCCGGTGAGGGATTCGCTGTCACTGACGATCACCGCGTATTTGTCACCGTGTAACGAGTAGCCGATGTGATTGGTCAGCACTTGCATGATGGTATCCTTATTGGTCGCTATTGCTCGTACAAATAGCAGCGCACATAGTGGTTGTCGGCGAGCTTGGTCACGCCGGGTAGCTGTTCGGTGCATTTAGCGGTGGCATGTGGGCAGCGGCCGGAAAAAGGGCAGCCGACGGAATCTGGTGTCCACAGTGGGATCTCACCCTTGTTGCCCTTTAGTTCCTCGTGAATGGATTTGCTGGGATCGGGCACCGCTGAGACCAACAGTTGGGTGTAAGGATGCTGAGGGCGATGAATAATTTCTTCGGTGTCGCCCCATTCGACCATATGGCCGACGTACATCACTGCCAAGTCTTCGGCAATGTAACGCGCGGTGGCGATATCATGGGTGATGTAGAGCAGCGACATTTGCTTCTCCACTTTCATCTCTTCCATGAGGTTAAGCACGCCGGCACGAATCGACACATCCAGCATCGAGGTGGGTTCGTCGGCGAGTACCACTTCCGCGCCTACGGCGATGTTACGCGCTAGGTTTATCCTCTGACGTTGGCCGCCCGACAGCTGGTGGGGGAATTTCTCCGCCGTTTCTTTGGCCGGAGTGAGGCCCACTTGCTCGAGCAGCTCGAACACCCGTTCTTTCAATTGGGCTTTGTCGCGCTTGGCGACTTTTTTGTGGATCAATAACGGACGCGCAATATGGTGAAACACATTATGCGTGGGATTGAGCGAGCCAAAAGGGTCTTGCCAGACCATTTGCAGGCCTTCGCGATAGCGCATCAGCTCATCACGTTTTTTAATGGTGGTGATATCGCGTCCCCGGTATTCAATGCAGCCGTCGGTCGGGGCGTACATTTTGGCGATCATTTTCGCGGTGGTTGATTTGCCCGAGCCTGATTCACCCACCACCGCAAGTCCACGGCCTTTGTACATTTTGAACGAGACATCATTGATCGCTCGCATCATGGGTTGTTTAAGGGCATGGCTATTAATAGGGAAATCTTTCACCACGTTTTTACCTTCAACCAGCAGTTCTCCAAGACCTGTACTCATCACTGACTTCCTCACATTGGCACGATATTAGACTTTTTGTTGGGCGATCGGCTCGCCGTCGTATAGGTGGCAGTTGGAATAACGGCCTGGTTCGATTTGGCGCAGCACGGTTTGGGTGGTTCGACACTGTTCATGCACTTGCGCGCAACGTGCTTGAAAGCGGCAGCCGGTCGGGATTTCGAGTAAGTTGAGCGGATTACCTGGGATACCCACCAGTTGGCGCTTGGGCCCGGTGAGTGAGGGGAATGAGCTGCCCAGCCCTTCGGTGTAGGGGTGATAGGGATTGGTAAGTACTTGTTTGGACGGCGCGACTTCAATCAGCTCACCGGAATACATGATCCCTATCCGGTCGGAAAACTCGACCATGAGCGATAAGTCATGGGTGATAAACAGAATCGAAAAGCCAAACTCTTCTTTTAACGCGTAGATTTTTTGTAAGATCTCGCGCTGCACCACCACATCTAATGCGGTGGTGGGCTCATCCATGATGATCATTTTCGGGTTGAGGGCTAGCGCAATGGCAATTACCAAGCGCTGACGCATCCCGCCCGAAAACTGGTGCGGATAATCGGTCAGGCGGCTGGGGTGAATATCGACAATTTCCAGCAAGCCTTGCGCTCGATTGACCGCTTGTTTACGGGTCATATTGGTGTGACGCATTAATACATCGCAAAATTGATCTTCAAGCGTCAGCACGGGATTGAGGGCATTCATGGCGCTTTGAAACACCATCGACATTTCTCGCCAACGAAAATCACGCATGCGGGCATCGCTATAGTTGAGGATATTCTCGCCGTTAAATAGCACTTCGCCGCCGGTGATAAATGCGGGTGGCTTATGCAGACGCATCAGCGAAAAGGCAACGGTGGATTTACCGCATCCCGATTCGCCAGCCAGGCCAAATACTTCACCGGGGGCGATGTCAAAACTGACGTGATCGCAGGCTCGGACATCACCGGCATCGGTAATGTAGTCCACGCACAGATCACGGATTGAGATAAGTGGGGTGCGACTCATGATTTATCTCCACTGATCAACATGTGTTCGGCAACGGGATTCTCGTCTCGGGCTTTCTTTTCTTGCTGGTTAAGTTTTTTCCAGCGCTTCATCCCTTTTTGCGCACGTAATTGCGGGTTGGCTATTTCATCCACTGCGAAGTTGAGCAAGGCAAGCCCCGTCACCAGTAAGGTCAGCGCAATACAAGGTGCGAGCAGCTCCCACCACGCGCCAATCAGCATGGATGACGAGGTTTGTACGTTGTAGAGCATGATCCCCCAGCTGATGGTGTTGGGATCGCCAAGGCCTAAGAAGGAAATAATTGACTCCATGGCAATGGCATACATCACTGAGCCAATAAAGCTGGCGCCGACAATGGGCACGAGGTTAGGCAAGATCTCGACAAAGGTGATGCGAAAGCGCGACTCGCCCAGCACTTCAGCGGCTTTCACGAACTCTTTTTCGCGCAGGGCAAGGGTTTGTGAGCGAACCACCCGTGCTCCCCACGCCCAGGAGGTACAGCCAATAATGATGGCGATCGTCAGCGGCCCGGCTTCGCCGATAAACGCGGCGAGCACGAACAAGAGTGGGTATTGCGGGATCACCAACATGATGTTCATCGCGGCGGTGAGTACATCGTCAACCCAACCGCCTAAATAGCCGGCTGTAATGCCAATTAAGGTGGCGAGTACACACACGGTGATCCCGGCGCCAAAACCGACTGCCAGTGAAACGCGAGCACCATGGAGTAACTGGGACCAGACATCGCGGCCCATACGGGTGGTGCCGAGGGCATGCTCCGCGTCTTTTGACATTAGCAAGGTACGAGGATGGTCTGCTAAGTGGGTGGCGACCCAGCCATCTGAGTTGGCTTGTGCGGCTTTAACCACAAAGCTTGGGTATTCATGCGGGTTACCGGTGCGTTTATCCGGTGCATGCTGGCTTAGTAGTGGAGCGAATATCGCCATTAAGATAAATAAGCCGACAATGATGGAGCCCGCGCGCGCGATTTTGTTGCGCACAATAAGCGTGAGGAGATCTTTCATGATTCTTTTCCTCCGGTTCGCAGGCGTGGGTCAAGCACCACGTACAGCATGTCAGCAATTAAGTTAAACGAGAGCATAAATAAGGTCATAATCAGCAGTTGGCCTTGCAGGACTTGGTAATCTCGCGCGTTAATCGCATTCAAAAGCACCGAGCCAAGACCGGGATAGTTAAAAATAATTTCTACAATCAGCTGGCCACCGATGGCGATACCCAGCGACATCGACAGCGCAGTGACACTGGGCAAGAGCGCGTTACGGGCCGCGTAGTTAAAGACCACGCGGTTTTCGCTTAACCCTTTGCCGCGCGCCATGGTGATGTAGTCTTCCGCCAGCAGATTAATCATGTTGTTGCGCATGTTGACCAAAAAGCCGCCTACTTGAATGATGGAGGCACAAAAAAGCGGGAGTACGGCGTGATAGGCCACATCTTTAATAAAGGTCCAACTGGTCCAGTCGGGCGTGACGCCTGGGGTATAGGCGTATCCGGTCGGAAACCATTTCAACCCAATCGCGAAAATAAACAGCGCGAGCATTGCAATGACCACTTGCGGTACCGCTTGGATAATCAGCATGCCTGGGGTGATCATGGCATCGTATTTCCCGCCGCGTTTCCATGCGGCAAAAATGCCCAAAATCGAGCCCAGTGAAAAAGAGAGCAGCACGGCACTGCCGGCGAGAAAGAGCGACCAGCCAAACGCTTTACCCAGCAGTTCGTTAACTGATAATGGATAAAATTGGATGGAGGTCCCTAAATCCCAGCTCAGCACGTTTTTCATGTAAGTGAAATACTGCATATAGAGGGGGCCATCGACAAAGCCCAGCAGTTGTTTCATTGCCTCAATCCGCTCTGGGGTGACTTGCACCGAGGCGTTGGCAAACATCATGGTGACAGGATCACCGGGCATGGCTCGAGGAATAATAAAATTGAGTGTTGCTGCCACTAAAAGGGCAATCATGTAAAAAGTTAGCCGTCGGAAAAAATAACCCATAACCCACACCTTACACAGCGAAGTGGTGATGTTCGTGGCGTGAACACCGTGGAAAAGCGGGCGCACAATGCGCCCGATAGTGGTTACTGAACGGGTTTAAGGTCCAGTACGTGGAGAAGACGTTCGGGAATGCCGGCCCAGATAGAGGGGCGACCTTTCGGATTGTCTTCGTTCCACCAACCGGTAAAGCGGGTTGTGTTGTATTGATACATTTGCGCGCCAGAAAGCACCGGAATGGTGACTTGATCCTTGGCGATAATCGCTTGAATTTGGTGAGCAATTTCCAGCTGCTCATCTTTATCCGCGGTTTTGTAGAAGCTATCTAACAACTTGTCGAGCTCGGCATTTTGGTAGTAGTGCATCGCAAAACGTGGCATGCCATCGCCGTCTTGCAAGTTAGAGTTATACGCACTGTTCCAGTAAGTGTACGGGTCGGCACCGTGGAAATAGTTGGTGTAGGCCACATCGTAATCGGCTTCGAGCATGGCTTGGTTATACACCGAGAAATCCGGGGTACGTGCTTTTGTTTTGATACCGGCATCGGCAAGTTGCTCAACCGCCAGTTGTACGGTGTTATTAAAGTCAGTCCAGCCATTGGGCGACTGAATTTCTAGCTCAAACGATTTGCCCGATGGTGTTTCAACAAAGCCATCACCGTCTTGATCTTTAAAGCCGGCTTCAGCGAGCAGGGCTTTGGCGCCGTCTAGATCGTAAGTATTGTATTGACGATATTTCTCATGCACTGCGTCGTCTGACCAGGCTTCAAAGGCATACCCAAGGCCGGATGCAAAGTCATTCACCGTGCCACCGCCATAAAAAGCGATATCAATGATGGTTTGACGATCAATCGCCATCGAGAAAGCACGGCGAAAATCGACATTGGTCAGCGCTTCGCGCTTGGCAGGATCGGGGTCATTAAAGTTGACCATAAAGGCCTGAGTGCCGGCAGCCGGATACCAATAGTGATGGTTTGGATTGGCCGCGGCATAGGTGCGATCAATGTCAGGAATAAACGAGGACGTCCAGTCCATTTCGCTATTGATCACCTTACTTAAAAACTGATCGTTATTGGCAATCTGTGGCACACGCAGGCAATCGACGTCGAGATTATCATTATCCCAATAATGCGGGTTGCGGCACTGAATATAGAGTTGCGAGGTAAAGGTATCGACAGTGGTGAAGGGGCCTGACCCGACAGGATTCTCGTTGGTATATGAGGAGGGGTTGTCGATGTTTTTCCACACATGCTCAGGCACCACGGGAACTTTGACAATCTCATAAGGGACGTTCGAATTAGCTTCAGTGAGCTCAAAGCGGATGGTGTAATCATCAACTTTCTTCACATCGTCGATCCACTGGTTAATCCCCGATTGGTCGAGTTCTGGGTTCGCTTTGACCAAATCAAACGAATACACCACATCATCGGCGGTGTAGGCTTCACCGTCTGACCACTTCACCCCTTTACGCAGGGTAAAGGTGACACTTTTTAAATCGTCTGCCATGTCGAAACCCGTCGCAATACGATAAACGGGCTCGTTGCCTTGTAGTTCATTAAAGACGACCAAAGGTTCATAGATAAAGTCGGTCGTCGTGTGAAGATAGGTCGATCCTAAATAGGGGTTAAAGTTACGGACGAAGGTATTGAACTCTTTGGGATGAATGGTGAGCTCACTGCGCTCAGCAGCACTTGCGCCAGCACTCATGCTTAACGCACCAATTATTGCAGAGGCAAGTAGGGTCTTGCTGGCAATTCTACTGTTACTCGAAAACATAGCCATTCCTTACTGTTGCTTTCAGTTCACGTGATGGATAGTGGTGAGCTCTTTAATGGACCGCCTGTGAGCTCAATGTTACCGGTTGCTAACGTTCCGCTGTGGTTGTCGTCATGGTGTTATTGCAAGAGGTCGGCCAGCAACTCCCTTCAATAAGCCCCAGTTGCCCCTTTGCTGCAACGGTCGAAATCGTTAAAACCGTAAAAACACCTTTAATCGCCGTTATTTTCGTTAAAATGAAGGGCTTGAGAAGACGATTGTCCATGCAGTTAATCTCAAAATCGTTCATTTCATCCTCAATAAGCTAAACTTTAAATTATTAATTATCAATTGTTTACAGTGTTATTATTGATAGGTCGACCTATGTCACACACCTTCCCTCTCTTATTTCTCGTCGAAAAATTTATCTTTATTTTTGTTGTGATAAAGCGCGCACTTTCACTTTTAATCTTGGTTTAGATGGCTTTTATCCATGCTGAATAGGCAGATCCATAATGTTGTTTTGTGTCGATTATTAATTTAATAGGAGGGTGATAGTGAGGACAGGTGATAGTGAGGACAGGCACTGTATTGGTGACAGAGAGATATCGGGGACAGACACTTTTAGAAAAATATCGTGATTGTGGGGACAGGCACCTTATGACTAAGGTGCCTGTCCCCGTAAGAAGATAAAGGTGCCTGTCCCCGTAAGAAAGGTGCCTGTCCCCGTAAGAAGATACCTGCAAGAAGAAAATAAAAACGGCATGGACTTAACGTGTCTGTCCTCCTAAAGGGAAATGTGCCTGTCCTCGTAAGGAGCTCTGGACTGTCCTCTTAAAAGAGAAACATGCCTGTCCTCGTAAGGAGCTACTCGTAAGGAGCTAGGAGAAAAGTGTCTGTCCCCGGAAGAGGAGAAAAGTGCCTGTCCCCGGAAGGGGAGGCACTTTATTGCAGTGCTGGGTGTGTTGTTAATCGTCTAACAGTAGTTGGCGCAGTTGTTGGTAGTAAGATTCTAGCTGAGTGCGGGTGGTGCTACGTTTGTCGCAATGATCGAGGATAAAGCGAATGGAATTCAGCACAGTGCGCCACCTTGGCGTTTTGGGAAGGGTTTCTAGCAAGAGGTACTTGTCTAAAGTGCGCGTTTGTAAGCTGCTACGATCAAGGTATACGCGCCATAAGCCGCTTTGTTCGGCAAAGTCGAACTTGGTTTTGCCGGTGGCTTCTTCCCAGTAATCTAACCCTGCAATCATGGCTTCGACAATGAGTTGCCTACGGGTGTTGATTTTACTTTCTTGTTGATGTTCAGCTTTTTCTGCCAACGCCTCAAACTCACCGCCCATGGCTTTTAATGCGTCCAGTTGGCGAATGTCGCCGCCTAATGCATACCCAGAGAGGGCTTCAATCGCACTTTCAAGGCTTTGTATACGGGTTTGAGAAACGGGGGCATCGTTGTTGATCACGTAGAGGCTGTCGATATCAGATTCTGCAGAAAAGCGTAACAACATGCCATCAAGGTGCTCAGGCGTTCCGTCAATGAAGGCGGTAAGTGGCCCTTGATAGCGTTCGCTATGTTGGGCGTGGTCGGGGGCGGTAACGAGCGCGTGGCCGTGCATGCGTTTTACGTCTTCTTTATCGCGCTTAAACAAGCGTGCTGCCGCTTCGTTGACGAACCTAACTTGGCCATCACGACTCATGCCGAGCATGGCTTCGGGCGCAAGAGACAGCTGTGAGATCAGCCAAGATTGTGTTTCGAGCAGGCTGGCTTGTTGTTGTGCGCTTTGCTCTAGTGCCTGTTCAAGGCGTTGATTTTCTTGGCGTCGCTGCTCAGCTTGACTTGCGGTTAGGTGGGTGGCAATCCGTGCGGCCAGCTCTCGTTTATCAAAGGGTTTACTGAGGTAATCATTCGCACCTACGCTAAAGCCATAGACCCTGTCATCCGGCTGGTTGAGTGCAGTGAGCATAATGATGGGAAGTGCGGCATGATCGAAGTGTGTCCTGAGTTGCTCGCAGACGTCAAAGCCACTCATTCCCGGCATCAGTACATCCAAAAGTACCAGATCTGGCGGTGTGGCGATCACGTTATCTATCGCAGTGCGGCCATCGCTGGCGGCTGAAACACGGTAGCCTTCCATGTGAAGAAAGCTGGTTAGGATTTGTTGATTGGTCGGCTCATCATCGACAACCATAATATGCAGCGCGTCTTCGGCTGGAGCGGGGACGCTGGCTTCAGCTGGGTCGGGGAAGCGTTGATCCGCGTCTAAGGGGTGGATATGCTCGGACATTGAGATATGCTGATCAGTCTCATCCGTCAGTGCGGGCATTTCATGTGCTTTGGCAAGCGTGAAACTGAACGTGGTTCCGACCTGTGGTTGACTACTGACATAGAGTTGACCGCCCATCAGTTCAATCAGTTGTCGACTAATCGATAGCCCTAGACCCGCACCGTGTTGATAGTGATAGTGGCCGCTTACTGCTTGGGCAAGCGGCTCAAAGACTCGGCTGAGTTGTTCGGCGGGGATCCCTTTGCCGGTATCAACCACTTGAACGCGAATACGGTCATCAATGGTATCGGCACTGATCACTATTTTGCCTGCATCGGTGAACTTGATCGCATTGCCAAGCAGATTGTACATAACTTGCTCGAGCCGTTGCGGATCGGCGTATACCCATACTGGCGAATCGCTCAGCTGGTTGATGATCTCCAAGGGTTTATCTTTTTTAAGGTGCTTGGCGAGTGAAAGGACCAATTGTGTCATTGCGTTAACATCGACAGGACATTGTTCGAGATCCAGTTGGCCATAACGCATTTTGTGATAATCGAGAAGATCATCAACCAGTTTTGCTAGCCGTTGACCACTGTTCACGATGATCGACAATTGGTATTGATGGTCGCGACTAATTGGGCCGTTCGCACCATCAATCATTGCTTCTGCAATACCTATCATACCGTGTAGCGGCGTGCGTAGTTCATGTGACGTGGTGGCGAGGAACTCATCTTTTAGCGTGTTGGCCAACTGCAGCTCTTGGTTCTGAGCTTTGATGATGGTGAGGTTGGCTTCTAAGGTTTGATTTTGCTGTTGAATTAACTGGATTTTCTCGCGAATGGCATGACGCATGCGCGCAAAACTCACTGCTAGCCGACCCACTTCATCAGGCCGGCGTGTGTGATGGATTTGGGTGTCGAGATCACCGGCACTGACTTTTTCCGCGGCCCACGTAAGCTGAAGGAGTGGTCGAGTAATAAAGTTAGACACATAATGCGATGCAACGACCACGGCGAGGGTCGCGAGCAGCATGGCGACAATAAATAGCTGCTCTAATTGATGGATTCGTGCGAATGCAACTTGTGTGGGTACCTCGGCGACGAGTCCCCACTTTAAACCATGGCTATCAATGGGGGTATAAGCGGCGAGTAATGTCTTGCCCGAGGGGCTTTGGTAACGGGTGACACCTGTGTTCCCCGCTAGCGCCTTGTCCATCACTGGCGTGCTGTTGGTGATCGCTTTAGAGGTTGCTGATTGCGCACGTACTTGGCCGTCTTTTCCCACCAATAAGGTTTGAATACCATTGGACTCTCTTGGTGCCATTAATGCGGCAAGAGCCTGGTTGGGTAGCCGAAACAGGGCATAACTGTGAAGGTATCCTTGTTGAATAATCGGTGCACCTAGCCAAGCCACGGGTATCCCATCTTGCTCGGGTAAGAAATCTGAAATAACGACATGTGGCGTCGGGTCAAGTTTGCCTTGTATCTTTTGGCTGTGCTGTGTCAAGGCTGAGAAGGTGTGCCCCAATGAGGTATCTCGGAATGGCCCTGTGATTAAATTGGTGCCGTAGTTGGCGTGTTTTTTCACCGAGTAGGTGACGTTGCCTTGTTTATCGACGAGTAAAGCATCATCAAAATCCGCGCGTGCCAGTAACGCCTGATAAGCGCGATGATAACGTTGATGGAGCAGCCGATAACGCTCAGTGGCTGAATAGTTGGGATCGTCTTTGGCGACGGGCGTTTTTATTTTGTTCCCTGACTCGGGGAGATAACGGCGTTGGGCGTATTGACGGGCTTGTTCAATGTCAGGGCGTAAGCGGCGAAATGCATCGATCAAACCATAAAAATGGCCGCCACTGGCATAGGCTAGCTCAGAGGCCACAAAGCCTAGCACTTCGGCTTCTTGGGCATTCAAGTAATCATTGATTTGCTGCTGCTTGCTGTCTCGAACCGATAAAAGATGCGCGGTACTTTGCTTTTGCAGATCCTGGCTATAAGCATTTAAAAAAAACAATGCCACCAAAGTGAGTGGAAGAAGGCTTAATAACAAGAATGCCAGCATCAGGGTATGATGAAGGCGTTTAAATGGGTAGACAGCGAGAAACTTCTTCATAATAAACAGCATTTTCCCTACAGCACTTTAATAAAGGTTGTGGGTTCACTCGTCCTGTCTGAGTCAATGTTAACGTGAATAATCAGGCTTGAGGAACGCATCCTGTTACGACGTTACTGCGTTTTTTCGCTTTGACAAGGAAGTATCGATAGAAGCGTGTTGATTGACGCACTTTTCTATGTATCGCTGCAAGTGAGGGTAGGGTGACAGGTATTGCGTTGGCGGAATAAACCTAAAAAAAGGCCTCAGCATATGCCGAGGCCTTTGAAGAATGCCGTTAAGCCTAGCAATTAGTGCTGGGGCTTGGTCGCAGGCGCATACGCTGATGCACGAGCGCAGGCACTACCTGCTGCTTTGGCGTCTGCGTTTGGCGCGTTAAACGCGGCGATAGCCACAGGACTGTGATCGACTGTCTCATTCGGTGCCGGCGCTTTCATCATCGGTGATGTTGCGCGGCGATATTGAATAGTGGCGGTCGGTGCATTGATTGCCACCTCGCGCTCAATCACTTTCTCGGTCACTAAATCGACGTTCGGATCATGCTCCGGTGTCGTGGCCGGTGCGGGTGAAACAGCCACTTGCGGTGTGGCTTCCACCTCAGGCGTCTGCACGGGCTGCACAACAGGCTTCTGTTCAGCCGCGGGTGTGCCTACAGAAGATGCAGGAGGGGTTGAAACCGAGGCCGCGTCAGCCGGTTTGCTTTGCATGATAATGACTTTTCCCATCGCCATTTCAGGACGCGCCACACCACTCACAATCGGCTGATGGGTTTGGCGTTTATCTTGGCGACGGCGATCTTGCTTCACCTTAACCGGTTGCTCTGCTGACCACACTTTGCCCATTGCCATTTCCGGTGAGGCCATGCCCGTGGTGAGCGGCATTGGGCTTTTCACTATTGGACGGCGACGACGACGCTGGCCACTGGCGCGAAGATGGCGAGGTGAGCGACGGTTACGACGCTTGTCCTGCTGGCCTTCTTTTTTGCCGTTTTCCGGTTGCTGTTTCGCTTGTTGGGCGACTTCGGCACCGACTTGATGCAAGTCTTTACCTGGCTCGGCGGCAGTCTCGACCGGCGCGTGTGTCTCTGCGATGTCTTTATTAATCCGCACGCTACGGTTTAGCTTACGACGTTGACGGCGCTGTTTAACCTGTTCGGTTTTTTCCGCCTTCTGATCGTTGGGCTTCTGACCTTTAGTATCCGCTTTTTCAGCTTGCGGTTTCGCCGCTTTACTGTCGTCTTGTGGTTCGACCGCTGGTGCTTGCTCTGCGGTTTTCTTCGCTTTGTCGCTACGGTTATCGTTGCGAGGCTTCTTGCCTTTACGATTGGTGTCGCGACGTTCTTCTTGGGATTTATTTTGACGACGTTGCTTATTGTTACGACCGCGATCGTTACTGCTGTTATCGCTTTGCTCGTCTTGCGCATCGGGCTTATGGTTGCTAGCCGATGGGTTGCTTCGCGATGAGTTGCCACGCGATTGACTACCACGAGACTGATTGCGACGATTTTGTTGGTCGCGTGATGATTTCTGACCTTGTTCCTGACTTGATGCTTCAGGCTTTTGTGTGGTTTGGCTCGTCGCCTCATCACTGGCAGGCGCGCTAAATAGCTTAGCAATAAACTGACCGACTTTTGCCAATAATCCCGGTGTTGTCGCTGTAACGGATGCCTCGGTCGACGCCGTTTGAGCTGGCGCACTTGGCGCTGGTGTCGCGGGTGCGGCAAAGCCTTGCAGAACAGGCTCTTCACGTTTTTTCGCTGGACGTGCTTGTTGTGGCTCTTCGCGTGCTTCTGCTTCTTTCAACGCGTCGATTTGACCGGGCAATTGATAAGACAGGTCAGCCATCTCTTCACCACCGCGCACACGAACCACATCAAAGTGCGGGGTCTGCATTTCGGCGTTTGGTACCACCACCACTTTGACATTGTGGTACTTCTCAATGTGCTGGACGGAGCGGCGTTTTTCGTTGAGTAGATAAGAGGCCACAGGGACAGGAACAATACCGAGTACTTGTGCGGTGTTTTCCTTCATTGCCTCTTCTTCCATCAAGCGAAGGATGGAAAGAGACAGTGACTCGTTATCACGAATGACGCCTGTGCCCTTACAGCGTGGGCAAATATGATGACTGGCTTCCGCCAATGAAGGGCTTAAGCGCTGACGCGACATTTCTAACAAGCCAAAGCGCGAGATGCGGCCGATTTGTACGCGAGCACGATCCATTCGTACCGAATCGCGGAGCATGTTTTCGACTTCGCGTTGATGACGTACTGGGGTCATGTCGATAAAGTCGATCACCACCAGGCCGCCCAAGTCACGCAAACGCAATTGGCGAGCAATTTCTTCTGCCGCTTCGACGTTGGTTTGGCGAGCTGTCTCTTCGATGTCGCTGCCTTTGGTGGCTCGGGCAGAGTTAATATCGATAGACGTCAGTGCCTCAGTCGGATCGATAACAATCGAGCCACCGGATGGCAAGCGTACTTCGCGTTGGAAGGCCGATTCGATCTGGCTCTCGATTTGATAATGGCTAAAGAGTGGAACCTCGCCATCATAAAACTTAATGCGGCTGACAAAGTCAGGACGAACCAGCTTGATGTGTTCTTGCGCCCGTGTGAAGACTTTTTCGCTGTCGATCAAAATCTCGCCAATGTCGCGACGCAAGTAGTCACGGATTGCGYGCGCAATCACGTTACTTTCTTGATGGATAAGGAAAGGTGCAGGGTTTGCCGCTGCCGCTTCTTTCACCGCTTGCCAATGGTTAAGAAGCACTTTTAAATCCCACTCAAGCTCTTCGGCCGATTTGCCGACCCCAGCCGTGCGGACAATCAGCCCCATGCCTTGTGGCAGCTCGAGGCCGGACATGGCTTCTTTCAGCTGGCTGCGTTCTTCGCCTTCGATACGGCGAGAGATACCGCCTGCACGCGGGTTATTTGGCATCAGAACCAGATAACTACCGGCTAAAGAAACAAAGGTGGTCAGTGCCGCACCTTTATTACCGCGTTCCTCTTTGTCTACTTGGACAATAACTTCCTGGCCTTCTTTCACCACATCTTTGATGTTGGGACGGCCTTGATAGCTGTAACCGGAAGGGAAGTATTCGCGAGCGATTTCTTTGAGCGGGAGGAAACCGTGTCTGTCTGCGCCGTAATCAACAAATGCCGCTTCCAAGCTGGGTTCAATACGGGTGATGCGTCCTTTGTAAATGTTAGCTTTTTTCGATTCATGGCCAGGGCTTTCGATATCGAGATCGTATAACCGTTGACCGTCAACCAATGCGACGCGCAACTCTTCTTTCTGAGTTGCGTTAATCAACATTCTTTTCATCTGATTTTTCTCATTTATTTATCGTTGTTATTAGCGGTTGATGACGAGAGCAGTCGCCAATGCTGCCTGACCCCAAGTCTGATATGATGCAGCCTCCCGGCTGGAGAAAATCAGGGGTGCGCTCGGGCAAGTTTTAATCGGCCAGCTGCAACGGTTTTTATGGCTCACCGGATTACACAGTTGGCGTCCGCCGTTTTTTACCGATGGCGGAGAGCTCTGACACTGACTCACTGCCTCGTGTCAACACACTAACGGGTGCTTTGGGTTTACGTCTTACGCCAATTGCCGCGTAACGCCTTAAAAGCATTCGGAATTATGGTGCTATTGCGGGATTAACCGCATGACGGTTACCGACTGCTCGATTCGCAACCGCGCCACTCGCGTTTTTATATCCCGAGCGCCACGTGTTTGCCAAGCGCGATATCTCTATCGCAGACGATAAACCGTGTGTCAGCTAAGCGTTTGCTTTTCTGACTAACGCCGCAACTATAGCAGGGAGACCAGAGTCCAGCAATCGGCTTTATTGGCTTATGTTGCCTTGATAGAAAAACCCAGTGAATATGGCGTTTTTTTGCACGATTGCCCGGCAGGAAGAGAGCGGAACTCAACGGATTTTGCCGCGATTTTGCGGCATAGTCATCACGTGATTTAACGGCTTTAGCACGCTCAACAGGTGCATGTCAGCACACTTAGAGGTAGAATAATAAGTTATGACAGAACAAAAATCTCAAGTGCGATTTATCGACATCGATGATGATATCGCCGGCCAACGTATTGACAATTTTTTGCGAAATCAGCTGAAAAATGTCCCGAAAAGTATGATTTATCGCGTGCTTCGTAAAGGCGAAGTGCGAGTTAACAAAAAACGGATAAAACCGGAATATAAACTCCAACCGGGAGATGTGGTGCGCGTGCCACCTATTCGTCTTCCCGACAAAGATGAAAAAGCCGCACCCAGCACCAAGTTAGACAAAGTAGCGGCGCTTGAACATTGTATTTTGCACGAAGACGATCATCTGTTAGTGCTTAATAAGCCATCGGGGACCGCGGTACACGGAGGCAGTGGATTGCAATTCGGTGCCATTGAGGCCATGCGTGCATTGCGACCTAAGGCGCGTTTTTTAGAGCTGGTTCATCGGATCGACCGTGACACCTCAGGGATTTTATTGATTGCGAAAAAACGCTCGGCACTGCGACATTTACAGGCGCAGTTTCGAGAAAAGACGGTGCAAAAAGAGTATTACGCGTTAGTCATGGGCAAATGGCCAGCCAAACAGCGCAAAGTGACCGCACCGCTATTAAAAAATGAGGTGAATAGCATTGTGCGTGTCAACCCTAAGGGGAAACCGTCTGAAACGCGTTTTAAAGTGATTGAAAGCTTTGCTGAAGCCACTTTGGTGCAGGCTAGTCCTGTGACGGGACGAACGCATCAAATACGGGTACACGCGCAGTATGTCGGGCATCCTTTAGCGTGGGATGATCGCTATGGTGATCCGCGCTTTGATGCATATACCCGGTCAGTCGGGCTGGATCGCTTGTTCCTTCATGCTGCCAATATCCGTTTTGTGCATCCGGGGAATGAAGACACCATGACGCTCAGCGCGCCGATGGAGCCCAAGCTTGAGCGCGCCCTTGAAGGGCTACGGGCGAAAAACGCATAATTTTTTCCGTATTCCCAGATCGTCAATACGCAGTATTTTGTCGCTGCGTCTTGCAACAGTAAGTGTTGAGAACACGAGGTAAAAATGCACATTGAACCACCGACCACTGTTGATTGTGATGCGGCGTCAAATATGGCAATAAGAAAGCCGCATCCTGCCATTGCCTCTTATTCGTTACTGATTTTTGATTGGGACGGTACGGTGATGGATTCCATTGGGCGGATTGTGTCTAGCCTTGATAGGGCAGCACGTTTAACCGGTCAGTTGCCAGTGTTACCGCCTGAACGCTTGCAAGCCATGATCGGTTTAAGTCTGGAAAAGGGCTATCAATTACTCTATCCCGGCGCTGATCCGGCTTGGTATCCGAGCTGGATTGCGCATTATCGTCAGCAATTTGTCCACGATAATCCAACACCGTGCCAGCTTTTTCCTGGTGTCAAAGACACATTAGTGGCATTAAAAGCACAAGGCTTTCAATTAGCGGTTGCGACCGGAAAATCACGAGCAGGCTTAGATCGAGCTATGGCAGAGACAGGCACGCAGGATTTATTTGTTGCGACGCGTTGCGCGGATGAAACGGCATCTAAACCTGACCCACAAATGCTAGACGAAGTGTTAGCGCAGACGGGCATCGCGTGCGAGAAAGCGATTATGATCGGTGATACGGGCCATGACATGCAATTAGCCGTGAATGCGGATATGGCACGGTTGGCTGTTACCTGGGGCGTTGAAGATCACGCTAGCCTAAAGACCTTTGGTCCCGTTGCTGTATTGGACAGCCTCACCGCATTGATAGATCACGCGCCGGTTACAACCGGCTAAATCTTAAATCGGCTTCTTGCGGTCCCCCATGTTATCGGCGATTATTGAGTAATAGATTGTATAGGAAGTAAAAGGCATGAATAGAAAACTAGAGGCCTATGGTGTTGGTGCAATACAGAGGCCAAAAATCAAAGCCAAGAAAAGTCTTGATTTATCGGGTGTTTTAGGACGTCAGATTGTCAAGTCAGAAACCAAGCTGGCTTTACGAACACACTCTAATACCTTTAAAAAGCTCGCTGATATGTAATGGATATTATTAGCTTTCCCTTTGAACGTGTCATATCGCTGTAGCTCACGCGCTTCCCGATGCCAATAAGCGTACTGGTTTAGCGGTTGCACTGGAGTATCTATCGCTCAATGACTTTGAACTAACGCATGACAATTTACTTCTCGCTGACGCTGTGCGAGATCTTGTCATAGGCGAAATTAATGAGCTTGATTTTGCAGACATTTTATACGCACAGTATGCTGGCGTATAAACCAGCTTGACTAGCTTGGTTTTTCGTCATGCATGCGATCTTGTGGTAAATTTTTCTGCCTTTTTAGAAAGCAAGTTGTATCGAGATCTGCCCGATACACGCCATTGCTGAAACTTAGATAACCCTGATCCCTTCTTTCTCTAACATCTCGCGTAGCCGAATCAGTGGCAGCCCCACTAATGTATTGGGATCGCGGCCATGCATGGCGTTAAAGAGGGCAATCCCTAAGCCTTCGCATTTAAAGCTGCCCGCGCAATCTAGCGGTTGCTCGATATCGATGTAGCGGATAATCTCCTGCTCGGTGAGCTCACGGAAATCGACATGAAAAGGTTCAACGTCCGATTGATGCTCACCGGTTTCACTATTAATCACCGCCAGCCCCGTGTAAAAAGTTACTTTCTTGCCACTGGCGCGCTTTAACTGCTCAATAGCAACGTCTCGCTCATGCGGCTTGCCTAAGACTTCCTCGTCAATCACACACACTTGGTCAGAGCCTATAATGATGGCGTTATCGAACAGCGGCATCCCGGCCATCGCTTTTTCGAGTGCGAGCCGTTCCACTAAGTCAGTGGCGCGTTCGTTCTCGAGTCGACTTTCGTCAATGGCAGGTGAAAAAGTCGAAAAGGGGAGGGCGAACTTTTTTAAGAGGGCCTGGCGGTAGGGGGAGCTTGATGCCAGCACAATTTTTGGCGGTTGTGTGGTATGCATGACCGTTCCTTTTTTAAGCGCGCCAGTGTGTCTAAACGACTCGCGCGTGATCGATTTTTGTTAATTGTTCGCACTCAGTCTAACCTGAAAAGATAACTTGCGCGATGTCGGCAAACCGGCCGAGTGGCTATCGAGCCTAAACAGCGACGCGTAGGTAACATTTTCTTTGACTCCAGCGCATTTGGAGGCTAATATTCGCGCCCTATGCAGAAGGTAAAGCTACCGCTGACGGTTGATCCGTTCCGTTGCGCCCAAAAGCAACTCGACTACGATGGTATTGTAGACAAGTCGCGATTGTTGCGCCTCGGTGAGGCAACCCAAAGCATCGATAGTGATGCAGAGGTCATGCTTTCATTCGACATTGATGCCCAAGGCTTGAAAATTGTAACGGGTCGAGCAGCCGTTTCAGTGAGTCTTGAGTGCCAACGTTGTTGGGGGCCGTTCTCGTATCGCTATGAAACTGAATTCGTTTATAGCCCGGTTTTCAATGAAGACCAGGTGGGCAATTTACCGGATGCTTATGAGCCGGCATTAGTCGACGAAAACGGTGAGATTGATCTGATTCAATTGGTCGAAGACGAGTTGATTGTGGCCTTGCCACAAGTCGCCATGCACGAAGATACAGACTGCAAAGTCAGTACGGACAACATGGTGTTCGGGGAAATCCCACTTGCTGATGAGCGTCCAAATCCGTTTGCCGCACTAAAAAACTTAAAGCAAAGTAACGAGGAGTAGGGTCAATGGCCGTACAAAAGAACCGTAAAACCCGTTCTAAGCGTGGTATGCGTCGTTCACACGATGCACTGGGTACTCAAGCTGTATCTGTAGACAAAACCAGCGGTGAAACTCACCTGCGTCACAATGTGACTGCAGACGGTTTCTACCGTGGCCGCAAGGTTATCAACAAGTAAGGTTGACCCTTGACTAGGCTAACCATTGCACTCGATGCGATGGGCGGGGATTTTGGTCCCCAAGTCACAGTGCCTGCCTCCGTGCAGGCATTGTCGCGTTTTGCGGACCTAAAAGTGATGCTAGTGGGCGATGAATCTCGCATCCAAGCGTCGCTTCGTCAACTTAATGCCCAGCATCATCCCCGACTATCCATCGTCCATGCCCCGGACGTAATCCCTAATGATATGCGCCCGTCTACCGCATTGCGACGTAGCGCCGATACCTCCATGCGTGTCGCGCTTGAATGCGTCGCCAGTGGTGAGGCGGATGCGTGTGTCAGTGCCGGCAATACCGGTGCTTTGATGGCGTTGTCCAAATACCTTTTGAAATTATTACCCGGTATCGAGCGACCGGCGCTAGTCACTGCGCTGCCCGGTGCCAATCATCAACGTAAATGGTTGCTTGATTTAGGGGCGAATGTGGCCTGTGACGCGGATACGCTCTTCCAGTTTGCGGTGATGGGGGCGGTGTTAGCCGAAGCAGAGCTTGGCCGTACGCCAAGGGTTGGCTTATTAAATATCGGTGAAGAGGCGATCAAAGGGAATGACTGGGTGCGTCGTTGTGCTGACTTGCTTTTGCATAGCCCATCGGTGCATTACACGGGTTATGTTGAAGGCGACCAGATTTACACCGGTGAAACGGATGTGATTGTCTGTGATGGTTTTGTTGGCAATGTCGCATTAAAAACCAGCGAAGGCGTCGCCCGTTTGATCACCGATAAGGTGAAAGCGCACCTTAATCCTCATCCTATCAAGCGCTGGATCGCGAAATGGCTATTTTCTGAGCTTTTAAATCAACTCCAACAGCTGAAACCCGACCAGTACAACGGCGCAAGTTTGCTAGGATTGCGCAGCATCGTTGTAAAAAGCCACGGACGCGCAGATATCGCCGCTTACGAAAACGCTATTTTTGAAGCGGTGCACGAGGTCGAACGGCAAATCCCAACTAAGATAAGTGACCGTTTAGAGGCAGTTCTTCTCGAGAGGCATTAGTAGTCTTCATGTATAGTAAGATTTTGGGCACAGGCAGCTATTTGCCTGAACAGGTTCGCACCAATGCTGACCTTGAACAAATGGTAGACACCAGTGACGAGTGGATTGTGACTCGTACGGGGATCAAAGAACGTCGCATTGCTGCACCGACAGACACCGTTGCCTCAATGGCTTATCAAGCCGGCGTACAGGCGATTGAAATGGCCGCCATCGACAAACATGATATCGATCTCATTATTGTTGCCACGACCAGTGGTGAACGTGCGTTTCCAGCCGCTGCCTGTGATGTGCAAGCGATGTTGGGGATACAAGGTTGTCCAGCGTTTGATATTGCCGCTGCATGCTCTGGTTTTGTGTATGCGTTGAGTGTGGCCGATCAGTACGTTAAAAATGGGCTGGCAAAACATGCCCTCGTGATTGGTGCCGATCGCCTCTCGCACACCTGCGATCCCGCGGATCGGTCTACCGTTATTTTGTTTGGCGATGGTGCGGGAGCCGTCGTGCTTTCGGCCGATGAGCAAGATGGTATTTTGTCCACCCATTTAAAAGCGGATGGAAAATTTGGTGAGCTTTTGAAACTGAAGTATCCCGATCGGGGCCAATCCCATGTATCGGATGAAGCCTGGCTCTATATGGCCGGCAATGAAGTGTTCAAAGTGGCGGTAACGCAGCTGGCGAATATTGTCACGGAAACCCTTCAGGCGAACCAAATCGAAAAATCAGACATTGATTGGTTAGTTCCTCATCAGGCGAACTACCGAATTATTAAAGCGACCGCGAAAAAACTCGCGATGTCGATGGATCAAGTGGTGTTGACCCTAGACCGTCATGGCAACACATCAGCGGCTTCTGTACCGACTGCGTTTGATGAAGCGGTGCGTGATGGACGCATTCAACGTGGTCAAACGGTATTGCTCGAAGCATTTGGTGGCGGTTTTGCATGGGGTTCTGCACTGGTCAGGTTCTAAACTAATAGGAAACGAATATGACTCAAACAGCGATCGTATTTCCGGGCCAAGGCTCGCAAGCCGTGGGTATGCTCGGTGAGTTAGCTGAACAATATGGTGTGGTTCAGCAGACGTTTGCAGAGGCCTCTGAGGTGCTTGGCTATGATCTGTGGGCGTTGGTTCAACAAGGTCCTGAGGCAGATTTGAATGAAACCCACCGCACTCAGCCTGCTTTGTTGGCGGCGTCAGTGTCGATTTGGCGGGTCTGGCAATCGCAAGGTGGTGCAACGCCTTCGGTACTCGCGGGTCATAGCCTGGGTGAGTACTCAGCTTTGGTCTGTGCAGGGGTATTGGACTTTAAAGAAGCCATCAAGCTTGTCGAGTTACGTGGCCAATTGATGCAAGAAGCGGTCCCTGCAGGCGTCGGTGCGATGTCAGCGATTATTGGTCTCGACAATGACGCTATCGCAACGGCGTGCGAACAAGCCGCTCAAGATCAGGTTGTTTCGCCGGTTAACTTCAACTCGCCCGGTCAAGTCGTGATTGCTGGGAATAAAGACGCGGTTGAACGCGCCAATACACTGTGCAAAGAAGCGGGCGCTAAGCGGGCGCTACCATTGCCGGTATCCGTGCCGTCACACTGTGCATTGATGAAACCTGCTGCTGAAAAGTTAGCGCAAGCACTTGAATCTGTCACGTTTAATGTGCCTGTCATTCCTGTGATTAATAATGCCGACGTGGCGACATCAACGGACCCAGCCGCCATTAAAGAAGCACTGGTGCGCCAGTTGCATAGTCCAGTCCGCTGGACGGAAACCGTTGAGCGTATGGCGACTGAAGACGTTGAGCAGCTTCTCGAGTTTGGGCCAGGTAAAGTCCTAACGGGATTGACCAAACGCATCAACAAATCATTGAGCAGTGCGGCTGTTAACGATAGCGCCAGCTTGGCGTCAGCAACAGCCTAAGTGTGACTGTGCGGTAATAGTATTCTGTGACTGCCGGCCGATGTCGGCAGAATCAATTAAAAGGGTAACCGAATGAAACTAGACGGAAAAGTAGCACTGGTGACAGGTGCGAGCCGAGGTATTGGCCGAGCAACGGCAGAACTTTTGGCTGAGCGCGGTGCAACAGTGATCGGGACGGCAACCAGTGAAAACGGTGCCGCAGCGATCAGCGACTACCTCGGTGAAAACGGTAAAGGGTTGGCCCTGAATGTCACATCATCGGATTCAGTGGCGGACGTTTTAGCCACGATCAAAAAAGAATTTGGTGATGTTGATATTCTGGTTAACAACGCGGGTATCACTCGTGATAACCTATTGATGCGTATGAAAGACGACGAGTGGCAAGATATCATCGATACCAACTTGACGTCGATTTTCCGTTTATCAAAGGCAGTCTTGCGTGCGATGATGAAAAAACGCTGCGGCCGAATCATCAATATCGGCTCTGTCGTCGGTGTGATGGGGAATGCGGGACAAGCCAACTATGCTGCGGCAAAAGCAGGTGTCATTGGTTTTACCAAATCCATGGCACGTGAAGTGGCTGCGCGTGGCATTACCGTTAACACCGTTGCGCCTGGGTTTATCGAAACCGATATGACCAAGGCCCTCAGTGACGATCAGCGTGCAGCAACCTTGGCACAAGTGCCCGCGGGACGTTTAGGCGATCCCAAAGAGATTGCTGCGACGGTCGCTTTTTTAGCATCAGACGATGCCGCATACATGACGGGCGAAACCTTGCACGTTAACGGCGGCATGTACATGATTTGATCGAGACCGTTGCAATCTGGAATGACACACGTCAAACTCCGATTGATTTGTCCCCAAATCGTGGTTTGACCAGCCGTGGAGGTCTTGCAACTTCCACATTAATGAATAAACTACAGCACATATCGCATCTGCGAATCTTGTAAGGACTAGTATTAATATGAGCAACATCGAAGAACGCGTAAAGAAAATCATCATTGAGCAACTAGGTGTCGACGAAGCAGAAGTGAAAAACGAAGCTTCATTTGTAGACGACTTGGGCGCGGACTCTCTGGATACCGTTGAGCTGGTAATGGCTCTTGAAGAGGAATTCGATACAGAGATTCCAGATGAAGAAGCAGAAAAGATCACGACTGTACAAGCCGCTATCGACTACGTAGTCGGCGCTTCAGCGTAATCTCAGAATCCTACCAGGCGGTCTCCTTGACCGCCTGTGTTTTTTTTACTCTACTCTACAATCCAAATTAATATTCTCCGGAGAATATCATCGTGTCTAAGCGTCGTGTTGTTGTGACTGGCATGGGTATGTTATCACCCGTCGGTAACTCAGTTGAGTCCTCATGGAAAGCTCTGCTAGCCGGGCAAAGCGGTATCTCCGCCATTGAGCATTTTGATGCCAGCGCCTTTGCTACTCAATTTGCCGGCATGGTTAAAGACTTCAACTGTGAAGACTACATGTCGAAAAAAGATGCACGAAAAATGGACTTGTTCATTCAATACGGCATCGCGGCCAGTGTTCAAGCCATTAAAGACTCCGGACTGCAAGTTGACGACCACAATGCACACCGTATTGGTGTTGCGATCGGATCGGGCATTGGTGGCCTTGGTTTAATTGAACAGAACCACCGTGCATTTGTGGAGAAGGGTCCACGTAAAATTAGCCCTTTCTTTGTGCCATCAACCATCGTCAATATGATTGCCGGTCACGTGTCGATTAACTATGGCATGCGCGGTCCAAATATCTCGATTTCAACCGCGTGTACCACCGGCCTACACAATATTGGCCATGCGGCGCGTATGATTGCGTTTGGTGATGCCGATGCCATGGTGGCAGGCGGCGCCGAAAAAGCCTCGACAGAGCTGGGTATCGGTGGTTTTGCTGCAGCGAAAGCGCTGTCGACTCGCAACGATGATCCTCAAGCGGCCTCGCGTCCTTGGGATAAAGATCGTGATGGTTTTGTCCTCGGCGACGGTGCCGGTGTGATGGTGCTTGAAGAATATGAACACGCTAAAGCTCGCGGGGCGACGATTTATTGTGAGCTCGTCGGCTTTGGTATGAGTGGTGATGCGTATCATATGACATCACCCAGTGAAGACGGCTCTGGCGCTGCACTTGCGATGGAAGCTGCCATTCGTGATGCAGGCATCACGCCTGAGCAAATCGGCTACATCAATGCCCATGGCACCTCAACCCCGGCGGGTGATGTCGCCGAGAGTAAGGCCGTGCGCCGTGCGATGGGGGCAGCCGCGGATAGCGTTTTGGTGTCTTCGACCAAATCAATGACAGGACACCTTCTTGGCGCGGCAGGCTCGGTGGAGTCGATCATTACCGCGATGTCATTGATTGACCAAATTGTACCGCCGACGATTAACCTTGATAATGCTGATGAAGGGTGCGATCTCGATTATGTGCCACATCATGCGCGCGATGTAAAAATGGATTATGCGCTGTGTAACTCATTCGGCTTTGGTGGCACCAACGGCTCTTTGATCTTCAAAAAAATCTAATGACACGCGCAGTGAGCGCTGCGTGATGAGAGATTTTGATTGAGAGATTTTGATATAATAACGGTCCGATTTGTCGGGCCGTTTTTATTGGTGAGGTGGCAAGGAATCATGCATTGGGTTAATGGACAGCTTAGCACCGAGATAGCGGTGTCCGATCGGGGCTTACAATTTGGCGATGGTTGTTTTACCACAGGTCATGTGTATTCCAAGGTGTTGCTCGATCGCGATGCACATCTTCTTCGCCTCCAGGATACCTGTCAGCGTTTAGCCATTGCAGACGTTGATTGGGTCCTATTAGCGCACACCCTTGATTTGGCCTGTCAACAGGCTCAAGGTGAGCAGGTTCTGAAAGTGATCATCACCCGTGGTCAAGGTGGGCGTGGCTATAGCCCCCAAGGGTGCACGGCACCGACGGTTATCGTTAGTCTGCATCCTTTTCCCTCCCATTACCACCAATGGCAGCAACAGGGGATCTCGCTGGCAACCACGTCCATTCAATTGGGCGCCTCACCGTTGGCGGGGCTAAAGCACTTAAATCGGCTCGAGCAAGTGTTACTCAAACAGGCACTCGCCGACACCACAGCCGATGACCTGGTGGTAAGCGATATGTTTGGCCATGTAGTGGAAACCTCAGCTGCGAATATTTTTTGGCGTAGTGGCCCAGTGGTTTATACGCCGGCGTTACAGTATGCCGGTGTGGCTGGGTTGATGCGCGATAAAGTGATGGCTGTGATAGAGGGCGTCGGAGATGTTCAATGCCATACGGTGAGCACCGATGAGACGGCGCTTTACCAGGCCGATGAAGTCTTTATTTGCAACACCTTAATGAAAGTGGTGCCGGTCACGGCAATCAACGACACACCATTTAACACACATACCCTGACTCGGGTGTTACAACAGAGGTTAAACGCGTGCTAAAAAAGCGACTTTTAGGGGGGATCAGCGTGATAATGGCGTTGGTTGTGCTGGCCGCTGCAGTGGTGATATGGCAGACGAAAGCATTCGTTGCGACGTCTTTATCGATTCAATCTCCTCAATTATTCACTGTGCCGGCTGGTGCGCACTATCAACGCGTTATAAGGCAATTTGAAGCCAAAGGTTGGGTGGCATCAAGTCTCTGGGCCAAGTTTGCCCCTCATCTGTATCCTGAGTTAACCCGCGTTCAAGCGGGGACATTTCAACTTCAACCTGGGCAAACGCTCGCGCAAGTGTTCACCACCCTCCGATCGGGACAGCAGTATCAGGCATCAATCACTTTTGTCGAAGGGAGCACGTTCGCACAGTGGCGTGCGCAGCTGCAATCAGCACCGCACTTAGATCATACACTAGAGGGTGTCAGTGAAGCGGTCATTGCCGAACAGCTCGGGGTATCACGTGATCAGTTGGAAGGACTGTTACTGCCTGAAACCTATGCGTACGACGTGAATGATACGGATATTGACCTGTTACAGCGTGCCGTGCGCGCCATGGAGGCCACACTCGAGAAAGCATGGCAACACCGTGCCGACGACTTGCCTATTAAAACGCCCTATGAGTTGTTGATCTTAGCCTCTATCATCGAAAAAGAGACAGCCGTTGCCAGTGAGCGTGAAAACGTGGCCTCTGTATTTGTTAACCGGTTGCGCAAAGGCATGCGCTTGCAAACGGACCCCACGGTCATTTACGGCATGGGAGAGCAATATGATGGCAATATCCGTAAGCGCGATTTGCGTACGCCGACACCCTATAATACCTATGTGATTAATGGATTGCCGCCCACGCCCATTGCGATGCCAGGTAAAGCGTCGATCATGGCTGCCGCGCAACCGGCACATACTGACTATTACTACTTTGTCGCGACAGGCAAAGAGGGCCATCAATTTTCCACGACATTGGCCGAACACAATCGAGCTGTGCGTGATTACCTAAAAGTGTTGAGAAATCAATGAACAATCATTTTATCGTCGTAGAAGGCCTTGAAGGGGCGGGTAAGAGTACCGCTATTAGTCAAGTGAAGCAGGTACTCCACGATGCCGGCATTCATGATGTGATCACTACGCGTGAGCCAGGTGGGACGCCACTTGCAGAGCAGTTACGAACCTTGGTAAAACAAGGCCACCCTGAGGAGCCTTTAACAGATAAAGCCGAGTTATTAATGCTATACGCGGCTCGTGTTCAACTGGTTGAAAACGTGATCAAACCAGCGTTGGCAAAAGGGCAGTGGGTGATTGGCGATCGTCATGATATGTCTTCCCAAGCGTATCAAGGCGGTGGACGCGGGATGGATACTGCACTAATAGAAAGCTTAAAAGCGACTGTCCTCGGTGACTTTGCTCCCGCCTTGACGCTATATATGGATATTGATCCTGAAATGGGGTTGGCGCGTGCCCGTGGCCGCGGTGAGCTCGATCGGATTGAGCAAATGCAGATCGACTTTTTTGAGCGCACTCGCGCGCGTTATTTGGCGTTAGCGCACCAGGATCCGAGTGTGGTGATTATCGATGCCAGTCAACCGCTTGAGGTGGTGACCGCCAGCATTAAAACGGCGTTATCGACGTGGCTTAAGCAACTTAAAACGTTATGAGTGAGTCAGTCGTCGCGCGCCATCCCGCCCCGCACGTGTTTCCTTGGTTTAATACGGTATGGACGCACTGGCAGCAACTGTTAGTGACCGCACGCTTTCCGCATGCCGTATTACTGGCTGCCCCTCCGGGAAGCGGTCGGCGCGCAATGGCCAGTCATTTGGCCAAGGTGCGTTTGTGCAAGCAGCAGGCCGACCAAGCATGTGGGTGTTGTCATAGTTGCCAGTTATTTGATGCCGGTAATCACCCTGATATGCACTGGTTGATGCCTGAAAAACCCGGTAAGCAGATAGGCATTGATGCGGTGCGTAAGGTGCAACGTCAAGCGATGGAAACGTCGCAGCTAGGCGGTGCCCGTTTTATCGTGATTGAGCGCGTTGAAAACCTCGGTGAGGCCGCGGCTAACGCACTATTAAAATCATTAGAGGAGCCGCCAGAAGGATGTTACTTCGTGTTGCTAACCGCGTCACTTGATAGCTTGTTAGCGACGATTATCAGTCGATGCAGCGTCTGGAAAGCGCCACAGCCGGATAACGAAACCGCGAAGCATTGGATTGAGCAAGCGTTGAAGCGCACGGTTCCTGATCATGCGGTCACGCTTTGCCGCGGTGCGCCATTGGCAGCACGTGATTTTGTTGAATCTGGAGGACTCGATCATCATCATGCGGTGATCAATGGCTTTGCGACCTACGTAAAAAGCCGTACTGGCTTATTTGACACGTCAGAGGTGTTGGTCGCACACTATCCCGCCTCACTGGACTGGCTGAGCCATTTTCTACTTGATGTGCTCAAATGGCGACAAGGCGCAAAACACGCTATTTTGCATCGCCATCATCACGCCTTGGTGGCTGAGGTGGCGAATGTGATGGCGACTCAGCACGTCCATACGCAATTGCGACAATTACATCAACTGCAGCGTCAGCTGCAAACGCATACTGGGCTAAATACCGAATTGGTACTTAGCCAATGGCTATTATCGATTGGAGAATAACGTGTTAATAGACTCTCACTGCCATCTCGACAAACTGGACTATGATTCGCTGCACCAGAATGTGGAAGATGTTCTGGATAAAGCACAGGCAAGGGGTGTCGATTATTTTCTCTCTGTTGGCGTTACATTGGATAGTTTCCCGGCGATGCTAGACATGATCCGCCCTTATCCTCATGTTTTTGCCTCGTGTGGTGTTCACCCCTTAGATATAGAAAATGGGTTTGACTATCAGCAACTGAAAGCCCTGGCCGCGGATGAGCGCGTGGTCGCGATCGGGGAAACTGGGTTGGATTATCACTACCAACCGGAACTGGCCGAGCAGCAACAAGCGATTTTCCGTCAGCATGTCCGTCTCGCCGTCGAGCTAAATAAGCCCCTGATTATTCATACCCGTGCCGCGCGAGAGGAAACCTTGACGATTTTGCGCGAGGAAGGCGCTGAGCGTGTAGGCGGTGTGCTACACTGCTTTACAGAGAGCTATGAAATGGCAGAAGCGGCGATTGAGCTAGGCTTCTACATTTCGATTTCTGGCATCGTTACTTTTAATAAAGCGACGGAGCTAAAGGATGTGGTGCGGCGTTTGCCGCTTGAACGATTGCTGGTCGAAACGGATTCGCCGTATCTGGCTCCGGTGCCGCATCGTGGCAAGCAAAACCAACCGGCTTACGTGAAAGAGGTCGCCGAATACGTGGCGATGTTAAAAGGTGAGTCTGTTGAAACGGTGTGTGATATCACTAGCCGGAACTTTTTTGCGCTTTTTTCGAGTGCGAATCCGCAATAATCCGCGTCGCCCGATTGTTCAATCGGGCTTTTTTCCTACCTGAATGTACCCATGAATGATAACGACAAAAAGCGCGGCTTTTTACCGCTATCAAGCGCGTCGTTTTGATGATGATTTGGCTATACTGTCGTCAATAATCGGTTGTTTTTTCCTCAGGTTTTTACTTTGCACTGAATGCAGCTCGAAATTTGATCTGGCGCAATTTGCTCATAACTACATGGAAAATAAAGAAAAAATGGCCATTGTAACGTTTATCGAGCGCCTGAGATTTTTCGTTACATGAAATAACTTTTGAGGTTTTTAAGTCGCTGTTTTTTTATGCGGTCTTTTTATCCGTCGTCAGTGTAAAAAGTCATTTTTAATCATAATCTTACGTTTGTTTTTGCTGTTTTTGTCACCCGTTCGGTTTGTGATCTATATTTACTTTTTAATCAGTAAAGTCGTTACGGATAGGCAAGGTACTGATTCCCCCCTTATAGTTTGGGTGAGTTCAATAATCACAAATCGTTTGTTCTCTGGGCGCCTGTTGTATCGTGTGACCTCTTGCGGGGGGAATCGAAAGGTCTGTCTTCAGAGACACAATTGTTAAACGTCCTTGTTAGGAGCAAGAACTATGTCAAAAAACCTCTTTGCTAATCTGCAAAAAGTCGGTAAGGCGCTGATGCTTCCAGTATCTGTGCTACCGGTTGCAGGTATACTATTAGGTGTTGGTGCGGCCAACTTTAGCTGGATGCCAGACATCATTTCTCACATGATGGAACAAGCGGGTGGTTCGGTGTTTGGTCAAATGGCCTTGCTGTTCGCGGTAGGTGTGGCACTTGGCTTCACCAATAACGACGGTGTATCGGGCCTATCTGCTATTGTCGGTTACGGCATCATGGTGGCTACGCTGGATGTGATGGCACCCGTTATGGGTGTAGATACGATCAAGACAGGTGTGCTTGGTGGTATTCTCGCGGGTGGTGTTGCAGCGTGGACGTTTAATCGCTTCTACACGATTCAGCTGCCAGACTACCTCGGCTTCTTTGCCGGCAAACGCTCTGTGCCTATTATCACCGGCTTTATTTCGATTGCTCTGGGTGTGATCCTGTCTGTGATCTGGCCGCCAATCGGTGGTGCGATCGCTACCTTCTCTCACTGGGCCGCAGAGCAAAATCCTGTTACCGCCTTTGGTATCTACGGTGTGGTAGAGCGTGCATTGATCCCATTTGGTCTGCACCACATCTGGAACGTGCCTTTCTTCTATGAAGCAGGTAGCTGTGTTAACAACGCCGGTGAGCAAGTCAACGGTATCATGACGTGTTTCTTGACCGCTAACGACGTAACGCGTGAAGCAGGTAACGGCTTTGGTCAGTTAGCCGGTGGTTACTTGTTCAAAATGTTCGGTCTACCCGCCGCTGCGTTTGCTATCGCTCACTCAGCGAAGCCAGAGAACCGTGCCAAAATCATGGGTATCATGGCATCGGCCGCTCTGACGTCGTTCCTGACCGGTATCACTGAACCCATTGAGTTCTCGTTCCTGTTCATCGCACCGGTACTTTACGGTATTCACGCCATCATGGCGGGTGCTGCTTATGTGCTGACGAACGCACTGGGTGTGGTTCACGGTCATACCTTCTCGAACGGTTTCATTGACTTTATCGTACAGATGCCACGTGCTGAAAACGTGACTACTCTGGTACTACTTGGTCTTGGTTATGGTGTGCTGTATTACATTGTCTTCCGCGTGGTGATTCGCGCCCTTGACCTGAAAACCCCAGGTCGTGAAGACGAAGCCGTGGCGGATGTATCGACAGCGACAGGCTCTGAACTAGCGGGTGACTTGGTCGCAGCTTTCGGTGGTAAAGACAACATTACTGCTTTAGACGCATGTATCACACGTCTGCGCGTCTCTGTGGCGGATACTGACATTGTTGACGAAGCGAAGTTGAAGCAGCTTGGCGCAGCGGGTGTTGTAAAAGTATCAGGTGGTGTACAAGCTATCTTTGGTACTAAGTCAGACAACCTACGAACTGAAATGGACAACTGGATGCGCGCGCAATAAGCGCTACCATTATCCATTTTGCAAAAGGGGTAGCCGGGTGCTACCCCTTTTTTGATCCCACTGGCTGGGTGATTAACCGCCTAAAGAAAGAAAAAAGAGCATAAGGACGGGAACCAGGAGGCTGAGAATAAACCCGCTGACAATGGCAATCGGCACACAGCGGATACCCCCGGTGCTTTGAATGATCGGCAGAGTAAAGTCCATCGCGGTTGCGCCGCCGTAGCCAATGGCGGTAAGTGGATAGCGACGAATCAATATTGGAATCATCATAATCGCCACAAGCTCGCGTCCTAACTCGAGAATAAACGAGGCGCCACCATAGACAGGGCCTAAGCCATCGCCCATTAAAATGCCGGCTAAAGAATACCAGCCAAACCCAGAGGCCATCGCTAAACCATGGTGATAAGGAATACCCAACCACCAAGCTGCCAGTAACCCCCCAGGTAAAGACGTTGCCACCACCAGTGCGGCAATCATCAAACCACGCTTATTGAGGATGATTTGTTTTAGCGTCATGCCGCTATTGCGTAGCTGGATGCCAATCAGTAATAGCAACAATAACAAAATACCTTCACTGGCGGCGTCGACCCAAGAGAGATCTTGTTGCCACAGTAGACCAACGATTAAACCTGTGGCGACCGCGCCGATCAGTTTTCCAGATTCAGACATCATGCCACGTAACGTCAGCTTATATTGGTGACCTTGCGTTTGTGTCGGCATCCATTTATCGAGAATTGGCAGCGCTAAAAGGTTAGCGGCGCCAATACAAATGAAGAAAGTGGCGGCAAAATGCAAAATGGTGGAGATATGTTGGCCGAGGTTGTCTAAGCCCGCGAGGCTAAGCCCCATTAACACCAGGATAACCATGACCAATCGCATCGTCAGCGTATTCACGGTATGAACATGGCGGGGCTGCTTGAGTGGGATCAAGTAGCCAACGATAAGTGGCGCGAAGATAAATAACATCCCTGAAAACATTAGATGATGCTCGGTGTTAAGAAAGGGACTTCGAGGTTATCAATCAGTTAATAGGCAGGTCAATAAAATCAGACCAGAGTGACTTGCGCCTTCAACATCAGAGCCACTCTAGTTACTTGCTAGCGGAGGGAGTATGCAGCGGGTTTAGTATGAGACGTTTGCATCAAACGTTTGCATCCGACTAGATGCTCGTGGCGTCGATAACACGGTTGAGTTGACGTGAAAACTCGCGATCATCCAGATTGGAGAGTTCGTATAACGCCTCGGCGCCTGGCGCGGTCATTTCTACTTCATGCTCTTCAATCGCGTCATCGTGGTTGCGAAACATCAATAAGTGGTTCGCCATTCTTGCCACATCAAGATAGGTGATATCAGGACGCGGTTTGGTGTATAGCTTGTTATTGATAGCCACTTCAATAAAATCGCGATCGAATGCCCATTGTTTCAGGACTAACCGGCTACAATCGCCGGCGAGCGCAAAAAAGACTTGCTCGGCAATATCAAATTGGAGGTAGTGACCTTCATGAATAAAACGCTGGAACTCACCAATCATACTGTATAAACCGATGTCGGCCAGTAAACCGACAATCAGTGCTTTTTCTGGTTCGACCGATAGCGGCTCATCACAATAATGTCTGATGGTTTGGGTCACTAACGCCATTGCCGCGGCAAATTCACGCGACTTCTGTGCACTTTGCTTCAAAAGCGCGTTGCAGTCGTGAGAAAACGTCGCATCGCTTTTCAATTGGTGAATGGCCGCTGCGGTAATAATACCTAAAACACGGTCGACCCCTAGACGTGAAACGGCGGTTTGAACATCTTTGCATTGTCCAGTTGCCCTCGGCGCAAAAAGGGCGGAATTTGCCGCTTTGAGTACCGCGCCGCACAAGCTAGGATCTTCCATCAACAAGGTAGCAATATCTCGCATCGTGGTTTCAGGCTGCTTGCTGGCGTGCTGTATGGACAGAATGGCGTCCGGTAAAGGGGGAAGAGAGAGGCGGTTAACGCGAACGGTTTCGACAGCGCGTTTATAAAATTCGGTCTCGAGGGAGCGCAAATATTTATCGCGATCCGGTGAGACCCAGAAAAATGACAGATGATCCATAAGTCCCGATAGTGTTTGTCACCAGACGGCATGGTAATGCGGCCAAAAGCAAAATAGAACCGCCTTTGATCGAATCAGTGCGCCTGATGGCGTCTTTGGTCATGGTTTAAACAGCAAACTCGCGCCTATTCAGGGTCGGTAAGCGGATAACGCAATAGTTTATCAATAAATTCGGCAACGAATAAGGCGTTAGGCTGTGAAAGTAACAATTGTTTTTGCTTAACCTCAATGGGAAGCAGCTCTAACCAGCGTAAACAGACCCAACCTATGTCGTCATATTGGGTCAGCTGAAAATGGTCATGCAACCCAGGATTGGAACGGTAGTATTGTTTTAGCTTGTCACTCAGATAGTGATAGGGCTCAGGAACGGTTTGACGTCGCCATATCGGCAACGGAGTATGCCGTGCCAAGTCAATATCCCTTTCTCCTCGTTCGATAGCCTCCACCTTGACACTTTCAATGCCCTGTAATGTCAGTGCGATCTGCTGGGGATCATGGCGATTAAAATCAGCCACTTGGCAAAGTGTCACAATCGGGGAAATCGTGGAAGGACGCGGAGTCGACGGAGCCTGGGGGCTGATTTCGTCCATATCTATCATGGCCACAAGTAATCGCGGTGGCTCGCCTGCTTGTGGGAGTGCGTCTAAGTAGAAAGCCTCAGACACAATATACGTGTTTACGCCACCTGGTAATAAATGATTGGTTTCAATCAGCAAAGGGTGTATCGACATACCGGCTCCCTACTCATGACTGGCTTACTCCTAATTTAGCGCACTGTAGTGCGATGGATAAAGCTTTCTCAATGGAAAGACTTTTTTAAGCTGATGAAAATACGTGTCATAAATGCGACATATTCCACAATATGAAAGTGGTCTTTATGGGGATGAGTGATCAAATGCATAGTATTTCATATCAATTTGATGCACTCTTCTTTGCGCAAATAAACATGCAAAATAATTAATTTATCAGTCAAAAATGCTATTGCCATTATTAATCACTTGCTAATAGGAGGAGCCCTTGATGAAAAAGCAATTAAAAACCCAAGTGACATGTTTTTTAAACACTTTCGGCGAGATGGAGCAGCGCTCAATGTTTGGTGGTACTGGGTTTTTCCATCAGGATGCGATGTTTGCGCTACTCACCGATAAGCGATTTTATCTGCGTGGTGGCGGCATAGTAACTGATGCGTTGGTTGATAAAGGGTGCAAAAAGTTTGTTCACGTGAAGAAAAGCTCGTCTGCGGTTGTGAATTATTATGATGTGACCGCACTCTTTATTGAGGACGATGTTGAACTGGCGGTGTTGGTTAAGGCGTCGCGCGATCATGCGCTGAATGATAGAGCATATAAAGCTGGGGGACATCACCGTCGTTTGCGCGATCTCCCTAACCTGCGTTTGACGATAGAGCGGATGTTGAAAAAGTCGGGGGTAGAAGATATTTCCACATTTTACAGCATGGCGCCGGAAGAGATTTTTCGTCGTTTGCAAGTGACGCATGGTAACGATCTTGATTTATGTTTGCTTTGGAAATTGGCAGGGGCGCAACAAGGCCGGCATTGGAAACTGATTGAAGAAGATGAACGTGAGCGCCTGTTATCTGCTGTTTGATCTCCTTTTTAAGGCGCGCGTGCCGATCTGCGGATCGGCGACTTTTTTATTGCGGTACTTTCATCGTGTTTATCTTCATGTTTCGGACGAATTATGATCAATAAAAGGGTGTTAATGCGATGTTTGGATAAATAATCGACGGTTAAACCTAAAAACGATAATTTGTACGTGACAGCCAGAAAAACTTATGTAGAATTCAAACCACTTAGCCGAGAGGTGAAGCGCGAAGGCGCGTTGGCAGAGTGGCTATGCAGCGGATTGCAAATCCGTGGACCTCGGTTCGACTCCGGGACGCGCCTCCATAGAACTCTGGCTAGTACAATACGGACGCGGGATGGAGCAGTTTGGTAGCTCGTCGGGCTCATAACCCGAAGGTCGGTGGTTCAAATCCGCCTCCCGCAACCAAAGCGACATTAGCTCAGCTGGTAGAGCGCGACCTTGCCAAGGTCGAGGTCACGAGTTCGAACCTCGTATGTCGCTCCAAATTAAAAACAGTGGCGTAAGCGGCTGAAAAAAAATTGCGTGCCCTGGTGGTGGAATTGGTAGACACAAGGGATTTAAAATCCCTCGACGTTCGCGTTGTGCCGGTTCAAGTCCGGCCCGGGGCACCATTACAAAGCAAAACGGCGACCTTAATGGTCGCCGTTTTTGTATGTCTCGCTATACCATACTCAAGCATTGTATTTCGTTATGATGCGCTAAACGGTATTGAACCTCTTGCTGATCGTGACAAGTACATTGGCGGATGATCGTGCCCCGCCTGATCCAAGTCTCCATCATGGCCTCAACCCCGTCGGGACTGAGGCCATACTCTTTTGCAAGCGCTTCTCGACTAATGACACCCGCCTGAGTGACACTGGCTTTGAGCTTTTGCAGGATCATAATAGGTCTCCTTAAACCAATGAGGATGGCGACCAACATAACGCATTACGCCGATCACGGTAATCAGTAGGGCAGAAAGGCTGACAATATAAACTGTTGCCTGAGTGGTCGCCACGCCGATTTGACTGACTTGAAAGCACAGTGTGGCACCACTGACAGCTAAGAGCATTGACCATCCCGCGATAAATAGCGCAAATCGACGGCCAAACTCACGGGTATAGGCTCCTATCGCGGCAACACAGGGCGTATACAGTAGGATCACAATCAGATAAGCCATAACACTGGCCGTCGTCGTGAATTGGCGGTGTAAATTGTCAAACGTTGCCATACTCACTGCTTGCTCTTGCGCAGCGGCTTCGGTGTTTTCTATCTCTCCCACGCTCATCGCGAATGGATCGCTGTAATCAATGCCAAATAAGTTTTCGGGAATGCTTTGAACGGCGTCAACAAGTGCATCACTGATCGAGCCTTCGTCTTGTTCTGCATTGGTTGGGGCATAGAGGTTATTTAAGGTACCAACAACTGCTTCTTTGGCGAATAGTCCGGTCACTAAGCCGACAGTGGCTGGCCAATTATCTTCTTCGATACCAATGGGTGAGAGAGCAGGGGTGACGACTTGAGCCGCTTTCGATAACACGGATGTCTCGCTATCTTCATGGCCAAAGCTGCCATCGGTACCGAGAGAGTTAAAGAAAGTTAAGAGGGTTACCACAATGACGATGGTTTTACCTGCCCCCAATACGAAACGGCGCAGCTTTTGCCAGGTATGACTCAACACGTGGCGCATACGGGGGAGCTCGTAGTCCGGTAGTGTCATTAACAGACTTTCACTCTGGCCTGGATAAAGGGTGTGGCGCAAAATCAAACCAGTGAGCACGGCCGCTGCAATCCCAAGTAAGTAGAGCGCAAATACCAGGTTTTGTCCGTTTTGCGGGAAGAACGCTGCGGCAAACAAGGCGTAAACGGGGAGCCGTGCACCACAGGACATAAAGGTGGCCATTGCTGCGGCGGTTTTGCGCTCATGAATTTGCTCAAGAGTGCGCGTTGCCATGACGGCAGGCACTGTACAGCCAAAGCCGAGGATCAGGGGGACAAAGGCTTTACCCGGTAAGCCAATTTTTTGCATCAAACCATCGAGCAAAAAGGCGGCGCGCGCCATGTAACCGGTGCTTTCTAGAACGGTGAGAAAAAGATACAGCCCAGCAATCACCGGGATAAAGGTCGCCACGGTTTGAATACCACCACCCACACCATCTGCAACGAGTGTCACGATCGCTGCGGGCAATATGCCATCTAATAGTTGATGGGTGCCATCCACTAAAACAGCGCCAGCGGCGATATCAAAAAAGTCGATAAAGGCGCCGCCAATATTGATGGCAAATACGAACATGGCATAGAGTACGGCAAGCAAAATAGGCAGCGATAAAAAAGGATTGAGGATCACCTTGTCGAGTTTTTCGGTTTTATTGCGGCTTAAATGGCGGTGCTCGCGTCGTGTGTCATGTACCAGATCGCGAATATAGCTGTAGCGTGTATCGGCGATAAGAATGTCGGTATCTTCTCCGGCCAGCGATTGGCAAGCCTGGGAAAATGACGCTTGTAGGGACGTATCATTGCCATCGGGCAAACGATCTCGCTCTAGGCACTCAAGCAAATGGGCGCGTTGATTCACTTGTGCCGCTGCCGAGCCTGCAAACGGGGCGCCAAGATGAGATTGGATCCATGCCTCGATATGCTCACCATAGTTTAACTGCATGGCGTCGCAATGCGGAAGTTCCATCATCATGTGGGCGAGCTGATGGCGGAAAGTCGCCACACTGTCGGCTTGGCATGCGGTAACGGTAAGCACGGGACAACCAAGCCATTCTTGTAGCTTCCCGATATCGAGCTGTTGTCCGTTGCGATCTAACCGATCCATCTTATTGATCAGCACTATCATCGGGACACCGCGCTCGCGTAATTGCAAGGTAAGGTACAGTCCTCTTTCAAGACTATTGGCGTCTAGCACGTTAATGATCGCATCACAGTCGTGGCTATCAATTGAATACGTCGCGATTTGTTCGTCTAGACTGGCATCAAAGCCTGCATTTAGGGCGTATAAACCGGGTAAATCGGTAATTTCACACTCTGTATTGTCGTTCGCTGTTTGATTGAACGTGAGCTGGCCGACTTTCTTATCAACCGTGACACCAGCCCAGTTACCGACTTTTTGGCGAGAGCCGGTTAACGCATTAAATAATGTGGTTTTGCCGCAGTTTGGGTTACCGGCAAGAAGAATGCGTTTTTTTTCCATTACAGTGTCTCCACATCAATCAATTTGGCAACGTCACGACGAACGACGAGTTGTTCGTTATCGAGCCGGATTTGTAATGGGTCTCCAAGCGGTGCTCGCCGAACCAGCTCCACCGCGGTGCCCGGGATTAACCCCATAACAGCAAGGCGGTGACGGATAACAGCGGGCACATGATGGACACTGGTAATACGCGCGGACTGACCGCGACCAAGCGTTGACAGTTTCATAATGCGAGATCCAAATAAGAATGGTTTTCATTGCATATTACGCGCAAAGGTCGCTATTTTTTTTGCGTCGGATCAAGCTATGGTGAAAGTCAATAACGTGATTGCTGCCACAATGAGAAGTGACGATCCTGATGTGAGCTAAGAAGAAAAAAGCGGCCAGTGTTGGCCGCTATCTTTAACTTGCGGAAGTACGATGTGCATCGCGTTGATTGTTCAGTTTATCCATCGCGATGGTCAATAGTCCGTTGGGGGCTTTACCCTCGGGGCCGAAGCCCGCTTTCTCTCCTGATAAAAGCGAGAGTGCTTCACTGACGTGCGAAACGGCATAAATATGAAATTCGCCTTTTTCAACCGCCAGCACCACATCTTTGCGCAACATCAGATTCTGAATATTGGCGGCAGGAATAATTACCCCTTGTTGGTGGTTTGGCCCTTTGAGTGTGCAGACGTCAAAGAAGCCTTCGATTTTTTCATTCACACCGCCAATCGGTTGTGCTTCGCCAAATTGGTTCATGGATCCTGTGATGGCGATATCTTGGCGCAGTGGCACCTCAGTCATTGCCGAGAAAATCGCACAAAATTCCGCCATGGAGGCGCTATCACCGTCGACGCCGCCATACGATTGTTCAAAGGTCAGATGCGTTTTTAGCGGGATCTTATCGGTTTTACCCAAAAGCGTGGCAAGATACGCGGATAAAATCATTACCCCTTTTGAGTGAATACGCCCGCCTAGTTTTACGCTACGCTCTATATCGAGTACTTCACCTTCGCCAAACGCGGTGGTCGCGGTAATGCGATTGGGTAAACCAAAGCTGTAGTCAGAGGTGCTGAGCACTGACAGGCCGTTAATCTGGCCGAGAGCCGTTCCCTGGGTGTTGATCAACGTTACCCCGTTTTCTACATTCTGCATCATGCTGTCTCGTAAGCGGCTTACCCGCATGTTTCGACTGGCAAGGGCTTTTTCAACATGCAGCGCGCCAACGGTATTCGCTTTTGCTTGCGTGGCCCAGTAATTGGACTCGCGCAATAAGTTAGCGATGTCAGCTGAATGAAGCGACAAACGGTTTTGATCCTCCGCTTGTCGTGCACTGTGCTCGATAATACGAGCGATAGCACTGCGGCTACAGTGTAACAGGTTGCCATCATGGATAATGCTGGAAATAAATTTGGCGTATTGGTGCTCAGTACTCTCTGTTCGCGGCATGTCATCTTCAAAATCTGCTGTGACCCGGAACAGCTCACTGAATTCTGCATCGTAGCGTTGTAAAAGCTGATACGTTTGATAATCGCCAAATAAAACAATTTTGAGATCAAGTGGAATGGGGGCCGGATCGAGTGACACGGTTCCGCTGAGGGTTACCTCTCGCTCTAGCGCACTGACGCTGAGCTGACGACTGCTCAAGGCACGTTTAATGCCTTCCCATACGTAAGGTTTTTCGAGCACTTTGATGGCATCCATCATCAACACACCGCCATTAGCGCGATGGAAACTGCCGGCGCGAATGAGAGAAAAGTCAGTGAAGACCGTGCCTTTAAAGGTGGCGTTTTCAACATAGCCAAATAAATTGTGATAGCTGGGGCTGTCTTCGACCACGATGGGGGCTTGCGCGTCGTGTTGGCTAACTAATACATTGACTTGATAACGGCGAGGGAGCTTTTTATCTAACGCCGCGTAGGCGAGTGCCGCTTGCTCTTCGCTGTCTTCTAAAAAAATATCAAGGTGTTCCAGCATGTCGGCCTGCATTGCCTCGAGAAAAGTGATGATCTCGGGTAGATCTGCGAACGTCTTTTTCAGTGGCGCGATATGGGTGGCAATCACTTCTTGGCCAATGTCTTCATCAAGCGCTTTTTGTTTGTCTGCGTATTCTGACTCCCATTCACCCAATTGGCGAACAACGCCGCGTAATTCAGTCTCAAGCTTATCAATCACTTTACCGAAGGCCATCTGTTCATCTTGTGATAAAGCATCAAAGGTGTCTTCGGTATGTGGCTCCTCACCGTTAAGGGCAACGAACTGATAATCCCCTTGTGGCGTGATAGAAAGACTAACACTGTTTTTTTCTGCGGTTTCACTTAAGCCTTGCAGAATCGTTTGTTGCCGCTCAGTGAGTTGATTTTTTAAGGTTTCCGCACGTTGGTAGTACATTTCATTATCAAACGCCATTGGCAGGGCATTGGCGAGCTTACCCATGAGCTGTTCAATATGCTTTTTTAATTCACTACCTTTTCCCGCGGGGAGTTTTAGGACTTGTGGTGAACGTGCTTCTTGGAAATTCGCAACATAGCACCAATCATAAACGGGTGAATCAGTCTGCCAGTGTTGGTTAAGGTAGCGCATCATCATGGTGCGTTTACCGAGTCCGTTCTGACCGATGGCGTAAATGTTGTAACCTTTTTCTTTAATTGACATCGCGAATTCAACGGCGTGGCGAGCACGATCTTGACCGACAATTTCGTCAAGTGGCGCAAGATGCTTGGTTGACGTAATGTCGCTGTGTTTCAAGCTAGATTCACGATACAAGCGATCGCTGGTGAGCTGAGTGAGAGCCATGGCTGTCCCCGTATTGGCGTTTAATCGTTACTGATTTTAGTGTAGCGACTGTAAGTGATTGTTTTAGTGACTTTGGTGGAGAAAGCGATGATAGGGTCACAGTTTTACATTGGCTGGTTATTTTATAAACAAAAAACGGGCTAATGTGCCCGCTTTTTATCGATTTTATCGCGAAGGAAGAAGGTCAGCGCTTCGATGATAGCGGCTAAAGAGAGTCGGCTATGGCACGAATAAGGGTATTGATATCCTCACGGCTGATGTCTTTATGGGTCACCAAACGAGCGGGATGACCACTGAATGTGACACGAATATCCTTCTCAATCAGCCGCATTTGAAGCCGTGTACGCTCGATCGTATCGGCGATATCGACATAGACGATATTGGTTTGGACCGGATAAGCGTCAGTTGAAAAGCCGTCAAGTTGATGCAATTCACTCGCTAAGTACTGCGCATTAGCATGATCTTGAGCCAGGCGTTCAACATTTTCATTGAGTGCTTTCTGACCGGCAACCGCTAAGATCCCCGCTTGGCGCATCCCCCCACCAAGCATTTTCCGTATACGCCTTGCTTTATTGATAAAGGCTTGAGAACCAAGAAGAAGAGAGCCAACGGGGGCGCCAAGTCCTTTGGATAAACAAATGGTCATTGAATCAAAGTGACAACTGATGGCGGTGATATCGACGCCTAACGCGACTGCCGCATTGTAAACGCGCGCGCCATCGAGGTGTAATTGCAGCTTATGGTGATCACAAAAAATGCGCGCCTCGGCCAGGTAGGATAAAGGTAAAACTTTACCGCCGATGGTATTTTCTAAGCTTAAGAGTTTCGTTCGCGCAAAATGGAAATCGTTTGGCTTGATTGCAGCTGCGAGCTTATCAAAGGGAAGGCTGCCGTCTGGGGCATTGTCTATCGGTTGGGGCTGAATCGAGCCTAATACGGCGGCGCCTCCGGCTTCATACTTATAATTATGGGCCTGTTGACCACATAAATATTCATCACCACGCTCACAATGGGCCATTAGGGCCAGTAGGTTGGCTTGGGTTCCAGAGACCGTAAAAAGGGCAGCGTCAAAGCCATGGCGTGAAGCGGCCCACTCTTCTAGTGTATTGACGCTAGGATCATCGCGATACACGTCGTCGCCGACGGGGGCATTCGCCATCGCCGTTCGCATCGCCTCGTCAGGCTGAGTCACTGTGTCAGAACGAAAATCAATCATCAGGCAACATCCTTATCATCAAAGGCCCTCTATCAGCGAGGGCCTACGGTTGGCGTAAGCTCGGAAAGCGTCACTGTTTAGCTTTTCAGCATTTGCCAGTATTTTTGGTAGATCTTCACCGCTTCACCAACATCATCAGTAAATTCACCGTTATTGACGGCTTCATCAGACGGGAAAATCGTTTTGTTTTCTCGTAGATCGGCATCTAAATACTCCGCGGCGCCAGTGTTGGGGGCGGGGTAGCCAAACTCTTCGACTAATTTTGCTTGGTTTTCAGGCTGATACATAAAGTCGATAAACTGGTGCGCCAAGGTTTTGTGCTCAGCGTTTTTCGGGATAATAAAATTATCCATCCATAATATCGCGCCCTCTTGCGGATAGACAAACTCAATTCCATCGATCTCTTGTTGAGCCATATGGGCATTGCCATTCCATTGCTGACCAATATTGACTTCGCCTGTAATAAACGGGACGTGTGGCGCATCGGAGTTATAAACCACCACGTTATCACGCAGATCGCGTAGGGACTGATAGGCTTGCTTAATTTCCGCTTCATCGGTGCTGTTAATGCTATGGCCCTGGGCTTTTAACGCCATCCCAAACACGTCACGCACATCATTCAGCAGCATGACTTGGCCACGAAAATCGTCGCGCCATAAATCTGCCCATTTTGTCACTTTGCTACCGTCGATGTAATCGCTGTGGTAGCTAATACCCGTGACACCAAAAACATAAGGAAGCGAGTAGTCATTCTTTGGATCAAATGATTGGCCGAGCAAGCCTGGGCGTAACTGGTCAAAATGACCAATCTGGCTTTTATCAATTTTAGCGAGCATATCCTCGTTGATCATGCGCTCAATAAAATAGGTTGAGGCAAACGCCAGATCATAGCCTTCACTGTTTAGCAGCTTAAGCTTGGCATACATGGATTCGTTACTCTCGAATGTCGAGTAGTTCACATCAACCTGGTATTTTTCTTCAAACGCTTCAATGACATCCATGGGCATATACTCTGCCCAATTATAAAGATTGAGCACCTTATCTTCGGCATGGACGCCGCTTGCGAATACCGTCGTGAGTGCAAGTGCTGTTGCGGTGATTCCGTGAGTGATTTTCTTCATTATCATGGTCCTTCAATGGCTAACTGGCCGAGTACACGTCGAGCGCATAATATTGCACCCAGACTCTGTATAAAAGCCTTTTCTTGATCAATCTCGGCCTTTTTAAAGGTTCCGCTAAACAGTAGCATAATGCCGTGCTCGCCCCCTAAACTCGCGCCGAATACAAGGTGAGTGATATGGGTGATGACACAGACGGTTCGATAAATAGTCCTTATCGTCACGATAAAGAAAATAGGTTGCCCCCCAGTCAAAAGGCAGTAAGGTAACCGTTCTAATTGGCGGCGGAGATAAGTATTTGAACGAACTGACCATCATCGATGATATTGCGACTCATGGCCTTAGTGTTTGTGACGATTTTTTATCGGCGCAAGCGGTTAGCGATTTGCAGGCATGCTTACCCGCTCAGTGGAATCAAGCGGCAATTGGCCGAGAGCGTAAACAGCATACCAATACCCAAATTCGTCGCGACAAAATCTATTGGTTAGAACGTGATACGGCGCCCGCTATCGATACGCTTTTGGATAAAATGGCGAATTTGCAGTACGCCTTCAATCGGCATTTATTTTTGGGGTTGTTTGAGTACGAGGCGCATTTTGCTAAGTACAATCCCGGTGATTTTTATGCCAAACATTATGATGCGTTTGAGGGACGATCAAATCGTAAAGTCACGACGGTACTCTATCTAAACCACGATTGGTCTGAGCAAGACGGTGGTGAAATAGTGATCTACAACCCTGATGGGTCGCATCGCCAAACGCTGTGGCCCAAAGCGGGACGGCTGGTCACTTTTTTATCCGAAGCGTTTCCCCATGAAGTGCTCCCGGCCAAAAGGCAACGGTTTAGTATTGCGGGTTGGTATCGGTTAAATGGCATGAGTGGCCGACGTGTTGATCCAATTCGTTAACCACAGCCATACTGAATGCCATATGAGAACCGAGGTGACAATTGTGTATGGCACGCCCCCCACAGCAACAATGTTTTTTTACCGACACGACGTTTGATCCGCAGCAAGGTGTCGCTATGCCCCAAGCTGAGGTCTATTGGTCCCCAAACTGGCTAGCGAGCAATCAAGCGGATGCGTTTTTTACATCGCTTCGCGAACAAACGGCTTGGCAGCAACTTCCTATTTCGATGTTTGGGCGAACCGTGATGCAGCCGCGCTTATTAGCTTGGTATGGTGATCATGCTTATACCTACAGTGGACTCACATTATCTCCCCGTCCTTGGACATCAGAGTTACTGGATTTGAAAGCGCGTGTTGAAGCCGCCACCCACGCCCGTTTCAATACCGTCTTGCTCAATCTCTATCGAGATGGTAGCGATTACATGGGCTGGCATAGAGACGATGAATTGGAATTGGGGAAGCAGCCGACCATTGCCTCGGTGAGTCTGGGCGCGAGTCGTCGGTTTTTATTCCGTCACCCCAAGCGACAGCTAAAGCGTGAGTTTTTACTCGATCATGGCTCACTGTTAGTGATGGCAGGCGAGACGCAAACCCACTGGCAACATAGTGTGCCCAAAACGCAAAAGCCGCTGGGTGAGCGAATCAACCTGACGTTTCGTTGGTTAAACAGTGAAGAGGCTAAGTAAAGCAAACTGATGGCCTGCGGTGAACAAGTCACTATCGCATTACGCCTCGTCCATGCGATTGCGTGAAATTTTTAGCAACGAATAGGGGAATGGCAGTAATAAATGCTGAAAATAACAGCGGATTGGTCGAAGTTTGACGCTTTTGTTTGTAAAACAGCCATCTGAAACTTTTATTAAATAATAAGTGTTGACTCGATCACGTTTATCCGTAGAATGCCTCCCCGTACCGCAGAGACGGAAACAAAACAAAGGCGCGTTGGCAGAGTGGCTATGCAGCGGATTGCAAATCCGTGTACCTCGGTTCGACTCCGGGACGCGCCTCCAAGTTCCTCTAGGTGCACAGTAAAATCGGACGCGGGATGGAGCAGTYTGGTAGCTCGTCGGGCTCATAACCCGAAGGTCGKTGGTTCRAATCCRSCTCCCGCAACCAATTTTTACAAAGCGTGATGCAACGCTTAATTGCATAGGCGACATTAGCTCAGCTGGTAGAGCGCGACCTTGCCAAGGTCGAGGTCACGAGTTCGAACCTCGTATGTCGCTCCAAGTTTTGCCCACATCAAGCATGATTGATGTTACGGACGCGGGATGGAGCAGTCTGGTAGCTCGTCGGGCTCATAACCCGAAGGTCGGTGGTTCGAATCCGCCTCCCGCAACCAATTTTCTAAGCGTTTTTAAGCGCTTGATTGAATAAACGACATTAGCTCAGCTGGTAGAGCGCGACCTTGCCAAGGTCGAGGTCACGAGTTCGAACCTCGTATGTCGCTCCAATCTCCTCATCGTTTATCTCATCTATTTTGTTAGCGTTATCCAATATCACGTGTTTCCGAAGGCACAGGGTATGTCCGAGTGTCGTTCGTTGCGTCTAATAACATGGTTTCTAATGTCACTGTTTCATCGATCTGGGTGAAGTGGGCGAGGCCGATCGAATAGACAAACGGATAACGTTCTGACGATAAACGCCGGCAGAGCCTTAGGTAAAATCGATCTAATTGGGCTTCGACGGCGTCAACGTCTTGTTGAATCAATAATACGGCGAATTCACAGCCTTCTAAACGTCCTATCCAGCCTGTATCATCAAAGACATCCCTTAAACAGGCGGCAAATGCTCTCAGGACGCCATCACCCGCATGCTTGCCATAGTGCCGATTTATGCCTTGTAGCTGACGGACGTCAAAGTGCAGCAAAGTATGTTGATCTTCGATCACCATCTCATCGGTCAAATAGCTGGTTACTTCTCGGTAAAAGMCACGGCGATTAAATACGCTTGTCAAAGGGTCGATCACATTTTGTTGAGTCATGACCAGCTCATGTTCCACGATTCGCGCGAGATCTGACAGCGCGCGCTCACAGGCGTCAGTGAGCTGACGAGGCTTGTGGTCGATGACACAGAGGGTACCAAGCAAGTGCTCGCTATCAAGACTAAAAGGGAATCCAGCATAAAAACGGATGTTAGGAGGGCCGGTTACCAATGGGTTATCATCAAATCGACGATCATTAAGCGTGTCCTCAATGATAAATGGTTCGAGTTGATGAATAGCATGCCCACAAATGGACTCACTGCGCCCAGTCTGATTAACGGCTAACCCACGTTTGGCTTTAAACCATTGGCGATCTTCATCAACCAGGCTAATCGCAACCACCGGGCAATCAGATACGTAGGCAGCGACACGCACAATTCGCTCAAATCGATCTTCACGGCCCGTATCTAATATCCCTAGATCGTACAAGGCGTGAAGACGCTTATCTTCGTGGCGAGTTGGCTGCGCTGGTTTCATGCTTTGTTCTCCCTGTTTATTTTAATAGTGTAGTTAACTAAACTTCCGCCCTGCAATGTGCGGATTCACCTGGATTTGTAAAAAAAATGATTTGTAAAAACCGATTTGTAAAAAACTTGTTTCAATGATATTTTCCTGCGGTTATTCATTCCACCGGGTGAGGCTGTTGCGCGTTTAAAACTGATCGCGTACCCCATAGCCCATCTATACTCTTTAAGTCATGTTGTTTTAGAAGGTTTGCTTATGGCGTTTTTAGCGAGCTATGATACCCAATATCCGCTATCCCATCCCCACGCAGCGTCGGCCGTGTTGATGGTGCCCCCGCTTCATTTTAAGTTTAATGCACAAACCAGTGAGGATAATGGTTTTCAACACGCTCCCTCATTGCCCGACGAGGAAGTAAAAACGCGCGCCATGGCAGAGTTTAATAACATGGTGATGATTTTGCGTCGCCACGGTATTGATGTGGTGGTGATGGAATACCCTGACTCGGATCCGGCGACACCGGATGCCGTCTTCCCGAATAACTGGTTTAGCACCTTGCCCAGTGGTGAGCTTTATCTTTACCCTATGGCATGCCCAAACCGTCAGTTGGAGGTAAAGCCAGAGCGTTTAATGGCAGCATTGGATCGTGCCGGCTATGACGTTAATCATGTGCATAAGGTCAAATGTCACGATAAAGAAGAGGCGTTTCTCGAAAGCACAGGCGCAATGGTTATCGATCACCTTAACCAGCGTGTTTATGCGGCACTTTCACACCGTTGTGACAGTATTTTATTGACCGAATGGGCAGCAAAGGTGGGCATGCGACAAGTCGTGAGCTTCAACACCGAGATGAGCGATGGCAATCCGGTTTATCATACCAATGTGATGATGGCTGTGGGCGAAGCGTTTGCCGTGGTTTGTGATGAGGTAATAGAGGTCGGGCAGCGGGATTTGGTCTGCAATACACTGAGCGAAGACAAAACGCTCGTCTCGATCAGTGAATCACAAATGAATCAGCTTTGTGGCAATATCTTGCAATTGCGAAATCGACATGGCGAATCGGTGATTGTGATGTCGTTGTCTGCTTACAGTGCTTTTACAGAAGCGCAAAAGCGTACATTACGCCAGTTTGGGAAACTGGTTCCTATCGATGTCACAACAATAGAGACAATTGGCGGCGGTAGCGTACGTTGTATGATGGGGGAGATATTTCTGCCGCGTCAGCATACTAGCTAGCGTTCGATCAAGTATGGCGTCATAGGTAAACGGCGACCGCGGGTCGCCGTTTTTGATCGGACGTCATTTAAGAATGCGTTCGCGTTTTTGCTTTTAAGGGCATTTTGTCAAACGACACACCTTTCCATCCGGTTACCATAAAATTACGAATATTTTTATGATCAGTCCCAGAGGGATGGCTCAACACGTCCTCGCGGTAGTACCCTCCGAAACACGCGAGCGTTTGCGCTTCTGTTAACTCATGCAGCCGGCAAAACGCGAGCACTTTGCAAGAGCCTGTATTTTGTCCAGCTTTATTGGCGAGGTTACCGTTAGTAAATCGCGTGGGCGCGTAGTCGTAATGTGCATCTATCACCGCCATCGTCTCATCAAACATTACCATATCGGGTGTTTGTGTGACTTTGGCGAGAAAGCTGTCTAAGGTCATGTCGGTTCCTGAGTTAGTAACATGCGAGCTCTCAATGGAGAGTATATGCACGTTGTACCAACTTGTTCACCGAATGTGAAGCCGCGACATGTCAGTAATGGATGAATATCCATCACTTAAACAAAAAATAGTGTTGCAGTACTTTACATTGCACTAGGGCATCATTAGTATACAAAGCTGTTCGGAGGGATGGCTGAGCGGTTGAAAGCACCGGTCTTGAAAACCGGCAAGGGTTAATAGCCCTTCCAGGGTTCAAATCCCTGTCCCTCCGCCAAATTTAAAAAAAGCCGCTGAAAAATCAGCGGCTTTTTTGTATCTATTTTAACCTTCTCTTTCCGAAGTCTGTTCACACTCGCCCGAGTAAGTGATGTAAAGTTCATCATAAATAAGCGCAAAACACCGCTCGAAAATCACAACGTCTGCAAATTTGGGCGATGGCGTGCTAGAATCCGTTACATACGCAAATATATGAATATTGGCGTTTTATTTTTTGCATTGTGAACACGGAATTGCCATGCCTGAATTTACACGTACGCCGTTGCCTTTGCCGCCTGACTTTGATCGCGACAACGACCAGTTACTCCTTCACTCTTGTTGTGCCCCTTGTTCGGGAGAGGTGATGGAAGCTATACAAGCAAGCGGGATCCGCTACAGTATCTTTTTTTATAATCCCAACATACATCCTGTTAAAGAATACGAAATTCGCAAGCAGGAGAATATTCGCTTTGCAGAAGATCATGACGTGCCGTTTATCGATATGGATTACGACACCGATAACTGGTACGCCAGAGCAAAGGGGATGGAGTTTGAACCCGAGCGCGGCATCCGATGTACCATGTGCTTTGATATGCGGTTCGAGCGTACAGCGTTATATGCCGCCGAACATGGTTTCCGGTTTATCAGTAGTTCACTGGGTATCTCGCGCTGGAAGAACATGCAGCAAATTAATGATTGTGGCCATCGCGCAGCCGCCCCATATCCAGATGTAAGCTATTGGGATTACAACTGGCGCAAGCAAGGCGGTAGTCAGCGAATGATAGAAATCAGCAAGCGCGAGCGTTTTTACCAGCAGGAATACTGCGGGTGTATTTATTCGCTGCGGGATACGAATAAACACCGCCTAGCGCAAGGACGCGAGCGAATTAAGCTCGGCGTGCAATACTACGGCGACGATTAAAACTAAACCGCTGACACCAGCGAAGGGCGCCGTTTCGGCGCTTTTTTCTCCACTCACTGAGAATGCCCACCGCATTGCAATGTGTGCGCAAATTAACAGCTTGGTGATGCTTTTCCTTACAGGTAGGGCAGAACCCCCTAATATGTTAATAAATTGTACCGTGCGATAAAGGCCCCGTGACCGAACTGATTGCTCATCCCGAATGGCTACTGCTTGTGCTGGCTCCCGTGTTTTTCTTATGCATGTTGGGAGAGTACTGGGTGGCGCTGCGCCGCGGGAAATTGGGCGACAACGCCCGTTATTACGTGCCGGAAGTGCTTTGCAATTTTACCTTGGCGGGGTTGCATCAAGCTGCAGATTTACTGACCGGGTTACTGATTGCCAAGGTCTATTTATGGTGGTTTGGCTGGCGGTTGTTCGATATTGAGATGTCGGTGAGCCTGTTTTTACTGCTGATGGTCGCGCAGGATTTTTGTTACTACTGGTTTCATCGCGCCAGCCACCGTATTCGCTGGATGTGGGCGGCGCATGTGGTGCATCATAGCTCAGAGCGCATGAACTTTAGTACTGCGTTTCGCCAAAGCCTAATGTACCCGCTGGCAGGGATGTGGCTGTTTTGGCTGCCGCTTGTAGTGATTGGGTTTCCGCCGCAATGGGTGGTGTTTGTTGTACTGCTGAATTTAGGGTTACAGTTTTTTGTTCATACCCAATGGATAAAGACACTGGGGCCTGTGGAGTGGATTTTTAATACCCCGTCTCATCATCGCGTTCATCATGGCGTAAATCCTCAGTACATCGACAAAAACTACGCGGGCATTTTGATCATTTGGGACAAATTATTTGGCACCTTCGAGCCGGAATCTGAACCGGTGCGCTATGGAATCCCCAAGCCAGTGAACAGTTTCAATCCTCTGGTGGTGACCTTTTCAGAATGGCAACAAATGTGGCGCGATGCCACGCAGCCAGATCTGACCCTGCGGCAACGATGGCAGTGCTTGTTTGCACCGCCAGAACAAACACAAGGTCACACGACAGACGAGGAAGCATCACGTAAGACATAGCGGTTTGCTACCTTGCGGGCAAGCTAACATATTCTGAGGAAACAACCCTTTATCCTCATAGGGTTACTTTCAGAATTCAGTTCGCCAGGAGTTTCCACATGACAGACGCTATGCATGCCATTGTTACCCATCTGCACTTAACCCCATCGCAGAAAACGTTAGCGCTCGCTGCGCAAGCCGATGCGGCTTTGCCCTACGTACCTTGCAGCCGAGCGCTCGTGGCTGCGATGGAGCAGGGTGTGATCGGCGATATGTTTGAGGGTCACGCTCCCTTTAAACCGCGTTATGTGTTGCCCGATTATGTCCGCTTTTTAAAACGCGGGTCGGAGTATTTGGCGTTAACGCCGGCAACCGATCTAGAGGATGCGCTTATGAAGCTCATGGTGCTGTACCATCATGTGCCTTCGGTGACCAATATCCCGGTGTTTTTGGGTTACCTCGATCAACTCCTGCTGCCATATTGCGAGGATGTGAGTGATGAACATTTGTATCAAGCGCTCAAGCGATTCTGGATCCAACTCGACAGAACACTGCCAGACGCATTTATGCATGCCAATATTGGCCCAGATGATAATCGTGTTTGTCGCATGATTTTGCGCATCGATGCAGAACTGCAGCAAGTTGCCCCCAACCTGACCTTGATGGTAGATCCGTCTCGTACCGCGCGCACCCTAGTTCGGCAGGCGACAGATAACATCATTGCCTGTAGCAAGCCACATATTGCTAACTGGCCGGTACACCAAGCCACATTTGGTGATGCAGAGGCTCACTCGCCCAATATGGGGATTGTGAGCTGTTACAACGCGCTACCGATTGGAGGCGGTGCGAACACCTTGGTACGCCTTAACTTAAAGAAAGTCGCAGAAGAAGCCAATGATCTCTCGACACTGCTCTCGCACACCTTGCCACATTACGGTGCATTGATGGTGGAGCTGATCGATGCACGCAGTCACTTCCTGCATCAAGAATCACACTTTTTTAATAGCTTTCTGGTGCAGGAAGGCTTAATTGATGAGAAAAAATTTGTACCCATGTTTGGCGTGTACGCGATGGCTGAAGCGGTCAATACCCTGATGGCACGCCAAGGTCTATGTGGCGAATATGGTCACGATGCAGCGGCGAATAAGATGGCACACGATATCACCAAAGCATTGAGTACGTTTGTAGCAGAGACGCCAGTGAAGTATGGCTGGCGTGGACGAGCGTTGCTGCATGCGCAAGGTGGGTTATCCATTGACCAAGGGACCACTCCGGGGGTGAGGATTCGTTACGGTTGTGAACCGGATCCTGTCACCCATTTACAGGCGCTTGCGCCGTTACATCCTTACTTTGAAGCGGGTGTGAGCGAGATCCTAACATTGGATGAAACCATAAAAAGCAATCCCGATGCATTAACCGATTTATGTTTAGGGGCGCTGCAATCCGGGCTGCGTGAATTCACCGCGAATACAGATGGAAATGATCTCGTGCGTATCACCGGCTATATGGTGAAAAAGTCCGAGATTACCCAGTTCAAACAATCGGGATCTCGGACCAACACCACGGTATTGGGCGCAGAAGCTTCTGATATGACGACAGTGACAGCACGGCAGCCGCGAGTTGTGAGTGCGGAGTTTCTCGCCGGCGCGCGTTGGACGGACACTCATGAGCCATCCTAAGCAGGTGAAAACATCGGGGTCAGTGGCTCGGGTGGCGAGTGTGTTGCCCTATTCCTGTGTCGATGGTCCCGGTAATCGGATGGTGTTTTTTCTGCAAGGTTGCCAATTTCGTTGCCCAGGGTGCCACAACCCTGAAACCATTGAACGTGACAGCGCAAGCTCATTCGATATGTCTTTGGCCGAGGCAGTGACGGCGATTTATCAACAACGGCACTTTATTCGTGGAATTACCGTCAGTGGTGGTGAGGCCAGTCTGCAATGGCGCTTTGTCCGCGCGCTTTTTCGCGCGGTCAAACAGCACCCTGAATTAGCCCACCTTACATGCTTGATCGATACTAACGGCAGTGTGTCATGTCAGCATTGGCAGGCGTTGTCATCCTGCATGGACGGTGCCATGGTGGATATGAAAGCATGGGGTAATGACGCGCATAGAGCCTTGACCGGACATTCACCCCGCCGTGTGCGTGATAGCCTAATTTGGCTGGCGCAGCAGGGAAAATTGCAGGAAGTGCGGCTGTTACTGGTCCCCGGGTATACCGACTGGCAAGCTAACCTGTCGTCACTCTGCGCCTATTTATATAATTTGCAGCAAATGCAATTGACGCAGGGAAATGTGTTTTTCGTGCGTTTAAATGGCTTTCACCGAGCAGGTGTGAAGGGCGATGCCAGCAATTGGCTAGAGGCAACACAAGCGCATCTTGATATCATAAAAGTCGCCTTGCAAACGGCAGGACTGCAAACCGTGACCATGCCACCACCTGAATTACTGCCGACTGAGGCAAGTAAATTCAACGTCTAATAAAGGTTTTGGATACTTGGAATATTGTCGAGCTAGGTGCTTTTGCACCTTGTCGCTACTGAGTGGGCGCTTTGGCGTAGAATCCCAATTTGAATAACGATAGCAATGCCACCAACTGCCGCGGCTGCATAGACAAGCTGAGTCACCGAAAGGCCGTGGCTGAGCCACAAACCACCTAATAGGGTACCCACCGCACCCCCTAGGTAGTTTGAAGAACTATTCAGTGCCACCACCGCGGCGCTATGATCAGGTTGGAGGCTAATCAGTGTGTGTTGCTGTGGCGCGAGTGACGACCAACCGGCCGCACCCCACAAGAAGAATGGCACAAAGGCAATCAGTGAAGACAGAGGCAAACTACTCGGAATACTATATATTGCCACTGACATTAGCGCCAGTATGCCTAGCAGGATCGCCCTTGGGTGTTTTACCCAGTCGATTAAATGGCCGATGGTGAAGCTGCCAATCATACCACCCAGCCCCCAAACCCATAAATATGGCGTAAGGTTGGTTTGTTGTGTGATACCCATAATCACCGGTGCGAGGTAAGAATAGAGTCCTAAGCTGGCGACAGCCGTCAGAAACGTGACAGTAATCGTCGCAGATACTGAACGATCGGTGAGTAACGCGACGCGCGCTTTTAATGATGGCGGCGGCGCGACACAGATATGCGGCACTCCGAGCACCACGCCAACAAGCCCAATAAGCGCGATACCGATCACGACAGCAAAAACACCTTGCCATCCCAACCAAGCAGATAAAGCCAGGCCCGCAGGAACGCCTACGACAGTGCCAGCACTCATTCCACCCAGTAAAAGACCTAATGCGCGACCTTTCTTTTCGTCAGGCACCAAAGATGCCGCACTCGCCGCCGCTAAAGGTGAGAAAATGCCTGCGCCAATACCGGCTAGCGCACGGCTTGCAAGTAGCATGGTTAAGTGAGTGCTGAAAATCGTGACAAGGTTAGCGGCAATAAATACCAACATCGACAGCACGAGGGCCTTTTTAGTAGGAAAGCCAGCCAATAAGGTAGCCAGTATGGGTGCGGAAAGGGCATAGCACAACGTAAAGGCAGTCACCATCTGTGCTGTTTGGGCTTCAGTAACATGAAAACTGGTCGAAATTTCCGGGATAATGCCCTCAACGACATATGCATCCATACCGAACGCAAACATCGCAATGGGTAAAAATAAAATGTTTTTCATGGTTAGCCTAGCGCGTGAGTGTTTGAAAAGTCGCGAGTATGTCGCCAATTGAAGCGCGGATGGCGATAAGAAAATAATTCCAAGTAAGGTGTAACTGTATGATGATTAGTAAATGTAACAAAATGTTATTGAAGGCTTCAATGACAGCCTATAAATACAGTTAGTGGGTGCAGGAAAGTATTTTTTACATGATAAACAATATATTATATTGCGGAAGGCAATATGAAACAAAACGAGCCACCATTGACCGGTGGTCGAATTACTTAGTGAGAGCCCCCGCCACCACGGCCATGTTGAGGTTGACCATAGTGATTTAGGTGGGGCGTGTTTTCGGGTGATTTTTCCCTGTTAACATAGATGTGGCACTGCCAGTATGACGTTGAGAGGGCGGTATTCGTCGCCAACGGGTATTTCGCGTATAATACCGCTCACATCGACAAACCTAGGGGCATCATGAAACATCGTAACTTTGTCTTGATTGGCATGGCTATTGTTGCTGTGGCTATCACCATTTTTATCTCGCGTCAGCAGCCCAAAGCTCCCCTTGTTCCTGATTTCCAATCTTTTGCCGCGGGGGCAGAGCGCAAGCAGGCGTTTTTTGATTACTTCACGCCCGTTGTCAATACGATTAATAGCCAAATACGGGCCGATCGTACCGCATTGTTGGCATGGCATGCGCGTAAAAATGCGTTAAATAGCCGAGAAACAAAACGCGTCCAAGCGCTGGCGAATCAGTACGAGTTAGCAGACTTTGATGTTAGCCAGGAAGCGAATTGGATGGCGCTGATCCAACGAGTGGATATCATTCCGCCGTCGCTGGTGTTAGCGCAGGCAGCCAATGAGAGTGCGTGGGGCACCTCACGGTTTGCACGTGAAGGCAATAACTACTTTGGGCAGTGGTGTTTCAGCAAAGGCTGTGGTCTGGTACCTAAGCAGCGAACGGAAGGCAAAACCCATGAAGTGGCTGCGTTTGAAGGGCCACGAGCCTCGGTAGAAAGCTATATCAACAACCTTAATACTCATGCCGCATATCAAGGACTACGCGAGATCCGCGCCCGTCTGCGAGAGCAAAACAAAACGCTTTCAGGTGCGGTGCTCGCCAATGGGTTAGGGCGCTACTCTGAGCGTGGACAGGCCTATGTGGAAGAGTTGCAAGCGATGATCCGTCATAACCAACTCGATAGGCTCGACCCGCCAGCATCGTCACCGACTAACTAACGCAAGGAAAGCCAATGATTACCCGTTTGCCTCGGTGGGTTGAATCCGGGGCGTTCGTGTTGGCGCTGATCGCCGGCACCATCAATGCGATCGGTCTGTTGGGTTTTGAACACCAAGCCGTCTCCCACGTGTCAGGCACTGCGACGCAATTTGGCTCGGGGCTGTTTGCGGGCCAGTGGATGCACGTTGTTCAGCTGGGTGGCTTATTGTTGGCCTTTTTCCTTGGTGCTGCGGTGTCCGGCTGCTTATTGCATGGCAGCACGCTAAAGCTGGGCCGCCATTATGACTCGGCACTCTTTGTTGAAGCCGGGTTAATTGTGGTGGCGTTTTATTTTTTGTCCCGCGGCCTTGCCATTGGTCAACTGGCGGCATCGGCGGCTTGTGGCCTGCAAAATGCGATGGCGACCACCTATAGTGGTGCGATTGTACGCTCAACCCATTTAACCGGTATTGTCACCGATTTAGGCTTAATGTTGGGCGGCAAGCTGCGCGGTAACCGCGTTGATAAGCGTAAACTGATGCTGTTTTTACTGATTGCGTCGGGGTTTATTGTCGGCGGCGTGGTAGGGGCGGCGTTATTTGCGCATTTCCACTTTACGGCCTTGTTGTTTCCGGCGGGATTATGCTTCGTGGTGGCACTGTGTTATCGCGCCACCATGACTCGACAACGTTTGAGGTCGGGCAACAATAGCCAATAAATACACAATGTATTAACAATGCGCGTTTTCGAGCATGGTGCCTTTGTCTTCTCTGTCTTCCTTGTCTTCTTTGTCTTCTTTTTCACGACCATGCTATCCCTAGGTGTTTTCCTCAAATGGCGGATAAACGTGGCTTGGTTTCTTGTAGTGCTCATTTGCCGTGTCACCATTCGCGCGCTATCCGCCACTGAAAAGTTTGTCCTAAATCAAACAAGCCGCAGTTTCCTTTTCGCTTTCGCGCATAGTGTGATGTTGTCGCCGTCATTGTTGCACGGGAAATGCCACACTCTGGTTACGATAAAGTAACAAGGAGGCCCCATGCCAACTCGCCATTATATTGAAACGGATGTGGTCATCATTGGTGGCGGTGCGACCGGCACTGGCATCATGCGCGATTGTGCGCTTCGCGGCATCTCGTGCATTTTGCTCGAACGTGACGATATTGCGGCAGGCACTTCGGGTCGCAACCATGGATTGTTGCACTCTGGGGCTCGTTACGCGGTCACGGATACCGAATCGGCACGCGAATGCATCCAAGAAAACACCATTCTTAAATCCGTGGCGCGTCATTGCGTGGAAGATACCAAGGGGCTGTTTATTACCTTGCCGGAAGACGATCTGGCCTACCAAGATACCTTTATCGCCAGTTGTGATAAAGCCGGTATTCCGACACGAAAACTCACACCGCATGAGGCGCTCGCTCTAGAGCCCAATGCTAACCCGGCGATGATAGGCGCCGTGCAAGTGCCCGATGGCACGGTTGACCCCTTTCGTTTGTGTGCGGCAAATGTGTTAGACGGTAAAGAGCATGGCGGCAAGGTATTTAATCATACCCAAGTCACTGGATTAATTCGCCAAGGCGCGACGGTACAAGGGGTTCATTGTATCCACACTCTTACGGGTGAGCGTTTTTCGATTATGGCCCAGCAAGTGATCAATGCGGCAGGGATTTGGGGCCAGACTATCTGTGAGTATGCCGATCTCAACATCAAAATGTTTCCTGCCAAGGGCTCACTGCTGATCCTCGATTACCGCATTAATAATCGGGTGATCAACCGCTGTCGCAAACCGGCCGATGCGGACATCTTGGTGCCTGGCGATACTATTTCCTTAATTGGTACGACGTCCGAGCATATTGAGTACGACCAAATTGATAAGTTGGCGGTGACGCCACAAGAAGTGGATGTGCTGATGCGCGAGGGCGCCAAGCTGGCTCCCATCATGGCCAATACTCGGGTGTTACGGGCTTATGCAGGCGTACGCCCATTGGTCTCGGTGGACGATGATGGCAGTGGTCGTAATATTAGCCGCGGCATCGTGTTGCTTGACCACCAAGCGCGCGATGGCCTTGACGGTTTGATCACCATAACCGGTGGCAAACTCATGACCTATCGACTGATGGCCGAGCAAGCCACAGATTTGGTGGCTGAAAAACTGGGTAACCGCAATGTCTGCCAAACCGCGGCACGGCCACTACCGGGCTCTGAGCCCTCCAAAGGGATCAGCAAAGCCAGTGCAAGCTTGGTCAAACCCGTCTATCAATCCGCCTATTATCGCCATGGCGAACGCGTCAGCCATTTCTTGGATGAAAGTGACGACAGCCAAGCGGTGATTTGCGAATGCGAAATGGTGACCAAAGGCGAGGTGAATTATGCCATTCAATCGTTGGATGCAAAAAACATCACTGATTTACGCCGTCGCACCCGTCTTGGAATGGGGCCGTGTCAGGGCGAGTTGTGCAGTTATCGCGCCGCCAGCTTATTCAGTGAGTGCGGAGGATTAGATGGGCAAGCGAGTGCTGGGCTGCTGGTGGACTTTCTTGAAGAGCGCTGGAAGGGCGTCAAGCCTATCTTCTGGGGGGACGCTTTACGCGAAGCCGAATTTAGCTACTGGATTTATCAAGGATTATTTGGCGCCGGTGATGTGCCTAAGTCGTCAAGCGAGGAATCAAAAACGGAAATGAATGAGCAAGTGTCCACTCAAGCTGTCGATCAGGAGGTCTCACAATGATTCACTATGATATTGCGGTGATTGGCGGTGGCATTGCTGGGTATACGGCAGCGATACGTGCATTGGAAGCCGGCAAAAAAACGGTAATGATCAGTGCGGGACAAAGTGCACTGCATTTTTCCTCGGGTTCAATTGATGTACTGGGCCATTTTCCTAATGGTGAGCCGGTTACCCAACCGTTTGAGGCGATTCCCAAATTGGTGCGCCAGCATCCTGAGCACCCTTATGCCAAGGTTAGCCTTGATGAGATCACCGATTCGTTAACCTGGTTCCAACAGCAACTCAGTGCGCAAAAAGTGTGTTTGTATCATCAAGAAGACAACGCCAATCATGGCCGGATCACGCCGCTGGGCACCGTGCGTCCGACGTGGTTATCGCAAGGGCACGTGTATCAACATCGTGGTCCGCGTCGTTTTTCGGGTCTCTGTTTTGCCGCCATTGACGGCTATCGCGATGCGCAACCGACGTTAGCCAAAGACACCATTACCGCGCAGCGTGATTTTGCCTCCTGCCCGAGTCGCACCATCACGCTTTCGATTCCTGGTGCGGAGCGTTTGCGCCGTAACCGCAATGAATTGCGTTCGGTTGATCTGTCACGCTTACTGGCTGAGCCTAACGCCTTTGACAGCCTGTGCGAGCAGTTAATCGCGCAATCTGGACCGGATGAGCTCGTGATTTTGCCTGCTATTATTGCCAACGTCGCGGGCGAGCAGGGTATGGATGCACTTAAACAGCGCACCGATCGTTGCTTCCATGAAGTGCCCACCATGCCGCCTTCGTTACTCGGGATTCGAATAGAAGAGGCCCTGCAGCGCGCGTTTGCCAGTGCAGGTGGCATGTTGCTACGCGGTGATCAAGTCACCAGCGGCGAGTTTGACGACAGTGGCCGCCTCACCGCATTACATACCCGTCAGTTAGAGGATATTCCGTTAACCGCAGAGGCAGTGATCTTGGCGACGGGAAGCTATTTTAGCCGCGGCTTGAATGCGGATCGCACCCAAGTTAGCGAGCCAACACTGGGGTTAGATATGGTACAAAGCCCTGACCGCAGCGAATGGCGCAATGACGACTTTTTCAGCCAGCAAAGTCATCCTTTTATGGCCTTCGGTATTAACACCGATAACCAATTGCGGCCTACCGCGCGCGGAAAACGTTGTCAAAACTTGTTTGTATGTGGGGCGGTACTCAGTGGTTACGACCCCGTATTTGAAGGTTGCGGCGGAGGCGTTGCGGTTGCAACAGGCTACGCCGCGGCACAACGAGCACTTGCCGTGATGGCAAACGCTAAGGAGGCCATATGTTAACTGAATGGCTTAAACAGCGAGAATATCGCGACCATGCACCGCAGCCCACCAGTTTTGACCAGTGTATCAAATGTACCGTCTGCACTGTGTATTGCCCAGTGTCAAAAGTGAATCCGGCGTATCCGGGCCCCAAAGAGTGTGGGCCGGACGGCGAGCGTCTGCGGATCAAAAATCCAGAGTATTATGACGACCTACTCAAACTATGCACCAACTGCAAACGCTGCGAAACCGCCTGTCCCTCTGGGGTGAAAATTGGTGATATCATTGCCGTGGCACGGGGTAAACATGGCGAGAAAAACATCAATCCTAAGTTGATGCGTGATTACGTGCTCAGCCACACCGATTTATTTGGTACCTTGGCGAACCCGGTGGCACCGATTGTGAATGCGATGACGGATTTAAAACCGGTAAAAGCGGTGATGCATGCCACCATTGGGGTAGATAAACATAAATCCTTGCCTAAGTATTCTTTTGGTACCTTCCGCCGCTGGATGAAAAGCCAAACGGCGGTACAAGCTGAATACCCCAAACAAGTCAGCTATTTTCACGGTTGTTATGTGAATTTTAACAATCCGCAGCTCGGCAAAGACTTGGTCACAGTAATGAATGCGATGGGCTATGGCGTTCAGCTATTAGAGAAACACAAATGCTGTGGTGTCCCCTTAATTGCTAACGGTTTTTATGATAAAGCAAGACGTAATGCCACCGCCAATACCGCGATGATTGCCGATTCTGTTGCCGACGAGCGCCCAGTGATCGCGACGTCATCATCGTGTGCGCTGACACTCAAAGAAGAGTATCCGCATGTATTGGGCGTCGACAATCAGCATGTGGCAGGACAAATTAGCTTCGTGACCCGTTTTTTACTCAAAGCGGCAATGAATGGCGAGATGCCCAAGCTAAAACCCATCAATAAACGGGTGGTGTATCACACTCCTTGTCACTTGGAGCGCAGTGGCAATGCGATGTTCACCATTGAGCTATTGCGGATGATCCCCGGGTTAGACGTGGTTGTGCTCGATAGCGAGTGTTGTGGTTTGGCAGGCACCTATGGCTTTAAAACCGAGAACTATCAAACCTCGATTGCCATCGGTAGTGGTTTGTTTGCTCAGATTAAAGCTGCAGAAGCTGACTTTGCTATCACCGATTGTGAAACCTGCAAATGGCAAATTGAAGAGAACACACCGTTGGAAGCCTTGCATCCGGTCAGTGTGCTGGCGATGGCCGTGGATGATGCGAATCCATAAAAGCGACGACGACCTCGAATAAGACGACCTCGAATAAAAAGCGCCATCGTATTAGGTGGCGCTTTCGTTGGTCGATGAAACCGGTCTAGCGATTCGCTTGTGATGGCGTCGAGGCGGTGGGCTTGCCAACCGGCTCTGCCAGTAAAGACTTCATCACACTGATGGTCATTAAGATCACCAATACACTGATAGGTAATGCAGTCACCATGTTGGCCGTTTGTAAGGCTCTTAAGCCGCCTGCGACCAAAAGCACCGCGGCGACGGCGCCGATCATAGTGCCCCAGAAAACACGGAAGCGTTTCGGCGGATCATCATTGCCCATCGACAGAATGGTGGTGAGCACCAAGGTGCTGGAATCGGACGAGGTAATAAACCAGCTAAACAGCAAAAAGATCATCATGGCGTTCAGTATCCAACCCCAGATACCGCCGCCGGTAATGCCATCGGCTGTGGCGAACAATGCCGCAGGCAAGTCCCAGCCATTCACCAAATCAATGATTCCCGCTGTACCGACACCCGTCTCAGCAACAAGCTCTTGATGCAACGCATTGCCGCCAAAAATGGCCAACCAGGCAAAAATCATCAGCGTTGGCGCGCAAAGCACACAAACCACAAACTCACGCAGGGTACGTCCGCGAGAAATGCGGGCAATAAATAAGCCAATAAAGGGCGCCCAGCCAATCCACCAACCCCAGTAGAAAATGGTCCAGGCATTTTGCCATGCGGCTGGGCCTGGCGTTTCAGGAAACCACAGTCCCATTGGGATAAAACCGACCAAATAGTCACTGAGTGAAGCACCAAAGACGTGGATCAACCAGGTGGTTGGGCCGCCAAATAAGAAGTAAGCGATTACCAATGCCGAGACGATAATGTTCCACTCGGAAATAATGCGGATCCCTTTGCCGACGCCAGACAGAGACGACATGATTGAGGCCACGGAAATCAAAACGATCAGGATAACCTGAGTCATGACACCCGGGTCGATGCCAAATAAGCGATCGAGCCCCACCGCGATCTGACTGACACCTAACCCGAGCGAGGTGGCGACACCGAATACGCAGCCCAGGACACCCAAGATGTCGGTGATATGGCCAATGGGGCCGTAGATCCGATCGCCAATCAGCGGATAAATGGTGGATCGCAGCGCGAGCGGCAGTTTTTTACGGAACGAGAAATACGCCAGCGCGAGGCCAACAATGACGTACACGGCCCAGCCATGAAAGCCCCAGTGAAAGTAAGTAACACGCAGAGCAGCGGCCGCGCGATCAAATCCCATGGTGGTTGCGCCTGCCATATCAGCATATGGGTTGTTGGGGTAGCCGAACGCACCACTTGTATCAAAGTAGAGCGTGGGTTCGGCTACCCCAAAAAACAATATGCCAACACCGACACCGGCGGAAAATAACATCGATAGCCACGAAAAAGTACTAAATTCGGGGCGATCGTCGTCGTCACCCAAACGAATATTACCAAAACGGGTGACTGCAATAATGAAGCTGGCGGCCAATAAGAGAACAAGCACCAACATGTAATACCAACCGAACGTAGACTCTACCCATCCGCGAGCAGCAGCAAACACACTGGCTGCTAGGTGAGTGTTAAACCCGGTAAAAAAAACGAAGACGAAAACCAGAAGGGTAGCGGCGATCATCATATTTTTATGAACGCCCTTAAACGGCCCCGTTTGGGTGACGCAATCGGCAAACGGATGCTGCAATGTGCTGGCATTGCTCGCATCCGACGTACTTCGTGCTGACATGAGTAACTCCTTTTTAAACAACAAAACGCGCAACAATTTACGCAAGGTGCGTTTTCTTTGCAAAAAAAAGAGGCCTTTATCACGGTAGTGAAGTACAAAGTGATGAGAAAAGCAGCAAACCGACACGAGCTATCAGCCATCATGGCAGTGATACCGTATAAACTAGCTGAACTGATTTATGAGTAGGAGTAAAACAATGCCCCAACCCGATGTTCGTTCATCGTCAGCGGATCGCACCATGTTGAATTTAGGCTATCTTGGCCTATTACCGTTCGCGGGGGCCCTCGGGGTCAGTTGGACTGGGCTGACAGTTTTTGGCTTAGCTGGCGAACAATTGTTTATTACCTACAGTGCCGTGATTTTAAGCTTTTTATCCGGCGTGTTGTGGGGGAACGGCCTGGATAACCCACCTCCTACATCGAATCGGTATGCGTTGGTACTCAGTAATGTGTTCGCCCTGCTTGCATGGGGCGCATTGGTCAAAGGGGCGACACCTCTATCCCTGACCGTAAGCGTGCTTACGGCAGGTTACTTTTTAGTGTGGCTTACCGAACGGTGGATTCGATATCGCCAACAAAAAAACGATCAGCCAGCGGGGTACCAAACGATGCGCGATCGGCTCACACTTAGTGTGATGGCCTTTCATGCGTTGCTGCTCTTTGCAAATTAATACGTTTAAGCTGGTTCTTTTTTAGTTGGTTTGTTTTTACATAGTTGGCTGAACCTATTACAACTATTGGCCGTATCCGTTACCCTTGGCGCAGAAAAACAATTAATTTAGTGATGGTATTTAAGGGTAATGGGGAATCTATGACAATTATTCAGTATTTGCGGACGGTGTTTATTGCGCTCGGGATTGCAGTCGCCCTGAGTGGCGCCTATTTGTTCAGTGAAATTAGCTCAGTTAAAACCCAGTTCAATGACGTTGTCGAGCGCAATGTGCGTTTGCTCAGCACGGTGTCAGATTTACGCTATTACACGGTAACCTACCGCCGTTTTGCGCTCGATTATGGCCTAACCGATGATAAACAAGCGCATCGCGACATCCTGGTGAAAATTAAGCGCAATGACGAATCGGTACGTGGCGCGCTGACGGATATGAAAACGCTGACGGTTCGAGATAGCAACAGCGATGAAGTCACCACCATTGAGACACGTTTGAATGGCTATCGCGAGATGCAAAATGATTATATTCGTCTAATCGATAATGGGCGAATAGACGACGCTCGACGCAAAATGCTTGGGCCAATGTTAGCGCCTTTTGATCAAATAGTGGATAACCTAGCGTCGTTACAAGCTGATCTAGAAGCACAGGCCAATACCATCAAAGCACAAGAGTCTAAGAAAATCGAACAGCTGATTATCATAGGGATAGCGGTAATTGTCGCGCTGATCGTGTTGATGGTTATCGTTGCACTTTTACTCCAAAACCGTATCCGCGGACCATTGTCCTTACTGGTTACGCAAATGCAGCGGGTAGAAAGTGGCGATCTGACGCAACGGCTCGATCTTGCTCAGTTTAACCGTGATGAATTAGGACAGGCCGCCAATACATTCGATCAGATGCAAAGCAGTATCACCCACTTAATTGGTTCGCTGATAAAAGGCACACAGCGGCTACAAACGGTCAGTAACGAGCTTTCGACTCAGGTGACGGATACGGTCAACAGTGTTGAGCAACAGCGTAGTGAGCTATCACAGCTCGCCAGTGCTATGACACAAATGGAGTCAACATTTGGGGAAGTGGCGAGTAATACGGTCGCGGCGGCCGAGCACACTGATAAATCGCGCGAGTATGCCCAGCAAGGTCGAGAAACCTTTGAACAGTCTTACCAGCAAAGCGTGGCCGCGAAAGATCAAGTTAACGAAGCGTCGCAAGTGATTGAAGCGTTAACCGCAGACAGTGAAAATATCGGTAAGGTCTCAGAGGTGATTAGTACCATTGCCGAGCAAACGAATTTACTTGCCCTTAATGCGGCAATTGAAGCGGCGCGCGCCGGCGAAGCAGGTCGCGGTTTTGCTGTGGTCGCTGATGAAGTGCGCGGTTTGGCAACCAAGACGCAGTCATCAACCGATGAGATTAATCAAATCATCGAAGGGCTGCAAACCAAAGCGCGTCAGGCCTATCAGGTGATGAGTGACAGCCRAACATTAACCCAAAAAGGATTGGATGACGCCAAACGCGCGGCAGAGGCGATTGAGACCATCAATGCGTCAACGCAGCAGGTGTCAGAAATGACAGGGGCGATTGCGACGGCGACCGAAGAACAAACCACTGCCGCCGCTGATTTAAACCAAAACGTTGCAGCAATTCACCGTGCGGCGGAGTCTTTGGCTGAAACGGCAGAGCAAACGCGCCAAGCGTACGAGCGGTTAGAAAAAGAAAACGCGAGTATGAGTGAGCAGGCTCAAGCGTTTAGACTATAAACCGAAAAGCCAAGGCTCATTGTGAGAGCCGTGTTAACAACAAAAGATGCGCCTAAGTGGCGCATTTTTTATCGAAATAAATACAGAGAGAGAAAGTAATTCACATTTTGGTTGATAGCACGCAAAACGGCAGCAAGCCCAGCGTCGCTGTTTTCGGTCACATCCCAGGGAATAAATTTGCCGTAGCTTGGCAATGGCAGGCCCGATTGTACCGATGCGGGATTCAGAGCAATTAAATAATCGACATAGTCGAGTGTCAGCGCATCCAATGGCGCCGGCGCCAGATCGTAAGTCGATATTTGAAACTGGATCAGCGCCTGTGCGGCCTTATCGGTGCTCATGGTTTGCGTTGTGTGATAACAGTGCACATCAAAAAAACTGTTCGCTTTGCTTTTCATCATTGCGGCTGCCATTAACGACGCGCCGTATTTTCCATCACACAAAAAGAGTACCAATGGCTTGGCATCAGTGTTCAACCGTGTGTCCTCATTGTGGTTAGCATCTGTCATTGCCTTCTTTATCCAAATTGTTCGCAGCTAACATCTCAATTGTGATGTTATCTCGCTGCTATGTTATCGATGTTTCATCTATCCTAGCCACTTCCGCGCGCAGCGCTAGCGCACCTTGAGCAACTTTTGAGTGTGCTACCAATGCCTCTGGCTGTCATCAAACCTTCATCATTGCATAAAGGAACTGTCACTTTGTGCGCTTAATGTGTCTCCCCGTTAACCGAGTTCTTCGTTATGTGTAGATAAATTGATTTACACAGCACTAACTTAAATAATCGACTTGGAGGTTGATGTGAAACTTAAAGCTCTCTTTGCAGCGACGACAGTATCAATGGCCGTGCTGGCCTCAGGTAGCGCAACGGCTGCAAGCCGTGACTACATTAGCATCGTTGGCTCTTCTACTGTTTACCCTTTTGCTACTGTTGTTGCTGAGCGCTTCGGTCGCACGTCGCAATATTCAGTACCAAAAATCGAATCGACTGGCTCAGGCGGTGGACTTAAGTTGTTCTGTGCGGGCGTCGGTGAAAACACCCCAGATGTGACTAACGCATCACGTAAAATCAAAAGCTCGGAAATTGAACGCTGTCAGTCAAATGGCGTCGACGAGATTGTCGAAATCAAAGTCGGTTATGACGGTATCGCTATCGCAAACTCGAAAGTATCGCAACAGTATGATCTCACCCTAAAAGATATCTACACCGCACTCGCTAAAACCGTCCCAGACGCTAACGGCAACTTTATCGACAACCCCAATGACACGTGGAAAGACGTGAACCCATCACTGCCTAACACCAAAATCGAGGTGCTAGGTCCACCACCAACATCAGGGACACGTGATGCGTTTGTTGAGCTAGCCATGGAAGCGGGCTGCTCCGAGTATCCCGAAGTCGCAGCACTTGAAGACAGTAACGAAGACAAATTCAAAGCGATTTGTCACGGCATGCGCGAAGACGGTGCTTTCATCGAAGCCGGTGAAAACGATAACTTGATTGTGCAAAAGCTTGAAGCAAACCCAGATGCGCTTGGCATCTTCGGTTACAGCTTCCTTGAGCAAAACGCAGACAAAGTACAAGGCTCTAAAATCTCGGGTGTTCTGCCAACATTTGATGCCATTGGTACCGGCGAGTATCCCGTATCACGTTCACTGTATTTCTACGTTAAAAAAGCGCATGAGAACGTGATTCCTGGCCTGACCGATTATGTGAAAGCGTTCACCTCAGAAGAAGCAATGGGCAGCATGGGATATCTCGCTGACCGTGGCCTTATTCCACTGGGTGAAAACGAGTGGCAACAAGTACGCAGTGCTGCCGTCGATTTAAAACCAAACTTGTAAGCGCATTGTGAATACGAAAGGGTGGTACGTGTCACGTACCCCCTTTATTCGTGTTCAGGAGGAACAATGACAACACCCATGCTGATGACCGTGATTGCTATTATTGCAATTTCCGGCTTTTTTATTGCTCGAACGCGTTCTATTAAGCTTGCCAACATGGCTGGTGGCTTGAGCAAACTGCATTCTCGACCTAACTATTACGGCTCATATGTCGCCATTTTGGCGGCGATTCCGGCACTGGTTCTTTTATTGTTGTGGCAAGCGGTAGAACCGAACTTGATCCACAGTTTGGTGATGGCACAAATTTCCGATACGTACGTCACGCAGTTCGGCAATGCGGATTTGTTATACAGTCAAATCGGTAATATTGCTCGTGGCATCACCCAAACTGACGATGCTGTCTTGTTGGCTGCGGCGGACCATTATCAAACCCTGAACCATTTAGGGACCACATTACGATTCACCGCAATGACTGCACTTGCGTTGGCGGGATTAGCCTTTGGCTGGCGCTCGCTACGACTGCGTTTACGTGCCCGCAATCGGGTCGAAAACGTGATGCAGGGCTTTTTATTGTTCTGCTCAACCCTCGCAATCTTAACCACATTCGGCATTGTGCTCTCAGTGTTGTTTGAAGCGATGCGATTTTTCCAAATGATCCCCGTGACCGAGTTCATCTTTGGCACCGAATGGTCGCCACAGATTGCACTGCGTGCAGATCAACAAGCCTCGAGTGGTTCTTTTGGTGCGATCCCGCTATTTACCGGCACTTTGATGATTTCATTCATCGCCATGTGTATCGCGGCACCGGTTGGGTTGATGAGTGCCATTTACTTGGCCGAATACGCGTCGCCCCGTGTTCGCGGCATTGTTAAGCCTATTTTAGAGATCCTTGCGGGGATCCCGACAGTGGTTTACGGCTTTTTCGCAGCGTTAGTTGCGGCGCCATTTATTCGTGATGTTGCCCATGCGATCGGCTTTACCAGTGCATCGTCAGAAAGTGCACTCGCAGCTGGTGCGGTGATGGGCATTATGATCATTCCGTTTGTCTCCTCGCTGTCCGATGATGTGATATCCGCCGTGCCTCAGTCACTGCGTGATGGTTCATTAGGGCTAGGCGCTACCCCCTCTGAAACCGTGCGTCAGGTTGTGATTCCTGCCGCGTTACCAGGCATTGTCGGTGGTTTATTGCTGGCGGTATCACGCGCAATTGGTGAAACCATGATCGTGGTGATGGCGGCGGGATTATCGTCTAACTTAACGGCGAACCCCTTGGAATCGGTGACCACAGTCACGGTTCAAATCGTGACATTGTTGGTCGGTGACCAAGAGTTCGATAGCCCTAAAACGCTGGCTGCATTTGCTTTGGGTCTCACGCTGTTTGTTGTGACGCTAGCGCTCAACTTCGTGGCGCTACGCATCGTGAAAAAATATCGAGAACAATATGACTGATAAAATCGAAAAAATTGCGCAAGAGAAGCGTGCTAGGGTAAAAGCAGGCCTTGCGAAACGTCGCGGAAAAGAAAAGCGTTTCCGCTGGTATGGTATGACATCGATTTTTCTCGCCTTCACCTTTTTGGTATTGCTGATTGGGTCGATTGTCTCCCAAGGGTATACGGCGTTTTACACCACCGAAATCCGTTTAACGGTTGATCTCAGTGAGCAAAGCTTGGGCATTGAGGGAAAACCACTGAACGATGAAACATTGGAGTACCTCAGTTATCGTTCGGTATTGGCGAAGGCCATATTTAATGCGATGCCAGAGGTGACCTCGCGGGGCGATAAACGTGATCTATTTCGCTTTATCTCTACGGGCGCGGAATATGATTTGCGTGACCGTGTTGCCGCAAACCCCGATCTGGTCGGACAAAAGATTGAGATTTGGGCATTGGCGGGTGATAACGTCAACCAATTCAACAAAGGCAACATCGACGGCAAACTCCCAGAGTCAAATCGTCAGTTTAAAGACAAGCACATAAACTGGTTTAACCAACTGGAGGATGATAATCGCGTGCGCACCGTGTTCAACACGCGCTTCTTCACCAATGGTGATAGCCGTGATGCTGAATTAGCGGGCATTTGGGGCGCGACTGTTGGGTCTTTCTACACCTTGTTGGTAACACTGGCGTTGAGTTTCCCGATTGGTGTAGCAGCCGCGATTTACTTGGAAGAGTTTGCGCCACGTAATCGCATTACCGAAATTATTGAAATTAACATTAACAACTTAGCAGCCGTGCCCTCGATTGTGTTTGGCTTGCTGGGTCTGGCTGTTTTCTTGAACTTTGCTGATCTGCCACGCTCGGCGCCAGTCGTTGGTGGCTTAGTGCTCACGCTCATGACATTACCGACGATTATTATATCGAGTCGTTCGGCGATTAAAGCGGTTCCGCCCTCGGTACGTGATGCGGCTTTGGGTGTGGGTGCATCTAAGATGCAAATGGTGCTTCACCACGTCTTGCCATTGGCGATGCCAGGCATGTTAACCGGTACCATTATCGGGATGGCACAAGCACTCGGAGAAACGGCACCGCTACTGATGATCGGGATGATCGCGTTTATCGTTGATGTGCCATCCGGTCCGCTTGATGCGGCCACAGCGTTACCCGTGCAAATCTATTTATGGGCAGAGAATCCTGAAAAGGGCTTTGTCGAAAACACCTCAGGCGCAATCATGGTACTGCTGGCATTCTTAGCCTTTATGAATGCCTGTGCGGTGATTATGCGTAAGCGTCTCGAGCGACGCTGGTAAGTCGGGAGAGAGAATCATGACGACGACAACAATGAACAACCTAACCATGACTGAAGATGTAGTGGAAGCCGCACCACAAAGCACACAAGCACCGAGTGAAACCTGTGGTATTCCGTTTGTTGATATGCCACGCATGACAGCACGAAATGTGTTCGTTAATTATGACAACGGGTCTAAGCCGGCGATTAAAAATGTGAGCCTTGATATCGGCGAGAAAGAAGTGCTTGCGATGATTGGGCCATCAGGCTGTGGTAAATCGACGTTCTTGCGTTGCTTAAATCGTATGAATGATACGATCCCGGGCTGTGAGGTGACGGGGGACATCATTTTGGGAGACACTGACATTTACCACCGCGAGAGTGAAATTGTCGAATTGCGCTCACAAGTCGGCATGGTGTTCCAACGTCCTAACCCGTTTCCTAAATCCGTGTATGACAACGTTGCTTATGGCCCGCGTATTCACGGCTTAGTCGACAGTAAAACTGACTTGGATGAACTGGTGGAGCAATCCCTAACACGTGCCGGTTTGTGGAATGAGGTCAAAGATCGTCTGGATCAGCCGGCAACCGGCTTATCTGGTGGTCAGCAACAGCGACTTTGTATTGCACGTACTATTGCGGTCGCACCGGAAGTTATTTTGATGGATGAGCCGTGTTCAGCCCTCGATCCGATTGCCACTGGGGTGATTGAAGAGCTGATCTCGGATTTGAAGAAGAACTTCAGCATTGTGATTGTGACGCATTCCATGCAGCAAGCAGCTCGTGTGTCTGATCGCACCGCTTATTTTCATCTCGGTAGCTTGGTTGAGGTTAACACAACACAAAAAGTGTTTAATGATCCTGAGCATAAGCTGACGTCTGACTATATCAATGGTCGTTTTGGTTAAATAAGCAACGGGTTGGCAGAGGGGAAACCTATTCAAATAGGTGTTTGCTGATAATTTCAGCACTTAAGCGCGAGAAAGTAAAAACACACTTTACATCGCACTGAGTAGCCTCTACTATACGCTCCGTTCCGGAGAGATGGCTGAGTGGTTGAAAGCACCGGTCTTGAAAACCGGCAAGGGTTAATAGCCCTTCTAGGGTTCAAATCCCTATCTCTCCGCCACATACTAAAAAGCCGCTGCTCAGTCAGCGGCTTTTTTGCGTTTATATCCCCCCCCATAACTCCCCAAACCCTGACTGCGCCAACATTTTAGGCGATTATGCCTAAACAGCTATTCTGCACTCTGGTACGCTAACTCTTATATTTCTGTCCCTTACATGGCCTTTTGGACGCCGCCAACCGAAGGGCGGTAGCGTGGAACGCAACAAAAGCACCCACATGGATGCACGCTTTCTCATGACTGATTCACACTTTCCCTAGGCGAAAAAATAAAAAACACGAATAATCAATCGGTTAAAAGTACAAGCGCGGGGATAATGTGAATACCTCAACCGGGATAGGCGGCATGCACACTATCACCGAAGAGAGCTTGATGAGAGAGATGGAAAAACAACATGCGTATCATGAGGTTATGGATAAAACAGGGCGTATAACGATTTTGACAAATCGAGCACGCACACTAATACAATGTTAAATTTCTTAAGGCATCTAGCATGGAAGAACAAATTGAATCGTATTTGACGACAGATTTTGAGAAAAAGTTGTTTTCAGCATCGGTGGCATACTTAGAAAACAAAAACGACCCGCTTAGAATCAATAGTTTTGCTTATTCCCTGAGGGAGCTAATACGCAATATTTTTGATCGTCGCGCTCCAGAGGATAAGGTTAAATCTTGCTCTTGGTTTAAAGTAGAAACAGATAATGGAAAACCAAGCAGAAAACAAAGGTACATCTACTGTGTGCAAGGTGGCCTAGGCCATGATTTCGTTAAAGAAGAGCTTGGAATGGATGTTCTCGAGCCATGGAAAGAAATCAAAGAAACAATAGACTCCCTTTCAAAGTTCACACATGTTAATGACTCGACTTTCGATATAACAGACGCAGAATGCGAGAAGCTATCCGAAGAAGCCCTTGTCATATTATTATCTATTTTTAACATGGTCGAAGATACCAGGAGTGAATTACATTATGAGCTGTCTTCTCATATCGATAGTGAATTAATGAGTACCTTTGTATCAAATAGCATGCCTGACATCGATATTCTGAGTCACAGCAGCTATGTGGAACACTCYGAGGTTACTGACTACGAATTGGTTGATATTGATAATCGAGAGCTTACTTTTAAAGGTGAAGGGAATGCCCATGTTTCTCAAAATTACGGGAAAGGTGAAGATGCATGTGAAATCAATGAAGAATACCCCTTCGAATTCACAGGCTCTAGCAGCGTTACTAAGCCATATGATTTATCCATACCGCCAGAATGTATTTCAATAGATGTGAGTAGCTGGTTTGGAGACGAATAATTTAACAAGAGCGTCAATTAGGACGCTCGCAAGCTCGCGCCTATTACGCGAGCGTTAGCAAGAAGAGCACTAAGAATGTCTACATCCTGGGACCAAAAAAAATTTGATCGTTGGCAAGAGCTTCGCAAGAGCCTTAAGGAGTGCAAGCGCGCGAAGGAGTATGCGCAGGTTATCGAGGTGGCCGAAAAGATCATAGATTTAGATAAAAAGGCACCGTTCATTCGCATAATGACGCCTCTTTTCCACAAGGAAATTGGTGCGGCGTGCGAAAAGCTTGGCGATCTAAATAAGGCTATTAAAAACTATCAACTTGCCGTGGACGGGTTCGAAAAATACCGAGAGTCTAGCGACCTTAATAAGCCGGATGACTGGTTAAAAGATATTCAGTCTTTGAGTAAAAAGATTGAACGGTTGCAGTCAAAGCTATGAGCATCTTCAATGCTAACAAGGCCAAGCACCGCGACAGCTTTTCCGTTGCGGCTTCGCCTCCACTACAAAGCTGCGCGTGTTGGCGGCGTTATGTGATTTTGAAACGGAGTGCATAGATTGAGAAAAGAAGATATTAAGAAAAAGATTTTGGATCTAGCTATTGCGCAGTGGAACCAATCTTTTGGTGGTACTTCGGCTTTGGATATATGCGATAAAATTTCAGTATCAAATGAAGAAGTAATGCGAGAAATGGAGTCTCTTTGCAAGGATAAAAAAGGCACAATAAATGCTAATGTTGAGCTGTGTGCCATAAGAATTGATCCTGAAAATCCAAAATTTGAAATTCCTAAAGAAAGCACCACAACTCACGTATTCTTTCCAAGCAAAGAGTTGCTAGAAGATCATTTCTATGACTCCAAGTTAGTCCGAGAAGGTTTTCCTGAATATAAAAACAGACTGCATTGTGGTGCCCACCAGCTCGAACTTGTAATGTTCTCTGAAGAAGTCCTTTCGCGTTATTTTGACCACCCAGAGTGGTATGAAATTGATGACTCATTATCTGGAGGACATATATGGGCGAAATCGGAAGCACCTGAAAACCGATACTTGTACGTGAGGCATGGAAAGCGAAAGCTAGATAATGGCCAATCGGCAGTTACCGCGATTTTTAAAGATTTGTATGCTATGAGCCCTGAAGAACAAAGACATTGGCATGCATATGAATTAAATGAAGCGAGTTTTGATAGTAATGATCCAAATTTTGCTCGATTCGTCGTTCGAACATATGATGGCGCATGTGTTGATTCCCCTAAGCCTATTCAAGAGGTATTGAACCGAATTACTGAAATTAACCAACTATTCGGTGAAGAGCTACTGTTCAAAAAGTACCAGAACGATCACTTTAGGCCACCCGTAGAAAATACAAGAAAGTCATACTACGACAGCTGTAGTGAACTCTATAAGCTGATTGGTCCTGATAGCTTAAATCAAAAGCTAATCAAAAATATCCTAAAGAAAGAGTTTTCCACTGCGGATGGTGAGCTGATTCATAAAGAATCAAAAAGACCACTAAGTACAATCCAATTGCTTGAATTATTGGAAGAAAAAATGGGTGTTGATGGAGTTATTTCCAGCAAGATTAGGTTGATCGGCAAAGATCGCATGGAGGCAGATCATAAGATTACTTCTTCAGCTGTAGAAGAGCATAACTTTACAGAAGAGTTTATTTTTCTCTGCCAAAAATTTTCTTGTGCAGCCAATCAATTCAAGCACAAGCTCCAGCAGCATGCACTCACATAACAAACGCATGTTGTCGGGCTGGTTTTCCGCTGCGCTCTAAACCAGCCGCAAATGCGGGCGTTATATTTTTAGCGGTAGCAAGTATATTAATCACAAATATCATTAAACAAAGGAGATGATAATGAAGAAAGTTGTAAAAGCTGCAGTATTGACAGGGCTCTTAACTCTGACAGGCTGTGCTTCGTATAGCCCGTGGGATTCGATGCCTCACCAAGAAGCAAGCGCATGGCAAGGTATTGGAGTACAAGCATATGATGCAAAAGCTCTTCGTAGTAGCGGTTTTACCCCAACTGATGCCAAAGATTGGATTCAAGTAGGTATCAAGTCTCCTAAAAAAATTATTGAATGGAATAAAGCAGGATTTTCTCCGCGAACAGCATCAAAATGGATCGATAAAAACTTCACACTAGAAAAAGCTATCTCATTTAAAAAACAAGGGTTAACCGTTGAGTAAGTAAAAATATAACAAGATAATCAAACGGAAAATATACAGTTGGCTCGCGCTCCGCGCATTATAGCCAACTGTAAATTTCCGCTTATTATGGCGTTATATACACGAAGGACAATGAAGTGATGCTGGAATTTGTAGAAATAGGATTTTTGGATGAATCAAATTGCGACTTTAGCGAGTTAAAACACGATATCGGGGTCTACAAGGCAGAGCTTGCTGGAAAAGTTGTGTATGTTGGTAAGGCAACGGAACTCGATAATGGTGGCTTAAGAAAGCGCTTGAGAGATTATACAAGAGTTTCAGATAGTGCACGTAATTTTCCTGCCGGAATAGAAATGAATAGATACGCAAGTCAAATAGTTATATATGTTATGAAATTTCCTAGAGAAATAGAGTCGGTTGCTGAAATTGGGCAAAAAGAAGCCGAGCAAATCATGTCCTTGAGGCCAACTTGGAATTAGAGCGCATATAACAACAAACGCCTCAAGAGGGACTGTCAACGCGTGGCGTTTCGCAGCGACGCCGCGACTGATTGGCCTCTGTAGACGGATGTTAGAAATCCCGCGACGGTTGAGGTAGCATTGCCGACTTTTTCTGCGGTGAGAGGCATTTATGTATATCGGCTTTGACTATGGTACAGCCAATTGTTCGGTGGCGAAGATTGAAAACGGTCAACCGACGCTGTTACGCCTAGAAGGGGACAGCTCGTTTATTCCTTCCTCCCTTGCCGCACCTACGCGCGAATCGGTGTCTGAGTATCTGTTTCGTCATCGGGGCATCAAGCCGCTAGATACGATTGGCGAGCAGATGTTGCGCCGCGCCATCCATGTAAACCGAGAGGAAAGCATTGAACTTGAAGCGGAGGACATGGCGTTTGGTCAAGCGGCGCTCGATCGTTATCTCGATGATCCGCGTGATATGTACTACGTGAAATCCCCTAAATCTTTCCTTGGCGCGTCAGGTTTACGTGATGCCCAACTGCGCTTTTTTGAAGACCTCGTATGCGCAATGATGGATAACATCAAAACCCAAGCCGAACACCAAACTCAACAGAGTATTCATGATGCGGTGATCGGTCGGCCGATTAACTTTCAAGGCCGTGGAGGCGAGGTGGCAAATCGCCAAGCCGAAGGTATTTTGCTCAATGCGGCTAAGCGGGCGGGCTTTAAACAGGTTGAATTTCAGTTTGAACCAGTTGCTGCCGGCCTGGACTATGAAGCGACACTGAGCGAAGACCAAATCGTTCTTGTGGTCGATATCGGTGGGGGCACCACAGACTGTTCATTGATTGAGATGGGGCCATCATGGCGCGGTAGTAGCGATCGTAGTGCAAGTTTGTTAGCGCACAAAGGTCAGCGTATTGGCGGCAATGACCTAGATATTGCGTTGGCATTCAAACAAATGATGTTCCCGTTTGGGATGGGCAGTAAGATGGAATCTGGCATTGAGATGCCGATTACGCAGTTTTCCAACCCCATCGCGATTAACAACGTACAAGCGCAAAACGACTTCTATGCGTTTGAAAACTTGGCGGTGCTCAAAGGGCTGCACAAGCAAGCGAAAGAGCCACATAAACTGACCCGTTTGCTTGAGGTGTATCACGAGTCACTGGGTCACAACATTGTCCGTCGTGCGGAAGAGGCAAAGATTGCGTTGTCAGATCAAGCTGCATACCGAGCGGGTATTCAACTCTTCTCAGAGCGCGTGGATGTTGATGTATCGCGCGATAGCATGATTGATGCGATTGAGGCGCCCAAACGTAAGATGATCGCCTTAGTGCACGATGTGGTCGCTCAGGCCGGTGTAAAGCCTGACGTGATTTTTATGACAGGTGGCTCGGCGCGCTCGCCCTTTTTACGTGAGGCTGTACAAGCAGAGTTGCCGAACATTACTGTAGTGAGTGGTGACTACTTTGGCTCAGTCACCGCAGGCTTAGCGCGTTGGGCGGAAGTCTGCTTTAAGTAAGCCCAACAGCCGTTGCGGCTCGTTCAAAACAATAAGGAAATAACTATGATTCAGGATGACGTAAACGGACAGCATTTACCTTTGCAGCAGGCATTGATTGAATCAGCCTGCGCCGCGTTTGCTTCAGAACAGGATGTGATTGCGGCAGTATTAGTCGGCTCTCTTGCCGCGGGCAAAGGCGATCGCGTGTCCGATGCGGATATTGTTGTGTTTACACAGCACGGCTTTCATCGCTCGGCAGCGTCATGTTTTGCGCGCTTTGAGGCAGGGAAAGACATTTTCTATTGCTTGTCCGGTGATCACAATGAACAGGCGATGTTTAAAWAATATATTTTCACGGATCTAACCAGTGCCGAAATCCATTGTTTGGACGTGAGTGAGCCATTTCAGCTCGCGCAGCCCTTTATTGTTTTATTTGATAAAGCAGACATCGTCCCAGCGCGAGTGACGGATGAGCCAGCCCCTAAGCACGAGAACTTTCCTGTATACACCAGCGGGGATGAAGGGCTGATTTGGGAGCTTTTTGATTGCATCAAATGGCTGAGCCGTGGAAATAACTCGTTAGCAAAAGGCTACCTTAAAAAGCTGTCAGCCGCACTGTAACTGACAGAAACAATACTGCTTCCTACCTTGTCATTGAGGCGTCGAAAGGAGAGCCACATGGACCATTCTACATTTAATCAATATTGCAGCGCGTTTACGGCCGCGACACATGTGGTGCAGTGGGGCAACTCAGACGTCTGGAAAGTGGGTGGGAAAGTCTTTGCCATTGGCACCAGTAGTAAAAGCGGTCAACCGGCGTTTACCTTTAAAACCTCGCCAATGAATTATGCCTTTTTGTGCGATCTTGAGGGTTACATACCGGCGCCGTATTTTGCTAACCGTGGTATGAAATGGATTCAACAAACCCACACCACTGGGGAGCTTGATGAAGACTTAAAGTACTATGTGGCGCAATCGTATCAGCTTGTATGTCAGGGCTTGAGTAAAGTGAAACGAGCCGAGCTCGGCGTCGATGAGAACAGTCTTTGATAGAGGCGCTGGACAAGCCATTCAGGGTTGGCAAACGCTGGCAATAATAGGAACCCATCTTAGCGAAAACTTCCGTATTTTGACTAGAAATCATGCACCAAGGTGGGGGTGTTGGCGCGAAATAGTTTTGTTAGGACAGACTTATATCGCCAACCCAATGCCAGTAGTCGTTTCGCTAAGCTTTGATTTTGAATGGTGGCAACTTCAATGCCGCGGTAGTGATGCGGATGCGCTTGAATATAGTCGATAAACGCCGTCAGCACCCCTTGGCCGCGAACGCCGGGAGCAAATTGTAGCGAAACAATCGATAATCGCTGACTACCGATCGGACAGTGAACCAGACAATAGCCGAGTGGGTGCTTGATCGCGGTGGAGAGCTCTGGAAAAGCGCGCATCTGGTGACGTTGGGCCAATTGGTCATAGCCGAGGCATAGGTGGTCAAGCAATTGCCGAGCGTTATCATCCATCGAAGTGTCTCTGAAGAGGTCGAAACGTAGCCACCATATTAAGGACTTTATTTTTTCTAAAAACAGAAAAGCGCAAGCCTCGTATTTACCTCTTTTGGGCACAATAATTGCGTAAAAGCCGCGATTTCTACGCCAGACAACCAGCTAGTTTTTAAAACTGTGCGCGAGCTCATGCTGCACCATTGGTCGTTAGTGAATGACGAGTGTGCACCAGCATCGGTATGCTTTTATTATCGATGTATGAGAAAACGCGCTTCGCGGCGACGTCGTCATAACTACCCCTACATAGCAGCGAAACGATTAAAATACAGTCTGGATAAGGTACGTAGCGCGATAATAATCAATGTATGCGCTGATAAAATAGGAATTAAACATGTTTCCAGCCACATGGCGCTCTAAGCGTTTGTGTTTTAGTGCGTTTGAGTACAGTGATGCAAAGCGCGTTAAAGCACTGTTTGAGCAAAATCAGCATCTGCAATATCAAGATCCCACGTTTAAGCCTTGGTCGTTATCCACCTATCAATCATTGATTGCCGACAGTGCGGAGAAAAAGGCGCCTGATGTGGAAGACGCCTTTTATCTTCGTCGCATTCAAACCCATGACGGTAAAGATATCGGCTATCTGCAAATCTCGCTCAATGCGCCGGATACACAGAGTGTTTGGCTGCCCATGCTCACTATTTCTCCAAGATATCAAAAGCATGGCTATGGCAGCGAAGCGGTTGCGAGCGTGATTGAAACCGTGCAAGCTTATGGGGACTATCGACGCATGGGGGTGAATGTTTATGCCGAGAACATTCGGGCGTTTCGATTCTGGTATCAGCAAGGGTTTTGTCGTATTACCCATTTTGAACCCGAGCAAGACGAGGGGCGTGATTATCACTGTGTGGTGCTCTATCGAGACCTTATGTCGTGAACAGCGCATGTCTTTTCGGGAATCGGCAAGATTACGTCGCTTGAGCCATGTTATGGAAGGAATTAGGTAAACGAATGATGAAAAATAAATCAGTCAACCGAGTGCGATTTAAGCGAGCCGCGATGGGGGTCGCGTTTGCACTAGGCGTGATGAGCCTGGTGCCTGGGCAGGTGTACGCTGCTAACACCACACACGCTGAAGTACAGCGCGAATCAGGTCTGTATCTACAAGATTTTGATCGATCGGTTCGTCCGCAAGATGACTTGTTCCGTCACGTGAACGGCACTTGGTACGACCAAACCCAAATCCCCAGTGATATGTCCAGCTATGGTGCGTTCCGTATCTTGGCTGAAGAAAATGAAAAGCGTCTGAAAGGCATCATTGATGAGCTGGTGGCACGTGATGATCTCAAGCCTGGCTCCAATGAGCAAAAGCTGCGTGATTTTTATCTTAGCTATATGGACCAAGATAAAATTGATGCCCTAGGGGTGACGCCAATCAAACCTGAGCTCGATCGTATTGCCGCGATTTCCTCGAAGCCTGCGTTGATTTATGCGATGGCCGATTTGCGACAAGTTGGCGTTGGTATCCCGTTTAGTTTTTATGCGTGGGCCGATGCGAAAAATCCTGACTATAACGCCCTGTATTTAAGCCAAAGCGGGTTGGGCTTGCCGGATAGAGACTACTATTTTCGCGACACCGAGGACGCTGAGCGTATCCGCACCGCTTACAAACGCTATCTCGAAGATATGCTGCGCTTAGCGGGTTACGATCAGGCCAAACAACGCGCTGATCGAATTTATCAGCTGGAAAAAATGCTGGCAGAACACCACTGGACACGCGCTAAACGCCGTGACGCGCAAGCAACCTATAACAAAATGCCAATTGAAGCGCTCAATCAGTTGATGGGTGGGTTTGATTATGCGCGCTTTGCCAAACGCGCGGGTATCGACAAAGCCGATGAGGTTGTGGTGCGCATGCCGTCTTATTTTGAGGCGCTAGGGAAGGTGTTTGAGCAAACCAGTTTGCAAGCGTGGCAAGATTATCTCACCATCCGCACCCTCAATGCGTTTGCACCGCGCCTAAACCATGAGCTGGTTGAACGTCAATTTGCGTTCTATTCCAAAACCCTTAACGGCATTCCTGAGCAGCGTGACCGTTGGAAGCGGGGCGTGCAAGCCACCGAAGGGGTGCTGGGTGAAGCGCTCGGCCAAGAATATGTCGCCCGCTATTTCCCACCGCAAGCCAAAGCACGTATGGAAACCATGATTGATAACCTGCGTGCCGCGTTTAAAGACTCGATTGAATCCTTAGCCTGGATGAGCGATGAAACCAAAGCGAAAGCATTGGATAAGCTGAGTAAATTCACGCCCAAAATCGGCTACCCAGAGCAATGGGAAGATTACAGCGCGCTGACCATCAACGCCGATGACTTGATTGGCAACAGCAAACGTGCCGCACGCTGGGGCTATCAAGATATGTTGTCGCGTATTGGTGCGCCAGTCGATCGCAAAGAGTGGGGCATGACCCCGCAAACGGTCAACGCTTATTACAGCCCAACCGCCAACGAGATAGTGTTCCCCGCCGGGATCTTACAACCACCGTTTTTTGATATGAATGCGGATGATGCCGTGAACTACGGCGGTATCGGCGCGGTGATTGGCCATGAAATGGGGCATGGTTTTGATGATCAGGGCTCGCGTTATGATGGCGATGGCAACCTATCAAACTGGTGGACGGATGAGGACCGGGCGCGCTTTGATGCACGCACCCAAAAGCTGGCCGAGCAATTTAGCCAGTTTGAGCCATTGCCGGACTTGTTCATTGACGGCAAAGTGTCTTTGGGTGAGAACATTGGTGATTTAGTCGGCTTGACCACCGCCTTCCGCGCCTATCAAAAATCGTTGCAGGGTGAATCGTCTCCAGTGATGGACGGGTATACCGGCGAGCAGCGATTCTTCCTCAGCTGGGGGCAGATTTGGAAAATGAAGATGCGTGAAGATGCCTTGCGTGAGCGCGTGTCGCTGGGTCCGCATGCGCCACCGCAATATCGCGTGCTCGGTGCGCCGCGCAATGTCCCTGCATTCTATGAAGCCTTTGATATTAAAGAAGGTGATGGCATGTATTTACCCGAAGATCAGCGGGTGAATATCTGGTAATCTCGGATGCCGCCACAAGGGCGGCATTTTTTGCGATAGATGTTGGTACTGTCCGTCGCGCGAACCGATGCAAGGAGGCTCCAAGTGCTAAGCACGCCAAGGACGAGACTGGTTTTACTTCCCCCAGAAAAAGCCGACATGATGGCGCAGTTTTATCAACGAAATCGTGCTCACCTTTCCCCATGGGAGCCCATACGTCCTGCCGCATTTTATCGCGAAGACTATTGGCATCGCGCGCTGCAAGAAGCGAAAGACTTGTTTCAACAACAGCAAGCCTTCAAGTTTGTGATTTTGCATCATGAACGGGACGATGTGATAGGGGTGTGCAATTTTACTAATGTCATTCACGGCGCCTTTAAAGCGTGCCTGTTAGGTTATGCCGCTGACAAGCATTATCAAGGGCAGGGCTACATGCACGAAGCCATCCAAGCAGGCATCCGTTTTGTATTTGATCAGGTTGGGTTGCACCGTGTGATGGCCAACTATATTCCGGACAACACGCGCAGTGAGCGGCTACTTACCAAGCTGGGGTTTGAGCGCGAAGGCTATGCTCGCCGTTACCTCAAGATCAATGGCCGCTGGCAAGATCATGTCCTCACCGCCAAACTCAATCCTGCAATGGAAGAGTGAGTCGTGGAATCACCAGTCGGACATTCCGTTTTATCCATTTAACTGTCAGGAGAAAAAATGAGTCAGTTTACTGAGTACAAAGTTGTTCATATTGTTGAAGGTGGTTGCGGCACCTTATTGCTGGGCTCAAGTGGCTTGCCGTTGCAACGCCTCGAAGCCGAACTCAATCAATACGCGCAAGATGGCTGGCAGGTTGTTTTTCAAGTCATTGAAAAGAAACGTTACATGCTGTTTTGGCAGCGTGAGGCAGTGATTGTCACCCTAGGTCGCTAATGCTCAAGTATTTGTCGCTTACGTTGATCCATCGTTACCAAGCTAAAGGTGGATCAAAGAAACTGTTCAATATTGAGTGTAATTTCGAGCCGAGCTGCTCGGAGTACACGCGCCAAGCGATCGAAAGATACGGCGCACTTCGCGGCTGGCAACTCGGATTGGCGCGCATTCGCCGCTGTAATAATCCCAATGCGATTGAAAAAATTCACGACGAGGTGCCTTAGATGCGGATAACGCAACCATGGCAAGAGCTGAAAACACAGGAAGCCTTGCTGCGTGATCAAGTGAATGGCTTAACCCCAAGCCAGAAAAAACGCTATTTTGCCGAGCAAACCAGACAACTGAAAGATCCAGACACCTATGCGGTACTCAATTGGGCTTTCTTAGGGGGATTCCATCATCTTTACTTGCGAAAGTACCGGTTGTTTATCGTAGAATGTACGTTATTGGTAATCGCCATTATTGGCTTAGTGATGAGCCAGCCGTATTTCGCTCTGATTTTGGTTGGTTTAGTGCTATTTGAATTACCACAGCTTTTTTTGGCCCAAAAAATTGCCAGGCAGTACAACTACCATGTATCACGCTCAATTTATGAACACGTCCGCCACGGTGATTAATCCATGAAGCGCCGTCGGATCCGTAAACGCCACCAGCATCAATTCTTTTTATGCCAGAAGACATATCGTCGCGCTTTAATTGATTTAATTGAAGCAGATCCTGTGAGGATGCGAGCATTACGATGTGTTCAGTCTCTCAATTTGCCTCAGTGCTATATCGCCGCCGGGTTTGTGAGAAACCTTGTCTGGGATGCGATGCATAAATATCCGCCCAGTGCGCTGAATGATATCGATGTGATCTACTATGATCCGAGCGATACCAGTCGTGAGCGTGAGCAATATCTTGAAGGGTTACTACAAAAAACCATGCCAGAGATTGCCTGGCAAGTCCGTAACCAAGCACGGATGCACGAAAAGCATCACGACCCCGCGTATGCTGGCACCCTGGACGCCATGCGATTTTGGCCTGAAAAAGAAACGGCCATTGCGGTCCGTCTCGATATGAATCAGCGCTGTGAGATCATTGCCGCGTTTGGGGTTCAGTCGCTGTTCGAGTTGAAGCTGAGCCATAACCCGGCACGGCCATGGGCGGTTTTTCAGCAGCGTATTGAAGAAAAACAATGGTTAACCCATTGGCCTAAACTGACCGTGACCACCCAGTGCTCAGTCGCTGCCAAGCCGATTGATGAAGAGTAAAGCCAAATAGAGTGCGCCTTGGCACAGATTGGCGAAAACACAAAGGGCATACTATCCCAATCTTCTGATTGGTAAGTAAATGGATGACAATGAAATACCGCATGGACGCAAGCCCGAGTGATGACGATATTACCGCTATCCGTCAGGGGCTAAAACAAAGCAACGCCCCCTTCTTGGCAGGTCTCCCTGAGGGCACGCTTGCCGGCTACGCCTATAATGAAAATAATGAGCGCATCGGTGGCATTGTTGCCAATACCTGGGGCCAATGGCTATTGATTAAATACCTTTGGGTCGATGATGCTTTTCGCCATCGTCATGTCGGCAGCCATCTATTAGATAATCTGGAAGAATATGCCAAGGACATAGGCTGTAAAATGGCGTTTGTCGATACCTTCAGCTTTCAAGCCAGACCCTTCTATGAAAAGCACGGTTATCAGTGCCAAATGACATTGACGGACTATCCTGTTGATCATGCACTGCACTTTATGACCAAGGTGCTTAACGAAGCTTAACGGCCACAATTGTCTTGTTCGTTATGTCAGTAGTAGAGAAATAATAGCTGATTCAATGAAGCAGGCCTAGTAAGTGCCCACTACAGGTGATTTCTACGCTCGCAAGGCTAAGTACGAAAACTTTATACGCATGCTTTACCTCGCAACAAACCAGCGTTTCAAAAGGTGATCAACGGAAACGCGCCCTGGCCCATGCGCAATTAAAAAAAGCAAAACGGCCGCCCATACACCATGTGTCGCGTATGCATCTGGGTAGACAAATACCTGTATAACCGCTGTCATTCCAAGTAACGCCAATGCAGAAAACCGTGTAGCAAGCCCTATTAAAATAAGCAGTGGAAATAAATGCTCGGCAAAAGCGGCCATGGGGGCAGCGATCTCCGGTGGAATGAGTGGCAATTGATATTCATAGCGGAATAGAGCAAGCAATGAATCAGAATAACGCGGCCACCCTAATTCAAACTCACCAGCAATAAGGTCAATCGACAGTCCTTCTATCTTCGTTTGGCCTGATTTCCAAAAAATAGCCGCAATAGAAAAACGCGCGAGTAACGCGATGAGTGTATTGGGTATGCATGTAAATAAGGTGATGGATGATTGAATCCATCTCACAAGGATTAATAACATAAGTCACTCTCTCATAGGTCGCACATTGACAATACATTCATTTTTTAGCAGCCACGCTAAGGTGTCAGAAAGTTCAAGCTCACCGACCCGCTGCACAGCATCAGCAAAGGACAACCCTTCTTTGAGCAGTGAGATAAATCGAACTGTGTGGTGATCAAAGCGTGTAATGTCTACGCGCATATTTTGTCTGATTAATACAACCGCTTCAGATACTGCAAGATCAATGTGAGAGAGATTGACGGTCTCATGTTGATGCGCGGCCCAAAGAGAAGCGACTGGATACTGAGAGCAAAAAGTCGATAAAGAAGGATGTAGTTCAATCGTTGTTTGCGCTAATGCATCACCATTGGCAAGCCATGCTGCTAGCGCTTCCTGTGCCATAGGGGTAGCATCTTCGGCATGCCATGCCGCCACTCTCATCCACTCTAACCGTGCCACGTCAGCGAGATAAGGCAGACTAGACGCGGGCGGAAAAGTATAGATAAAACCAGGAAGTTCAGCACCATACCACACTAAAACAGGCGAGCTTGGCGGATGTGTGCGAATAAACTCGCGAGCCATTGCAAACAAAAAATCATCGCCAACTAACGCTTGAACCACTGGAAAGCTATCAGCAAGCGCCTCCGTTAAGGAAACAATGACATTGTTTCGATAGACGGCAAAACGCTGTGTGGGATCGGATCCATTCCATGTTGTTAATCCTTCTGGACACGAGGGCATTGAGGAGAAAAGATCAGTCGTCCATTGGGCTTGTCGATCTATGCTCATGCCTTCTCCCGCGTCTGCATCATCATAGATTGTGCGTGTTTCGCTTCCGCCGCTAAGACGGAAAATGGCGGTATGTTATTATCACGCTCGATCAAGGTCGGCGTGGGTCCGATGCATTCAATCACAAAACGGTACCAATGCCACACGTCTTGGCTAATGGGAGCGTCATGGCTATCGATTAAAAGCGGGGCACCTATCGAGTCCACATCCGTGGCATGACCGGCAAGATGGATCTCCGCGACTGCATGCAAGGGTAATGTTTGAAGATACGAAGCCATATCGTGTCCGTGATTCACACAAGAGATGTAGGCATTATTGACATCAAGCAGTAAACCACAGCCTGTGCGCTTGATAATGTCATCGATAAAGTCTTCCTCAGCCAATGTGGAGTCAGAAAACGCCACATAGGTGGCGGGATTTTCGAGTAACATTCTGCAACCTAGCTTTTCTTGAACACGATCAATATGGTCACAAACCCGTGATAGTGTTTTTTGATGATAGGGGGCAGGCAGTAAGTCGTTTAAAAACGTACCTTGATGAGAAGACCAAGCAAGGTGTTCAGAAAAAACGGCTGGCTGATAACGCTCAATTAAGGTAGACAGCCTCTCTAGATGCGCGTCATCCAACGGGTCTTCTCCGCCAATCGATAATCCCACACCGTGAATCGAAAGCGGGTAGTGGGCGCAGATCTGTTCGAGATGATGATGAAATGGCCCGCCAGCCACCATATAGTTCTCAGCATGGATTTCAAAAAAGCCAATATCAGGCTGAGTATCGAGGATGGTTTGAACATGTTCAGGTTTCAAACCAACCCCGACAGACAGAGGTAGGCGGGATAGCGTTGTCGCAGTCATCGTGTGATCACGCGTTCTTTTCTTCGAAAGGTTCTAGCTGACCAAACCCTGTTGGCGACGTTTTCGAAGCTGTTTGTTCACAGGTCCCTTTAGGCACCAGTGACCAGGCATTGCCTTGATAATCTCTGACTGATGTACCGGCACATGAGGTTCCTGGCCCGGCTTTGCAATCATTTTGTCCCTTTAAGGCAACGCCGTAGCATTTTTCTTTGTCTTTCATTCCCGACGCCTCAGCAGGCGCTGCCGCCATGACTAATGCGGTACTCAGAGCAGTGACTAGTGACGCTGAAACTATGGCTTTGTTCATCATATCTCTCCATTGCTTTTAGCGATTTTCATTGAATCAATAAGATAGAGAAAGAGAGTACGCAATGTGATGGTCATAATCTCATCACGGCTTGCGACTGTTTCCTTGTCTCTACTGATTTGTCGTGTATACCTATCCGTTTCTTACACATATTTTGAAATTATTTTTTGGTAATCATTGTTTACTGTAGAAGAGATAAGATAATTTGTATGGTTTTTCATACGTTCTTCACGAAAAAGTATGGCAAAACATTATGTGACTAATGATAACTGGGAACTGTCGGCGGAGGTTGGGAGGTTATGAGTCTTGATTGTTGTCGGGACTATCGCCATTGACAAACTGCTTACTGATTTGTCGGATTGTGCCCATTTGCTTACCAAAATGACGGCACCCCGAACACATCGATGTATGAACAGTGAGCGCTGCTTTTTCTTTTATCGTCAGCTCACGGTCCAAAGCGTCAGACAGTAAGCGAGTGGCTTGTTGACAGTTCATCATCATTGCCGTGCTCCTCGAAACCATTTGTTTTCTAAACATTCTCGCAATCTTAGTCGTGCTCGATACAGTAAAACGTGCAAGTTACTCGTGGTGATCGCCAAGTTTTGACATATTTCATCACTCTCTAGCTCGACAAATTCTCTCATCATAAAAACGCGCGCTAAGTTTTCAGGTAATGCATGTAAACACGTTTCAAAGACCAGCCAGAACTGCTCATCCTCTGCTGACTCCATCGGCGTTGACCATCGCTCTGGACGCTCATCAGTATGCCAATACCCGCGCTGAGTAAACAGCACTTCATCGAATGCATCTGATTCATCATTGACAGGTTGGCTTACATTGATTTCCCTCTGACCTTTTCGCAGTATATCTATGATTTTATTCTTTAAAATAGCGAAGACCCATGTTTTAAACGCGGATTGACGACTAAACTTATCGATACTCCGATAGGCCGCCAATAATGCGTCTTGCACCGCATCCTCTGCTTTAGCATCGTTTCTTAATTGAAGCTGAGCAAACTTAAACATCTCTTTTCTTAGGTGGCTAATAAATTGCGGATCCTCAAACACTTCATCACTGATATCCGATAGAGATCGCATGTTCAGATCGGTACTCATGATCGGGTATCCTCGCGCATATCTATCTTGGCTGCGCTGTATGAAGAGACGCAATAAGGAACCAGATAATTGAGTAACACTTGCCCCCATGCAATCGGACTCTCGCCTAATAGAGCATGGCCTTGATTGATAACATTGAGTATCGTTCCAACCACAAAAGCCACTTTAAGCGCTGTTTGTATAATCGGCCATCGAAGCGCGACGGACATGATTTTTATCATCGATTTTCTCTACTTTTATATAGCGGTCTACTTCGACTCTAGTTGAAAAAATCAAGATTTAATAACTGTCTGTGCTCAATGGATGACACCACACCAAGAAAATTGTGACCAGACTTCTGCGCACAAAAGCAAGAGCGCGTTTTGAATGCCGTCACAGAACGCTACACCGCCAGACAATGTCGTAGCGGTATGACCTTTAATCGTCTTGCGGATTAGGGGATATAGAAGGGGTAAAGCGGCGGAGTAGCACTCCGCCTAGATATATAAATAACCGTTATCGAATCAATAACAGAGGGACGGGCGAATCAATCACAATGCGTGTGGTGGTGCTACCCACAAACAGCTGACGCAGCTTGGTATGACCGTAAGCGCCCATGGTGATTAAGCCCACATTTTGTTGCGCTTGGTACGCCAACAGAGCCTGAGCGGGCTCACCCGATAAACGTGCTTGAACAACATCGACACCTTGGGCGGTTAAGCGTTGGGCTGCACGTTCAAACGCCTCTGAATGTGCGTCGTTATCCACCATCACCAAATGACAGGTCATGCCCTTGAGAAGGGGCGTGTTCAGCGCTTTCTCCACCAGCTTTTCACTGACCTCACTGCCATCAAACGCGAGAAGGTAGCTATCGGGTGGGGTGACATCCCCGGTGGCAATCAAAATATGATTGTGAATACGGCGGACGACGCTTTCGAGTTGCGATCCAATCGCTTTGGCATCGTTCTGGTGCAAATCACCGGACCGGCCAATCACCAGCACCCGCATGGTAGATTCAAGCGCTAGCAAAGATTCAAGCAAGTGGCCATGTTGCTGCAAGCGCGTGACCTCGGTCAGCCCCTTTGATAGTGCCACTTCTTCACACTCATGCAGCAGGGCCTTGCCATGTTGCAAGGCCAGTTTGGCACGCTTTTCATCCAGCTCGGTCAGCTCATTCATGAGCTGATCGCGACTGCCTAAACCAATACTGCCTGATAACTCAGAATCGCTACTCGCGGGCTTTTCCAACACATGCAAAAAGGTCAGCGGTGCAGACAGGCGTGAAGCCGCCCAAATGCTGAGATCCGTTACCGATTGGGTGTACGATGCACCATCAATACAAGCAATAATTTTATTCATCGTGCGCTCCTTAGTGTCCACCCATCATTTTTTCCACTTCTTCCGGATTATCATGGACGCCAAATTTGTCCACAATGGTGGCGGTTGCTTCATTCATGCCCACTAAATTCACCTCGGTGCCTTCACGGCGGAATTTAATCACCACGCGGTCGAGCGATGAGACGGCAGTAACATCCCAAAAGTGCGCATCAGAGAGATCAATGGTGACGCGTTCAACGGCTTCTTTTAAATCAAACGATGCAATGAACTGCTCGGAAGAGGCAAAAAAGACCTGCCCAACAACGCGATAGGTACGCTCGTCAGCTTGGGTTTGCTCGCTTTTAACCACCATAAAGCGACCAATTTTATTGGCAAAGAACAAGGATGCCAATAACACACCGACCAAAACACCAATGGCTAAGTTATGGGTTGCCACCACCACAATCACGGTGGTGACCATCACAATATTGGTCGATAAAGGATGGGTTTTAAGATCTTTGATAGAGCTCCACGAGAATGTCCCAATCGAGACCATGATCATTACCGCCACCAGGGCCGCCATGGGGATCAACTTAATCCAGTCGCTTAAAAACACCACCATGATCAACAGGAGTGTACCGGCACACAGGGTGGATAAGCGTGAACGACCGCCGGATTTGATGTTAATGATCGATTGACCAATCATCGCACAACCGGCCATACCACCAATAAAGCCGGTGGCAATGTTCGCGATACCTTGGCCTTTACACTCGCGGTTTTTGTCACTACCGGTGTCGGTCAAATCGTCCACAATGGTGGCGGTCATCATCGATTCGAGCAAACCGACTACCGCTAGTCCCGCTGAGTACGGGAAAATAATCATCAAGGTTTCAAGGTTAAGCGGCACATCGGGCCATAAAAACACCGGTAAGGTATCTGGCAACTCGCCCATATCACCCACAGTCCGAATATCTAACCCAACGCTAATAGCAAGCGTCGTTAGGACCAAAATACACACCAATGGCGATGGCAATAATTTACCGACCACAGGAACGTATGGGAACAAATAGATAATGGCTAATCCTGCCAGCGTCATGGCATACACGTGCCACGTCACATCAGTGAGCTCGGGTAACTGGGCCATAAAAATGAGGATCGCAAGGGCGTTAACAAACCCAGTGACCACCGAGCGTGATACAAAGCGCATGAGATCGCCGAGCTTGAGGTAACCGGCCAGAATTTGCAAAACACCCGTTAGTACGGTGGCGGCCAATAAATATTCAAGACCGTGCTCTTTGACCAGTGTCACCATCAGTAACGCCATGGCGCCGGTTGCCGCAGAGATCATCCCAGGTCGGCCACCGACAAAGGCAATGATCACTGCAATACTGAATGAGGCATACAGTCCCACTTTCGGGTCGACACCCGCAATAATAGAAAAAGCAATCGCTTCTGGAATTAACGCTAGAGCTACCACAATGCCAGCCAGCACGTCACCACGCAGATTGGAGAACCAATCACGTTTCATCGTTTCAATCATGAACAGTCTCAGTCTTTTAAAGGAATATGATTATACAAGGTGAAAAAATAAGGCGGGAACGACTAGGGCGGCGTCATGCGCATGGCAACTCCCCTTTATAAATAAAAAACGTGATGATAGTCATTGACTACTCTCTATTCAAGACCCAACCCCAAATATCGAGGTTTAATCGCCAAGCTCATCGTTAAGGTACTACCAAAAGCGGTTTTTAAAGATAAATTTGACGATATTACGATTATTTTGTTAGTTTGGTAGGACCAAAAGCGAGGAGCCATCATGACAGCATCCACAACCAGTCTGTTTCATCCGGTACAAATGGGACGTGCCAGTGAAGACGTTGCCTTGCAGATCGAATCTGCGATTTTATCGGAAGCGCTGAAGCCGGGAGACAAGTTACCCAGTGAACGTGAGCTACAGCAACAGTTTGGGACGGGGCGTGGAGTGGTACGCGAGGCGATTCAATCACTCAAACAAAAAGGCTTGATTGAAATTCGTAAAGGGCAAAAAGGTGGGGCGGTTGTCCGCCAAGTTGACGTGCACAATATCAGCGAGTCACTGGCATTGTTCTTAAAACAAAGTCACGTCAAAGCAGACAAAGTGGCGGAATTTCGTGAAACCGTCGATCACAGCTTAGTACTGCTCGCGATCAGTCGTGGAACAATAGAACAAAAGCAACAGTTAAACGACAAGGTCGCCGAGCTTGCGGCACTTGCCAAAGATGATGAGCCCGATCTCGCTCGCTTAGGGGAGCTCGACCGAGCACTGAACTTGTTGATTGCTACCATGTCGGGAAATCCGATTTTTGAGTGGGTGATGCATGCGATACAGCAAGGGTTTAGCTCACACGACTATGCGCTTTATCAGGCGACGGATTACCGTCGTCTTACAGTGGAAAACTGGCAACAGACCGTTAACCACATTATCGCTGCGGAGCCGTTTAAGGCACAAGCAACGATTAGCCACCATTATCGGTTGCTACAACAATGCATTGATGCACAAGTATCAAGCGAATTATAAAAATCATCAAAAAGGAAACCTCTACACAATCATACCCATCACCCGTGTTGCGATTATTCCGGGCTTATGCCCTGCGCGCGGGAAGGACAAAAACTGGAGGTTTTATGGGACAGCAACAAAATTACGACTACATCATTGTTGGTGCAGGCTCGGCAGGCTGCGTACTGGCGAATCGTTTAAGTGCCAATCCAGATAACAAGGTGCTGTTACTCGAGGCGGGACGCCCTGACTATCGTATTGATTTTCGTATTCACATGCCTGCGGCGTTAACCTATCTGCTAACAGATAGCACCTATAACTGGCTCTATGAATCCGAGCCCGAACCGAATATGCATAATCGCCGCATTGCGCAGCCGCGCGGTAAAGTGCTGGGTGGTAGCAGTAGTATTAATGGCATGATTTATATTCGTGGTAATGCGTTGGATTATGAAAAGTGGGCCAACGATCACGGGCTGAAAAAATGGGATTATGCCCATTGCTTACCGTATTTCCGCAAGTGTGAGACGCGATTAAAAGGCCAAGATGACTATCATGGCAACAATGGTCCGCTGGCGATTGAAACCGCACAATGTGATAACCCTCTGTTTAGTGCGTTCTTTGACGCGACGCAACAAGCGGGCTATCCATTGACCGACGACGTGAATGGTTATCAGCAAGAAGGCTTTGGTATTTTTGATCAAAATATCTATCGCGGCCGTCGTCACAGTGCTGCCCGGGCGTATTTACACCCAGTGATGAACCGTAAAAATCTGACAGTACTGACAGGGGCAACGACCGATAAGATCGTGTTTGAAGGTAAAACCGCGATTGGGGTGGAATACCGTAAGTGGGGTCGCAAAAAAACCGCTTATGGGGCTGAAATTATCAGCTGCGGCGGCGCGATTAACTCACCCAAGCTCTTACAATTATCCGGTGTAGGTGATGAGAATACGCTGAAAAACTTAGGTATCAAACCGGTGCATCATTTGCCAGGCGTGGGAGAAAACTTACAAGATCACTTAGAGCTGTATGTGCAGTACGAATGTAAAGAGCCTGTGAGTATGTATCCGGCCTTGAAGTATCACAATCAGCCTAAAATTGGTTTTGATTGGCTTTTCCGTCGCAAGGGCGCGGCGGCGACCAATCATTTTGAAGCGGGTGGATTTGTGCGCGGTAACGACGAAGTCGCCTACCCGAACTTGCAGTTCCACTTTTTGCCGTTGGCGATCCGTTATGATGGTTCGGCGCCGAACAAAGGACATGGTTTCCAGTTACACGTTGGGCCGATGAATACTGATGTGCGTGGCCATGTCAAAATTCGTAGTACCAACCCGGATGAGAAGCCAGAGATCTTCTTTAACTACCTTTCAACGCCACAAGAGCGTAAAGAGTGGGTGGAAGCGATCCGTGTCTCTCGCGATATCATCGCCCAGCCGGCTTTTGATCATTTACGTGGCAAAGAGCTTTCGCCGGGCAGCGAGGCACAGACGGATCAGGAGATCCTCGACTTTGTGGCTCGAGAAGGGGAAAGTGCCTATCACCCAAGCTGCACATGTAAGATGGGCCTTGAAAGTGACGAAATGGCCGTGGTGGATGAATCGCTGAACGTCCATGGCGTGAATAACTTGCGTGTGGTGGATGCCTCCGTGTTCCCGGCGATCACCAATGGCAATTTGTACGCACCGACGATTATGGTGGCAGAAAAGGCCGCTGATATGATCATGGGCCACACGCTTTCGCCGGCGAAAGATGCGGAATACTACCGCTATCTTCCTGAGCATGCCCCCGCACCGGAAGAAGACGCGGCGCTGGCTTAAATTCGGTCTGCGTTAGGCGTTAATCACCAAGAGCCAGCCATGCTGGCTCTTTACTCGTTTAAAGCCCCGCCATTTTTTGTCTCTGTGTCTTCCAAATGGGGTGATACGTGGAGAAACTTGGGTAACGTTAATGTGACCGTCAGGCCTTGGTTAACGTCAGAGTCAAATTTGAGCTGGCCTTGCAGCTTTTGATACACCAAATTAAAAACAAGGTTCAGTCCCAATCCTGATCCTCCTTTGCCGCGCTTGCTCGTATAAAAGGGCTCAAAAATGCGTTGATGTAAGTCGGGAGGCACCCCCACACCATTGTCAGTATATACGATGCCAACCTCGTCGTTATGGTCTATCACTTTGATGTGGATATTCGGATTGCTTACCCCTTCAAAGGCATGACGAACGCTGTTCATCACTAAGTTTGAAATGACTTGCGTTAATACGCCCGGCAAGCTATTCATCAGTAGTTCCGCATCGCCCTCGACAACAGGTGTCACTGGGACTTTTTTCGTTTCAGGATGCAGGCTCCCTACGAGCGCATCCAGGGTTTGTACAGGACGGAATTGACTGCGGCTTTCAGAGACTTGATCGACTGCGGTTTGTTTAAAATCTCGAATCAAGCGGGCGGCACGATTGAGGTTATTTTCTAGCATGCCAGTGCCGTCTGTGATTTGTTGCATCCATTCTGTGTATTGTTGGCTGGTTAGCGTTTGCTGCTCGAACGCGGTATTTAAGCGTGAAACGGCCTCTTTAATTACTGAGTTGGCGGTTACGGCTATCCCAAGTGGTGTATTGACCTCGTGGGCGACACCGGCGACTAAACGTCCGAGCGCCGCGAGTTTTTCTGATTCGACCAACTGATTCTGTGCCGCTTTGAGATGGGCCATACTGTGTTCTAAATCTTGAGTCCGCGTTTCGACGGTAGCCTCCAAGGTTTGATTCAATTTTTCTAGCTCAAACTGTGTTTGCTTTAGCTCGGTAATATCAATTGCTGTCCCTCGAAAACCGACAAAGCCTTGATGGTTGAAATGCGCGACGCCCTGGAAAACAAAATAATAGGTATTGCCGTCGAGGGTGATCTGCTCCTCACACATGGTGAAGTTTTCACAGGCATCCATTTTGTTTAGCAGCGATGCGCAATGGATGAGTGCTGGAACCGCTTTTATTTTTGTGGGGGAATCAATGGAAATAGCCAACGCAGACTGCATTGCTTCTGAACAAAAGGTGAGTCGCTGTGTCGCGTCGGTTTCCCAAAGCCAGTCTGACGCAGCGTTAGTAAAGTCCGCTAATCGTTGTTGCTCTAAGATAATATTTTGATAAAGGTTACTTATCCGTAAGGTGATTTTATTGGTTTCGTCAGCGAGCCAGTCCAGTTCGTCATTTTTCTCCATGATAAACTTGCGATGTTTTAGGTTTAGCGGCTCATGAGTCGGTGCTAACGGATCAAACTGACGTAAATGCTTGGCGATGGCGAATACTCTCTGGCTGACACTTTGGTGAAATACCCACAGGATTAACGCGCAGACAATCAGTGTTTTAACGCCATTAAGAAGCAGCGTGACTAAAAATTGTTGTAGTAACACGTCATAGATTTTTTGTGTGTCTGATTCAATCTTTAAAACCCCGAGCTCGATACGACGCTCGGTGTCTGGGTGTACGTAAGTCAGCACTGTTTCGCTCGTGACCGTGCTTTGTGTGTTGGGTTGACCGGCATCTAAAACAACCCCATCAAACTCAACGGATAGGTAATCAATATAGGGTAAATTAACCAGACCATTGAGGCGGTTCTGCGCACTGACCAGATCAAAGACCCAGAGTGAGGATGCAAGCAGATCTGCATGTACATTCTTGATTTCATATTGGCGTTTATCAACGTTATTGAATGCCTCTTCATAGTCCCATGATAGTTGCAAGAGCGTTGTCATGATGGTGAAAACGCCGCTGAGAAGCACCATCAATAAAATGATCCGCCGTCCAACAATGCTAAACAGTGGATGACTTAACCCTTGTTCAAATTTGTGCAGCTTTCCCATGCTCTTTTTGTCGCCTTAGTGCTTGTCTTTGCTTACGTTGCGCGAGCTGCGAGTCGATAAGCTCAAAGGGATTAAAAACATAAATTTAGCGCCTTTTCCTGGCTCTGATTCAAATTGAAGCTCGCCTTCTAACTTTTGCCGAACCAAATTAAATACCAGATTCAGCCCTAGGCCTGATCCGCCACGTCCGCGTTTAGTGGTATAAAAAGGTTCAAAGATACGATGATGCAAAGCGGGATCAATACCACATCCGTTGTCCTGATAACTGAGGTACAGATGGTCGTCTTGTGTTTCAAATTCAATAATGATTTCAGGCGATTGAGTATCCTCAAAAGCATGATTGATACTGTTCATGACAAGGTTTGAGATAATTTGAGTGATCACACCAGGCAAACTGTGCATTCGTACGTTGTTATCGCCTACAACTTCTGGCATCACTGGAACTTTACGCGTTTCTGGGTGCAGGCTAGCAATCAATGCATCTAAGGTTTGTTTGACATCGAATTCAGTGAGTGCTTCAGAGACTTGATCGACCGCGGTTTGTTTAAAGTCGCGAATAAGACGTGTGGCACGTGTTAGGTTATGCTCGAGCATTTGTATGCTCTCATTCGCCTGCTTCATTAAAGAAGCAAACTGCGTACTGGTCAGGGTTTGGTTTTCAAATGCTTGATTGAGTGTTTTGGTGACGTCTTGAACAACCGAGGAGGCGGTAACCGCGATCCCCAACGGGGTATTAACTTCATGTGCAACGCCGGCAACTAAGCTGCCTAACGCGGCCAGTTTCTCTGACTCGACTAACTGTTCTTGCGCCGCTGTTAGGTGTTCCATACTTTCTTGCAGCTCTCTGGTTCGCTCATCTACCGTTAACTCTAGATTTTGGTTCAACGCTTCCAGTTCAAATTGCGCGGCTTTAAGCTCAGTGATATCAATGCCGGTACCACGAAACCCCCGAAAGCCATTCACACCATGATGGGCGATCGCTTGAAATACAAAATAACGGCTTTGCTCTCCGAATGGGATGGTTTCTTCACACATGGCAAAGTCTTGTTGATGATTAAGATAAGTCACAAATTGCTGACAGCCAATGCCATGCACTAAGTCTTTGAGGTTGGGAAAGCGATTGGCCCCTAAACCGAATGCTTGTCGCATTGGCTCAGAACAAAAAGTGAGCTTGAGATCGGCATCGGTTTCCCAGAGCCAGTCAGAAGATACATGGGTAAAGTCCGATAGCCGTTCACGCTCTAACATAATATTACGGTAAAGCGTTGACATATTATTGGTGATTTTATTCGTTTCGTCGGCAAGCCAGTCGAGCTCATCCTCTCTTTCCATAATGAAGCGCTTTCTCGGCAAAATGAGTTTTTCTTCTTTGGGATCGAGTGGGTTGTAGTGGCGAAGAAATTGCGCAATTTTAAAGACTCTTTGACTGACGGTATAATGAAAGACTAAGAGAATGAAGAAGCAAACCAGTAAGGTTTTTATGAGGTTGAGTAGCAAGGTAATAAAAAAACGCTGCGTCAATTCGGTATAGATGGTCTGGATATTTGACTCAACATAGACGGTACCGACGCGCTGCGTTTTACCTGTATCAGGGTCATCATATTCCAGTGGGTACTCATTCACCATCTTTTTCAGGTCGACTGGCTTGCCTGCCTCAAAAAGATAGTTTTCGGACCGTATGGCTAGGTAGTCAACATGAGGAAGGTTGACTAATCCATCGATTCGCTCTTGAACACTGGTGAGATCGTAAATCCACAGTGAGCTCGCGATTAATTCGGCGTGGATATGCTCAATTTCATCATGGCGATTTTCGACTTGACTAAAGGCTTCATCATACTGCCAATAGCTCTGCAACACTGTGGTCAATAGCGTGAAAAAACCGCTGAGACAAACCATAATCAGCAGAATGCGTCGGCCTACCAGGCTGAAGAAAGGGTTACGAATGCTGTCATCGAATTTATGGCTTCGGGTCATAGATAGACTGGCGCGCTGTAATGATGATTAAGAGAAAAATCTAAATGTAAATCTTCAATTCAATCTGGGTACGCTTCCCTAATGGCAACGAAGTCATCCCAATGCTCAAGGAGTAAATCGACGAGCTTGGGTTCAAAATGTTTGCCGCGTTGCGCTAACAACTCATGACGGATATCGTCATCTGTCCACGCTTCTTTGTAAGACCGTTTAGACCCTAGCGCATCAAATACATCGGCCAAGGCTGAAATGCGCCCGCTAATCGGGATTGCCTCTGCGGCTAGCTGGTTAGGATAGCCACTGCCGTCCCACTTTTCATGATGTGTGGCTGCTATTTCCTTGGCTTCTAAGATTAATCGTCGCTTTGAATGGCTCAGTATTTCTACGCCATATTCAACGTGTTTTTTCATGATGTCCCACTCTTCTGCATTGAGCTTACCGGGTTTATGTAAAATCGCGTCAGGAATGGCGACTTTACCCACATCATGCAGCGGTGAGCTATGTTTCATCAGCATCGTTTTTTGTTCATCCAGCCCATACAGCTCGCCCAGTTTTTCACAAAATAAAGACACACGTTGTACATGAGCGCCGGTTTCTTTACTCCGCGCTTCAACGGCATTGGCAAGGTTGTACACCAACTCTTTGGAGGTTTCGCGAAGATCCACCATGAGGCTGAGGTTCTCAAAGGTTAAACCAATGTTCTGCATATAGATTTTGAGTAAATGCTGATCTAATTCTGAAAGAGTTGTCGCGTGGTTGACGTACAACAGAAATTCGACATCCTCATCATCACGATGGAATAGAACAAACCCATCATCAAACTGAATACTCGTCCGAGTTTCGAGGGCTTGTTTGCATCGAGCTGATACAATAGGAGGCAGTTTTTCAAACGCGCACTCGGTATAGCAGTCCACATATTCACCGGTCGCGGCGAGGGTTAACGCTCTTGTTTCTTCGGCGCCTGGGCGTGGTTGTACCACGCAATAAAAGGCAGAATCGTGAATATGAAGCAGTGAGGTAAGCTGTTCTAACACCGCAGTGGCGTAATGTTGAAGATTAGTGGTGTTCTGTACATTGGCTGATGCCTCAATCACGCGCTTAAGGCCTTGCTTTTGTTCTTCTATCGTACATAGATCGCGATACGAGCGGAGCATCGAGTAAAGTAAGGTTTTCAGCTTTTGTGTCGTCAGTTCGGTTTTTTCTTTGTAATCATCAATGTCATAGTCACGAATTACGCTATCTTCTGGTGCCTGTCCCGCTTGACCTGTGCGTAGCACTAGCCGAATAACATGATCGTTCATTTCGTCACGAATATAGCGTACTAGGTCAAGTCCAGCGTGTTCGGTTTCCATCACCACATCGACAAGCGCTAAGGCAATGTCCTGCTCTCGCTGTAAAATCTCTTTTGCTTCCTGACCTGATAAGGCAGAAAGCAGCTCTAGCGGGCGTCCTTGAAAAGTGAACCCTGTCAGCGCTAGCCGTGTCACTTCATGCATCAGATCATCGTCATCAATCAGCAGTATACGCCATGGCGTTGCCGCCGACGCTGTATTTGTGTCAGTAGACTTGGGCGCTGCGCCGTCACGTTGATCTGCAAACAAGTCCATTCAATTCGCCCCTATTAGCGTTTATCTCAATTAGTTAAAGCCTAGTGTAGGTCATTAAAAGTTGCGAGGTGAGAATAAGAATTTGGATGTTGAACGTAATATTCAACTTTTCAGCTTGTTACATTTATCTGATCTGGCGCAGGCAACCCGCTACCATGCCTGTTAAGCTGTGAGTGCGATACAATAACAGTGACCGTAAGCTTAGGTTTGTTGCAGCATGTGGTCTGTTTTATAGCCAGTTAACAACAGACTGAGTAACCCTTTCACAAAAATGTTGTGATGGACCTATCAGTTGTTTGGCGCCCATTTTGCCGGGCGTCAGGAACACTGTTTTACTGAAATTATAATTAACACATTATGACGGACTAACAAGGCAGTTATGTTTAAAAAACTTTCCCTCAAGCACAAGCTGGCGGTCTCTGCCGGACTTGCCATTATTATCGGTGGCTTTCTGGTCGAGGCGCTTTCTTTTAGAGCYTCTTTGTCGCGACTCGATACAGAAGTGGCGCAACGACTAGAGAGTACAACGGCGTCGTATAATCAGTATGTGTCGGATTGGGTGGCATCCAAAGAGCGAGCCATGACATCACTGACCCGCGAAGCGGATCCAGACAACATGGTTACTCACCTCAAACAGGTTCGCGATTCGGGCGGATTTGATAATGTCTTTCTCGCGTATCCGGACGGTAGCCAAGATAATGCCAATGGGGTGGTGTTGCCGCCGGGTAATGACGATCCTAGAAAATGGGGCTGGTACACCAATGCCAAGGCTTCGCCGTCTAATGTGTTTATGGATAATCCAACGGTAGCTGCAGCAACGGGGGCGAATGTTGTCTCATTGGGTAAAGCATTGCAGTTTAATGGGCAAACCTTGGTGTTGGGCGCAGATGTAGAGATTGGCGATATCATCGAGGGCTTGGAGAAAGTTATTTTGCCTGGTAGTGGTTATATGTTTATTGCCAACCAGGATGGCAATATCTTTACTCATGCGAACACCGATCTGCTTAATCAATCCATCAGTGAACTAGGGTTATCGTTTAATACGATAAAATCGGCGATGAATTCCGGTGGGAGTGTCACCGCTGAGGTAGGCGGCGCTGAAAGTGTCGTTTACGCAAAAGCGATCAAAGATACCGATTTGATCACGGTGACCGTCATTAATTACGACTCCTTAGTGGCACCACTGTTTGATGCAGTGTGGGGGCAAATTGCGGTCACTATTGCGGTTGTTATTGCATGTACGCTGTTATTTAACTTACTGGTTAATATACTGTTTAGGCCGTTAACCAATGTTTCTAACGCGTTGGAGCAAATTGCTCATGGTAGCGGTGATCTTACGCAACGGATTGAGGTAGAAAGCGACGATGAAGTGGGGCAGTTGGCAAAAAACTTCAACACTTTCGTTGGCAGTATGCATCAGCTCATCAGCCACATTCGTGAACAAGCGCAGCAGTTGACCTCGCAATCAGATAGCAGTACTGAACGCGCTCGCCGTAACGTAGATGATATTAATCAACAGCAACAAGAAGTCACTATGGTAGCCACGGCGGTTACTGAACTGGCCTCCGCCACGCAAGAGATTGCTTCTCACGCGGAGCACACGGCCAGTACAGCGCAAGCGTCGACGGAGAGTACCGATAACGGGCGTGCGGTGGTTGAAAATACCAAAACATCGATCACACGCTTATCGGATGAACTCAAGCAGGCGAGCACCATCGTTGCCGAGTTGGACAAACACTCGCAAGAGATTTCAACCGTATTATCGACCATTCAAGGTATTGCCGAGCAAACCAATCTGTTGGCATTGAATGCGGCGATCGAGGCGGCACGTGCGGGTGAACAAGGTCGCGGTTTTGCGGTGGTAGCCGACGAAGTTCGTATCTTATCGCAACGTACACACGCCTCCACAGAAGAAATCAAATCAACGATCGAGACCTTGCAAACCACGACTGCTAGCGCTGTGTCGACCATGGAAAGCAGTTCATCCCTGGCGGGCGATTCGGTTGCTGATGTTGATAAAGCTACTGCGGCGCTGAGTGAAATTGATGCGGCGGTAAATCAGATCAGTGATATGGCGACGCAAATTGCCACGGCAGCGGAAGAGCAGACTCATGTCACGAGTGAAATTACACAGAATATTACCTCAATCAAGGATGTGTCTGAGCACTTAGTACACAGCGCTAACGATACCTCACAAGAGGCGGATAATCTGCGTCATCAAGCCACCAAACTGAACGACAAAGTCTCGACCTACAAGCTGTAGGTTCGATGATTTATTGGTGTTAAGCTAATCACGTAGGCCAGCGTTCACCTTGGTACCAACATGGTGAACGCTTTTTTTTGAAAAAAATGCAAAAAACAGGGAACTTCTGAGACAGTAGTCAGTCACAAAGGGTACTGAAGCAATTAAAAAAGGTTTTATGTTAACCCTACTGCGACATTTTCGTACATCTTTTATCTTCTTTCTACTCGGCATCGGTTGCCTGCTCGCTTTCAACCTTTCCACACCACAAATAGCTGCAAACAGTTCGATACAAGAGCTATTCGCCTTCATTCCCCTTGCATGGTTGTTTTTAGGCATGAGTGCTGTCACCTTCTTCTTGAATATGGTGCAGACGATGCTGGGGATTAAACGCCAACACATTGACTGTTAATGCCATCGATTATTAATACCAAGGTCCAGAGGAAGCAAATGATACAGCGTAATGGCCGAGAGCTGGATATTGATATTGGTAATAAGCATTTTGCGATTCAGCGTCGTTATGAAGCCTTTGGTGCATTTAACGACCTGTTGATTGCGATCTGGTTTTTGATTGGAAGCTTCTTTTTTCTCAATGATGCATTGATAGAAAGCGGCACCTGGCTCTTTATCGTCGGGAGTGCGCAGCTTCTGCTCAAGCCGAGTATCAAATTAACAGGATTGGTGCACGTCTCACGCGTGCAGCAACGTGTTCAAAAGCAACGTGTTCAAAATAACTGATGTTCATATGTGAATCACAGATATATTGAAGATGATGAAAAAGGCGGGTAAATGCTCCCGCCTTTTGTTTTTCTATGCGTTAGCCGAACACCTGTAGCTGAAGGGCAACAAAGAAGCCAATCGATATCCCGACGACTAATAACGTTGATAAACGGGTGCACGCTAAGCCAATGGCAACCATCGCGCCTAGCAAATAAGGGTTGGTAGTAGAGATAGCCAGTTTATCTTCGGGAAAGAAGACAATCGGCACCCACAGCGCGGTCAATACCGCCGGTGCTGAGTAGGTAAGCAGCCGTTGCAATCGAGGACCGATGCGCACAGGCACACTGCGTGCAAGCAGAAGGTAGCGCACGGAGAAGGTGATCAACGCCATGGCGACGATCATTAACCAATAGTTCATGATGTCATCCTCCTAGCGGGTAGCGATTCAGCGAGCAACCCCGACGCCATACCAATTCCGGTTGCCATAATCAGCGCATGGGGGATCTGGTAATAGGTGAGTAGCAACATGCTTAAACCGCTCGCTAAAGCGCACAGTAAAACGGGCCGTGTTTTTATACTGGGTACCGTGAGCGCGATGAATGTTGCCGCAATGGCAAAGTCGAGCCCAATGGCCTCCAATGCTTTAAGTTGTGACCCCGCCAAAATGCCCGCTAAGGTGGCAAGATTCCAACCGATGTAAAACGCCGCGCCGGTATAAAGGGCATAATGTTTAGAAAACCTATCGTGCTTGCGAGTATGTGCGGTTGAAAGTGCATACATTTCGTCAGTCAATAAGAAGCCAAGGCCGAGGCGCCACTTGAGAGGCAAAGGAGTAATGTACTGACGAAAGTGTGCGCCATATAACAGGTGGCGTGCGCTGATCACCAAAGTAGAACCCAACACGGCGGGTAGGCCAGCCGCACTGCCGACCATCATGGTGCCGGACAACTGCACTGCACCCGCGAAAACGAGTAATGACATCGCCTGTGTTTGCAAGGCACTAAAGCCCATTTGCAGCCCTAATGAGCCACATAAAATTCCCCACGGGAGAACGGCGAGGCAAAGCGGACTAACATCGCCTAATGCGCGCCATAGCGATGCTTTGGGAGCATGCAGCTCTTGTGCAGCGTTATGCATAGGTCACCTTCTTGTTGTGTTTTCCGTCTAGTCTAACCGACCCAATGATAATGATGGTTAGGTTTTTTGGCGACGAGCCCCTCTTTTTGCAATTGAGTAAAAAGCGCATCGACAGTGTCTTGGCTTAGCGCATACTCAGTGCTTACCGCTTTTTTACTACAGCGTATCGTTTTGGCAGCAAGTGCGGTTTTTATATCGGTATAAGGGAACCCAAGCGTCTCATCGTTAGGCGTTTCAGGCAAGGAGGTTGCTTGGTCTGAGGCCGTCTGGGTCTCGCGCGATGTTGCAGGTGCAGTCGCGTTTAAAGGGCCGCTGTGTGGGTGATGGTACCAGTGGCGAAAGCGTTGTTCCTCACCGATGACGCCAACAAAAAAAGCCGCGAATAAATCTAATAATACGGAAAGAAATATCACCAGCCAAGATTGGGCCTGATCAGTGCTCACCCCTAAGGTATTGGCGAGATTACTGATGAGTCCTAAAACGGAGCCTTGAGCCACCGCCGGTAAACTGTCACGCGTTAATGCCAGTTGTTGTTGTTCTTTGCGCAACTGGGTGTTTTCCCGTTGCAGCCGTGCCACACCCGTCGCAATTCTATCTAGCTCAATATACCGTTCAGCGGCCTCGTTATTCAGTGCAATTTGCTGCTCAATTGCTTCAATTTGGCGGTCATAAGCCGCGACCTTGGCTTGGCCTTGTTGCTGCTCACTCTGTGCTGCATTCGTGGCACTGTTAATGCCGCCGATGCTACCGCCAATCGAGATTAGAGCCAAAATGAGATAAAAACCGAGTGCCGAGGCGGCGCCAGTATAGTTACCGTGGGCACGACGTTCGCCAAACTCATACCAAGCATAAAACTTACCTGCTTCAAAAATGACAGCAAGCGCGCCAAACAACCACTGCATTAACGGGTTGTCATCAAGCGAGAGAAATAAAAGGAGCGAGAAAATCGTTGAGGCCACAATCGCGGCACTGGTAAAGCTGTAAACACTCACTATCGAAAAGCGGCCCTTTGGGAAACGATAGGTATCTCGAGGGAAAGGCCCGGCAACTGGATTCATGCTGTCTTTTTATCCTGACGAAATGAAGAAGTCGCAAAGCCTAGCGCAGATCGTGGCGTTTGTGTGTTAGTCAGGTGTGAAAATTCGAATGAACGCCTGATTCCTCACCAACCTGCGTTAAAAGGCATCGTCAGTGAGAAAAAGACATCGTCAGTTTGGTGAACCAAGGTGTGATTTGCCCTGTTACTGTCAGGATACCGGATATCTAAGTATAAAAGTGGCGGGATCAATTTTTTACCGGTTTACGCTTTACGAAACGCGAGTGTCTGTCACTATCAATGGCATAGTGGCAAATGTGATAAAGAGCTGATCGTTGTCAGCAAATGATTGAGTGAATGGGCAGCGATATTCAACAAAGAGGAGAGAAGGTTTGGAGCAACGGATCCTAGCATGCGTCGATGGCCCGCATTATTCAAAGCCAGTGGCAGCGTTGAGCATTTGGGCGGCAAGCCGTCTGTCTGTACCCTTAACACTACTCCATGTGCTGGATAAATCGTCTCGCCAGCCGGAGCCTGAACTATCCGGTAACTTAGCTGCAGGCAGTCGAGAGCAACTATTACAAGAATTGGTTGAGCTAGATGGTCAGCGCGCTAAGCTCGAAATGAAGCATGGGAAAGTGCTACTTTCCGAGCTGGCAGACGACGCCAAAGCGAAAGGTTTGGGTGATGTTAGCACCTTGCAACGTCATGGCAACTTGGTTGAAACCTTGCTTGAGCTGGAAGCGCAAACGCGTGTCTTGGTGCTGGGAAAATCTGGTGAAGTACATCAAAGTGATGCTAGAGCCATCGGTTCACAACTTGAAAGTGTCGTGCGTTCAATTAAGGCACATACGCTGATTGCTAATGGTGAGTTCTCGGCACCTGACAGTTATTTGCTCGCATTTGACGGCAGTGACATCAGCGAAAAGCTGGTGGAGAAGGCGCTCGTCACCCCATTATTAGCGGGAATGACTTGTCACTTAGTGATGGTAGAAGATTCGCAAGAGAAATTGGCTGCTTTTAAACGGGCGGCTGAGCGATTGCAAGCGGCAGGCGTCAATGTCGCGCAAGCGCAACTCACGGGTGAGGTACACCGAGCAATCTTAGATTATCAAGCGTCAAATCAAGTGGGTATGATTGTGATGGGGGCGTACGGGCATTCAAAACTACGTCAGTTCTTTGTCGGAAGTAACACCACCAAGCTGCTGATTGAATCGACGGTACCCATGTTATTGATTCGCTGAGGGCTGGGCAGAAGCTAACCTTCGTCACTGACAGAAAAATAAAAACCCGCATCAAAGCGGGTTTTTTGATCTTGGCTGTATCGCTATCAGTACTTAAAGCGTGTCGTAAACATAAACTGATCGCCATACCACTCGTTAACCCGGTATGCTGCGCCTAACGAGAACAGTTCGGTTGCGTGGAATCGACCGTAAGCAGAGCCAAACGTATCTTCTTCATCATCCACGGTGAGTAGACCGATTTCACCGCCCACTTCAACTTGTGGCCCCAACCATTGGCGAATACCAAGATTGATTTCTAAACCCACATCGCTGTTGAAGTTCTCTTTATTGACGCCGCGCGCAAGCAATTCACCGGTCAAGTCTGCCCAGTTATTGATCGGTGCATGAAAACCAATCCCTGCAGCGGTATCCCAATCCGAATCAAACTCGGTATCTGCTTCAACACGAATGTGCGCATTAGGGTGAATAGACATGCTAAATCCTGCACCATAGGTGAGGGGGCTAACACCGACACGTCCTTCCAAGTAATCGTAACTAAAATTACTCATGGTGGTGAGGTTGGCGTCTTCTTCATTGGCCACGGCGCTGAAAGAAGCCAACGCGACAATCGCGCTAGCTAAAAGAGATTTACGCATTATCAATTCCACTTGTTATTGGTGTTGAAATCATTCTATAAGACGATTGCGCGCTGAAACAAGCACATCCGCCCGTCATTTAGGCTTTTTTACGCATTTCTGACCCAATGCGCGGTTATGGCAATAAATTGGGACTATTCGCCGTCCATATTCCATTTGTTGCGGTTAATCGCCTCCACGACACGCGGGGTATCGAGTACGCTAGCCCAAGGGAACAAATTGGGTTCGTGAGCAACCACATAGCTGGTTAATTGATCGGTCACCACGCTCACTAAGGTGTCTTTCTGCCACGGTTTTGCGAGATAATAGTGCAAACTGGCATGATTCACCGCTGATACTGTATCTTCCAGCCCTGCTTGACCCGTGAGTAAGACCTTGCGTGCCGAAGCGGTTTGAGGCTGACTAGCCAGCTCAATGAGAAAATCGACGCCTAATTCACCTGGCATAATGTGATCACACAAGATAAGTGCCAGTTGTGTTCCTTCCGTGGCCATATCGCGAATCACATCGCGTGCCTCGGAAACGGACTCGGCGGCTTCGACCTCAAAGTGATCGGTAAAACCTTGCAAATCGTCTATCACGCTATCGAGGACATCGCGTTCATCATCCACACATAAAATTAAATATTGGCTCATGTTTGTGGCTCCTTATTGGCAGAGGCGGGGAGTGCTATGGGTAAGGTGACTGTCATCGTGGTGCCGTTCCCGAGTTGGGAGCGGACCTGAATATCCCCCCCTTGCTGATGAACAATGGTTTGACACATGGTCAGGCCAATACCCAAACCAAAATGCCCCTCGCGCTTGGTGGTGTAGTTTAACGCGAACATTTTTTCTTGCTGTTCTTGCGTCATTCCTATCCCCGTATCCGTCACCGATACTTGAATCATGCCAGATGCTTGGTCGTTAAGGGTTTTAACTGTCACGGTAAGTGTGCCCGGCTCTGGCATCGCATCCAGTGCGTTGGCAATAAGGTTGGTCCAAACCTGTGCCAAAGCTGATGGCTGAGTGATAATGTCAGGCACCCAGTCATAGTACTTTTCTAATTGGTGCGGTTTGAGTCGGTGTTCGAATAACGTCAGGGTGTCATCAATGCTTTCAATAATATGAGTACGCTGGCGCTGTTCGCTGTCTTGGCGCGCATAGGTGCGTAAGCTTTTGACCAGATCGGCGATCCGACCGGCACAGACATGATTAGAGCGTAATAGGCGACCACAACGGGCGTATTGCTTCCAAGTCGCCAATTCAGTGTCAAAATGTGATCCCAAACGTTGTTGCCAGTTGGTCACCGTATCTTGTTGATACAGGCCAATATTCACCAGGTCTCGTGCCGTGCGTTTATTCCCGGTCATTTCACTTAGCGTACGTGTATGTGCTCGCGCGGTGGCGGTTGATAGCGGGGTGCTGTTGCGGTTGTTTTGCAAAAGGGTAAGGGCTTGTTCGCGGCTGGCAGCATCAAGGGGCGTTTTTGCGACGTGCTCTAAAGCGTCGGCAAGTGCGTCGCTATTACGTAAAATCGCGGAAACAGGGTTATTGAGTTCATGTGCGACACCGGCGACCAGCTGGCCCAGGAGCGCCATTTTTTCTTTTTCTAACAACTGGCGATTGGCCTCATCCAGAGAAGCGAGTGTTTGCTGTAGCTGGATTTCGGTATCAATGCTGCGCTTTAAGCGTTGGTTAAAATGCAATAGTAGGTATTGAATAAACAGGGGTAACAGCTCTGAGCGGCTGGTCATTATTTTGCTAAATAGCGTATGGTCGATTTTGATCACCCGGGTGCGAGTGAGTGTGCGCCCAGTCGAGAAAGAGACCTCGCCAGTGACAAACGACATGCTACCAATCAAACTGCCGGCAGAGAGGGTAGAGACATGGTGCACTTGCCCTTTATCATCGGTTTTATAGAGCCCAACGTCGCCTTCGGCAATAAACCATAAAAATGCGTTATCTTGGTTTTCTTTCGTGAGTACATGGTTGGCGCTGTAGGTTCGACAGGCACGGCTTTCGTCATTGCCGTCAAAAAAGGCATAAAGGCCAGCAATCACTCGGTCGGCAATGTCTGCTTTATTGCTTTCGGCTGGCGCGAGCAATTGTGACTGAAATTGGTTAATCTCACGTTCGACTTGCGCATCCAGTAAGGTGCGATGATCCAGCACTTCGCTATAACGCAATAGATCGTGTTGGCAATGCCGCAAGACATAGGTTGTGAGTTCTTTCTCTGCAACCCGCTGTAATTCATCTGCTCGCCACGGCTTGTGCATGCAATAATTTAACCGACCCTCATTGACTGCCTGCAAAATGACATCGTACTGCGGCGCTTCGCTGAGCAAAATAGTACGCGCCCCTTTACTGGCGGCATGGTTGTCAACGTTGACTAATAAATCAATGCCATCATTGTTCCCAGGCGCGTTATGACAAATCAATAACGCCACCTGTTGCTCGTTCGCTTTCAAATCATGTAACAACGCATAGGCATCGTCAGGGGTGTCAGTACTGCATAGATCAAAGACATCGCGAAACGGCGCGAGGTCGTGAGAGAGCTTTTCCACCGCGAGAGGGTCTTGGTCAATGCACAATATCACATAAGGGTTCATACACTCTGCCGATTTGTCGCGAATTCGCTTTGATTATAGGCATTTATTCGCTTCAATGATGCGAAATGGTCGACATTCATGAACATATCCTGCTAAACCTCGCAACCTGAATGCGCGCGCCCATCGTGACCTATTCGATGGATAGACAAATGATGCTTGCTGACTGACTTAAACCTGTATCCCAATCTATTAGTATATTATCGTCAGCGTCCATTTTTGGTTACACTAATGGTTTTCGTGTCCTTGGAGCAAAAAAGACATGTTTTTAGGAAAGTATGGCGCCATTGCCGGCGGCCTTGCGGTGGTTGCATGTTGGCCATTTGCAACGGGCCAAATTGCGCACTCAATGTATGAGCGTGAAGTGGATCAACGCACAACCGCAGATTTTACGCTCGAGAAACAGACCTATGAGCGAGGCTACTTAAGCTCACAAGCGGTTACGCGTGTCCAGTTTAAGGGCGAGAGTAAAGCATTATTGGAGCAGTCAGGGTTACCGGTTGCCTACGAGATCACATCAGAGATATCTCACGGTATATTGGGGGTCTCGTCGAGCAATACCTTGGTAATGACCCCAGAGCTACAACAAATTACTCAAAAGATATGGCCAGGTAATCCGACACCGGTTCGCTTAGATCTTGATACGCTACTGACCGGCGCCTCTGACTATCATCTGACGGTGGCGCCTTTCTCGCTTTCGGAGTCAAACAGCAATCTAACCGCAAGTGAGCTGAGTGTTAAAGGCGAGATTGACCGCAAAGGACGCGGTAAAGCAACCTTCTCACTGCCTGCTCTCGCCTTTAATGATGATAATGGCCAACAGTTGAAAGTTGATACCATCACAGGGAGCGGCCAAGGTTATCTGCAAGAGGGATTATGGATTGGTAATCAGTCGCTCTCGATTGAGCAAGCGCAGCTAGATAACGGCAATGGTCAATCGGTCCAGCTTGCTCAGGTTGAGCTTGAAATTGGCAATGAGCTGGTTGAATCGGCGTCAGCGCGGTCGCTGAATAATACCAATCAACTCACCGTTGGTGAGATAACGTTGCCAGATCAAACCCGTTGGCGCAACTTGGTGGTCGCGTTAGATGCTAACCACCTTGATTATACGGCTATGTCTCAGATCGCATTGCTATCGTCACAGTGGCAAGAGGGCCCGGCGCCGGGAAGTGCGTCTGCGATGGAACAAGCCGTTGTGGATTTGTTGCAGTCGGGATTATCGGTTAATTTGTCGCCGGCAAGCCTGACGCTTCCAGAAGGGGACGTTAGCGTTGATATGCGCCTTGAGCTAAGCGGTGGCGACGCCACGGGTGAGTTTGGCCTGAATCAGCTGGTGAGTCAGTTGTCTGGCAATCTGGATGTGGCGGTACCAAACGTGTTGCTTTCACGCTCGCCATGGCGAGAAAAAGTCAGTAACTTATCCAGTGCGGGGTTCGTCACGCAGTCGGAAAAAATAACCACGCTTACCGCCCGGATTGAAGGCAATCAAGTGGTTGGTTCGAGCGGCAATACGGTACCTTTAATGCAGTTTGTTATGTACCTGCTGTAGCCAACGGCTGTTATCGTTAACGTGTAATAGTTTGATGTGTTGACAGCTTGACGTGTCAACAGCTTGACGCGCCAATAACGCATTACGTGCGCGTCATGGCTTCCAAGTGGTAACGGGGATTGAATTTGCCGTTACCTTTGTTCTCTTAACCGCAAGAATTTAGAATGATGCAGTCTTTGCCTCAGCTTAAGGCCAAAAAATATAGAACCGTAAGAGAAGACACCGTCATTGGTCTGCGAGCCGTGGCATTCATGAAACACGGAACGACCACCCAGGTACAAATTAAAACCCCGGTGGGGCAAACATATCGCTCTGACTGTACCTTTATCGGTTTTGATGGCGAAAAACGGTTGTTCTTTTCTCTGCCCACGGAAAACCTCAATCAGGTTAATCAATTTTTTATTGAAGGTTATCGCCTCGCCGTGGATGCCGTTTCTGATGAGGGTGAAGGCGCGAAAGTACGGTTTGCATCCAAAATTTCCACCGTACTCAAAGCGCCCGTTAATTTGGTGGTGGTTGAGCTACCACAGCAAGCCAAATTGATTCAACAGCGCAAAGATAATCGTTATGAATTAAATGTGAAAGGTGAAGTTCCTCTAGGTAGTCGTCGTTTGTCGGTCAATCTTACCGATATTTCTGCAGGTGGCTGTGGGTTTAGTTTTGATGCTATTGCGCCCGTTTTTGAAAAGCACCATCAAATCGCGATACAAATCCAAGCGCCCGATAGCGACGATTGCTTTGTATTAAGCGGGCAAGTGGAAAACCGTCAGCAAAAATGGGGAATGCAACGCTACGGCGTATCGTTTGACCGCGGTGGCCTTAAACACTGTGAAGCCTTGATTAAACGACTTGTTTACGATGGCTCGCACTACATCTTTAATCCTCATACTGAAGACGCTAAGTGACAACGTCACATACATTGATCGTTTCTATTGACGATTAGACCTGACTAGCTGTTTGACGTAGCTGAAGTGACATAGACCACTTTGGCACAAATGCCATTCTGGTGAAAAAACTGAAGCCAGCGGCTTTGATGAGGCTGCAACACATCTCCTGGGCCTTTCACTTCCACCCATTGGTAGGCATCGCCTCGACACATAAACAAATCGGGGTGACCGCGTCGATTATGGCGTCGATCGAACAAAATACGCTTAAAACACGCGCTTAGCTGTGTGTCGCTGAGGGCGTGTAAGGCGGCGTCAAGCAGCGGCCATTCAATCACAGACCAGTTGACCCAATCATTACTGAGCCCCTGTTTTTGTTGATAGTGTCGTGCTATCCAATCGCGTGCTTGATTAATGTTTGCCAAGCGCGCATGAATTTGGGGCTGTCTTTTGGTGACAAAGTCGTCGCTATACAGGTCGCGCGGGCCACGTTGAAATGGATTCACAAAGGCGCCACTGATGGGTAAAAACAGAATGTCCCAAAAAAAGAGCCCGAACAGCGCATTCAGCAAACTGTTTTCGCTATACCATACTTGCCAGCCTTGGCATCGATAATACGCCGCAACGTCCCATTCCACCCGATGTTCAAGGGGGAGTGTCAATGTCTCACTATCCACAATGGCAGGATTGACTGAGTTTGTCGGCACCAAACGGGCATGCTCTCGGAGGGGCTTTTGTTTGGCGATACGACAGGCGACGTCATATTCCTCTTCATCGTGAGGCGCGTCGAGCATGGCCGCAATGATGCGTGATGCGTCATCAATATAACCTTGTTTAATCAACATGCGAGCTTGTCGCTCCCGGCTTGGTGGTTGCGTGGTGGTTTGGTAAAGCAATGTGGCACAAGGGAAGTCATCGTGGCGCTCAAACTCACGTGCAATACGATTAACTAAGCGTTGCCGTTTGCGCTCAAGTGGCGGCCACTCAAACGGCTGAGGAAGGTGCGATTGTAGCGCAAGAATCAACGCTGGGCGCTTGGCTTTTTTTGCTTGCCAAACCGTGTCGGTAAGCGCAGACAAGTGAAGCCAATCATCAATGTGTTGGCGGTGTTGAAATAAACGCTCAGACTGACTAACAGGATACAATTCAAATTGCTGAATACCGAGCTCGGCGACGACAAATTGGCTCAAATCTTGGCGTGAATTACCAAAATACAATAACAACAAGACGGGGAGTAGGTCCGGTTGGTGGCAAACGACTAGCGCGTAGGGACTGATGAGCGGATCGTCATAGGTGTCAGTGATCGCTGTTTGCCACTGTGTCTTACTCGCACTTTTCGCTAAGGCCACCGCTGGAAACGCATCGATCAATTGCGCCTTACTCAGTAGGTTAAATAAGACGTCAGCGGGAGCAGTATCGGTGATGCTGACAAATCCGTTATCGGCCAAGTTGTGGAGCAGTGGCCTGGTGTCTCCGAGCTCGGGATAGATCAGTTTGTCGGCTAAGAAGTAATCATGGCGGCGCATCAATAAACGGACCAGCAAACATTGGGCTTTGAAGCTAAGCTGTTGAAAGCAGGTAAGCCAAGCCCGTTCTTTGCCTGTGAGCAGATCCCAGTCACGTTCAGACACTAAACCGATCAAGCTTTGAAAGTTATGATGGTAATAATAGGGGCTGAGAGGGTCTGGCTGTGTCATTCTTTTTCCTTATCTTTTATCAGGACAGGTGCATTCAGGAGCCGCCGAATGAAACGGAGTATCGCTGTACTATTGTCAGTATTTAGTTGGTGGGTGTCGAGTTATGCCTTAGCACAAGGTGACGATACGTTTTCAACGGAGCAAGGGATCGCAGGGGTCGCCTGTGTGATTACCGATCCTGCTGGGCGACTACTGTTGATAAAAGATAGAGTCACCGGGCGATATGGTTTACCCGGTGGACGAGTGAATTTGACTGAATCACCGACCCGAGCCCTGGCGCGTGAAGTGTTTGAAGAAACGGCTCTTCGCGTCAATGTGGGGAAGGTCGCTCACAAAGATAAACGTGGGGTATTGTTTGCTTGCCAAAGCCAAACGCCGCTACCGGTTGTCTCGAACGCCAATGGCACAGGCGTGTTGCCGGTTTGGCAGGCGCTGCACTTTGGATCTGAAATCGATAAAGCTTTGTTAATACCGCCTGCACAGGCAGGCGACTATCGCTATCGATTTAAAGATCGCGGTGAGTTGCTATGGTCTCTGGCGGCAAAAACGCCTAGCAGTGATGTCGCTGCTTTAGCGGATTTTAGTGCCCTAGCGCCTGCCTTTTACGTAAGTCAGTATGGCCTCGTCTCTGGCCTACAAACGGCGGTCGCGCACTTGGGCGATGTCGCGAGCGCGATGACTAAACGCTTATTCAGACTGATCAACATTTTAGGAGAAATTGCATTTTACGTTGCCTTGGTACCACTATTTCTTATTTTTCGTGGCCATAAATCGGCGCTGTCGCTGCTTTTTCTTTTGATCAGTGCGGCGACTGTCTCTATCACGTTAAAAACAGGATTTGCGATGCCAAGACCGTTTTACCTATGGCCTGACTTGCAAATCGGTAAGGCAAGTGGCTTTACGGTGCCAAGCGGTCACACCTTATTAGCGGCAGCCGTTGTCACCGCCTGGTACCTAAAGCGTCGTGATACGCATGGACAGGCATATGGGTCGTTAGTGCTTGCTTTGGCGGTGATGATTTTGATGGGGCTCAACCGCATGTATTTGGGCGTTCACTTTGCTAGTGATGTGGTGATTGGCGCCTTAGTGGGAAGCAGCCTAGCCTGGGCAACCGTGAAAATAGATGCAGTGACCATAGGGAAAGATCGACCGCTACTGACCACCGGTCGGCTGTGGCTATTGGTCTGTGCGTTGCTAGCATTATTGGCGTTAGCATTAAAGTTACCCGATCTGCTCTACTTAGCCGCATTAAGCGCTGGGATATATACCGGCCAGGTCTGGCACAAGCTTTTCCCCAGTCATAAACCGGCCGCGAGCATGATGGGAAAACTATTGACCTTGGCCTGGATTTTCTTGGGGGTCGCTGGGCTGCTTCTGGCTGCTTGGGGCGTGGTGCAGGTGACGGGAATGAGTTGGATTGTCTTGATCGTTGTCTCCATGGCAGCGTGGAGTTTAGGGCCTTGGGTTTTGATTGCGAGCCCAGAGCTTGCGAGATGGTCAAGCACCAGGCTCGGTTGGCGGGAATGGTGATAAGGGTTTAAGGATTGACTCGCGAAGGATTTACCCTGTGATCGCTTTGGCTGTGCCAAGAGTTAAGGTAAAGTAGGCGCATAACTAAAATTGCACCAGGCATGGTGATACTCGCACAGGAACCGCAATGATACCGGCAATACACCCACAGGCGGGCTTGTCGTCCGCCGTCGTTGATTTTCTTACCGCTTTGCAAGACGCGGGTTTTCAGGGCGATATCGAATCGACCTACGCAAGCCGTCTGGCGGTAGCGACGGATAACAGTGTGTACCAAGCACTGCCTCAAGCCGTTCTTTTCCCGTCGTCGGTTGATGATCTGCGCATCATTGGTGAGACCGTTCAAGCCCCTCCTTTCAGTGACATTAAGTTTTCGCCACGCGGCGGCGGCACAGGAACAAATGGTCAGTCACTGACCCAACATGTGGTGGTGGATATCTCCCGTCATATGAACCAGGTTTTAGAGGTCAATCCTGAACAAGGGTGGGTGCGTGTTCAAGCTGGGGTGATTAAAGATCAGCTCAATGATGTATTGCGTCCGTATGGCTACTTTTTCTCGCCGGATTTATCGACCAGTAATCGCGCCACGATCGGTGGGATGATCAATACCGATGCATCGGGGCAGGGGTCGTTACGTTACGGCAAAACGTCGGATCATGTGCTGGGCTTAAAAGCTGTATTGATTGATGGCAGTGTGTTGGATACCCAACCGCTTAAGCCGGAGCCGCTCAAGCAAGCGATGGCGCGAGGTGATTTAACCGGACGTGCTCTGGAAACCGTGTCGTCCGTATGTCGCGAACATCGTGATCTGATCACTGACACCTTTCCGCCACTCAACCGATTTTTGACTGGGTATGATCTTAAACATGTTTACGATCAAACAGTAACGGAATTCGATATTGGCCGTGTGCTCTGTGGCGCCGAGGGGTCTTTAGCCTTCATCGCCGAAGCCAAGCTCAATATTACGCCCATTCCAAGTGTACGCACCTTGGTGAACATCAAATATGACAGCTTCGATTCAGCGTTGCGTAATGCGCCCATGATGGTAGAAGCCAAGGCGCTTTCAGTTGAAACCATTGATGCTAAAGTCCTTGATTTAGCGCGTAATGATATTGTGTGGCATACCGTCAGTGATCTGCTGGAGGATGTGCCGGGTAAGGTCATGCACGGCATTAATATGGTCGAGTTTGCTGGCAATGATGCCGACGACATTGAGGCACAAATTACGACCCTGTGTGAGCAACTCGATCGCTTGATAGCGAAACAGCAAAAAGGCGTGATTGGTTATCAGATCTGCCGTGATCTGGCGTCGATTAATAAAATCTATGCCATGCGCAAAAAATCGGTTGGATTACTGGGCGCGACGAAAGGCAAGGCCAAACCTGTAGCCTTCACCGAAGACACCTGTGTGCCACCAGAAAACTTGGCGGACTTTATCAGTGAGTTCCGCGCATTACTCGATAGCCATCATCTGCACTATGGCATGTTTGGCCATGTCGATGCAGGGGTATTGCATGTGCGCCCCGCGCTTGACTTGTGCGATCCCGAACAAGAGCGGGTGATGAAAACCATTTCTGATCAGGTCGTAGCACTGGTGGCGAAATACGGCGGATTGATGTGGGGCGAACATGGTAAAGGCTATCGCTCTGAGTACGGTCCTGCCTTTTTTGGTGAGACTCTGTTCAGGCAATTGCGTCGGGTAAAAGCGGCCTTTGATCCGCAAAACCGGATGAATCCTGGAAAGATTTGTACCCCGATTCACAGCGACGATGCTTTGGTGCAGGTCGATGATACCAAGCGTGGTTTTTATGACCGCCAGATCCCGGTTGAGGTTAGAGATAGCTTTAAAGGCGCGATGGAATGCAATGGCAACGGGTTGTGCTTTAACTATGATACGTCGTCACCCATGTGTCCGTCGATGAAAGTCAGTTATGACCGTCGACACTCACCTAAAGGCCGGGCAGGGATTGTGCGCGAGTGGTTACGTTTGCTCGCGGAGCAGGGCGTTGATCCGTTGGATGTCGAGCAAGCACTCATGACGCAATCTCCCTCAGTCCGTGAAATGATGGCGAAATTCGGGCGTTACTTTACCCGCCAAAAAGAGGCGGATGACTTTAGCCATGAGGTCATGGAAGCGATGAGTGGCTGCCTGGCGTGTAAAGCGTGCGCCAGTCAGTGTCCGATTAAAGTCGATGTCCCCAGCTTTCGTTCCCGGTTTATGCAGTTGTACTACAGCCGTTATCCGCGTCCGATTAAAGATCATCTGGTCGCAAATATTGAAAGCTTGCTGCCATTAATGGCTAAAGCGCCTAGGTTAGTCAATGCCGCAACCCAACCCCAGTGGGCACAAGGCTTAACAGCCAAACTCATTGGTTACACCGATACACCCGCTTTATCGGTGCCGACATTGGCCCAGGCATTGGCAGGCGATCATGCCCTCAAATTTGATCTCGAGTGGCTACAAGCCTTGTCCACGCAAGAGCGTGAAAACTATGTGTTGATCGTGCAAGACCCGTTTACCAGTTTTTATGAAGCGCCACTGATTCACGACTTGATCAAGTTGGTCCGTCGACTGGGAAAAGTGCCGATGCTGATTCCCTTTAAGCCCAACGGTAAAGCACAACACGTAAAAGGTTTTCTACGACGTTTTGCCCAAACCGCGCGTAATACTGCTGGTTTTTTAAATCAGCTAGCGGCGCTGAATATTCCGATGGTGGGTGTCGATCCTGCTTTAGTGCTGTGTTACCGCGATGAATATCAAGAGGCGCTGGGCCGTTATCGTGGTGATTTTAACGTCCTACTGAGCCATGAGTGGTTAACGAATGTGGTGCCTAGCCTACCAGCAAAGGCTGAGCATACGTCCGAGCCTTGGTACTTATTTGGTCATTGCACAGAAAAAACGCAGTTACCTTATGCAGAGCAACAGTGGGTTGATTTATTCGCCCATTTTGGCGCAGAGCTTAAACCCGTTTCTGTAGGATGCTGTGGCATGGCGGGTACCTATGGCCATGAAGCCGATAAGCGCGATACCTCAGAAGCCATCTATGATTTAAGTTGGTCACCTAAACTGGCTGACTTACCCAAAGAGCGGGTTGTCGCAACTGGGTATTCGTGCCGTAGCCAAGTGAAGCGATTTAGTGAGACACCGCTGTTGCATCCACTGCAGGTATTATTGCGACTTGCGCATACGCGCACTGATCTTGCGTGCTCTGGCAACGTATAAATTAAAGGATTGCACCTGTGGTTATTTCGCGTACAGTAAAATAAAGAGCTAAAAGCTAAGGCAAACAAATGCTTAAAACAGTTGTTATTATCTTGCTAGTTTTACTCGGTATTACCGCTGCGCAATACTTGGAAGAGAGCACGCAGAAAAAAATTGCTTGGGTCATTGGGGCCATTGCATGCGTGCTGGCATTGGGCGTCATCATTATGGAGCTTATCCGTTAGCCAAGGCCGTAATCACCATCGCTTATATTGGCCTAACGCCGACACGTTATCGTAAACGCCCCATTGTTGGGGCGTTTTGCTTTCTATTTTCTGTTCTTTGTCTTTTGTCCTTGAGCCTTGAGCCGTATAGTGACGTTTGACTACAAATCTTAAGTCCGTTTATCTCGACGCTTAGCGTTGGAACCCGCTTGTTTATGTGTCTTCGGTTTGTGCCTGTTAGGCTGGCGGATATCGGGCTGCTTTGGATGCTTAGTGGCAAAGCGCTGAGTGCCGTGACGCCCTGAGCGACGCTGGCGACCTGTTGTCGCTACGCTATCTTCTGTGGGGACTAAGCATTTCGGGCCGTTACCAATTAAATGTTTTTTACCCATCGAGACCAACGCCTCACGGATCAGTGGCCAGTTCGCCGGATCGTGATAACGCAATAAGGCTTTATGTAAGCGACGTTGGCGCTCTCCTTTGGCGACGGTCAGTGCTTCGCGTTTTTTATAACGTACCTTTTTGAGTGGATTGGTCTCTGAGTGATACATCGCTGTGGCGTTACACATTGGCGATGGGTAAAAGTTTTGCACTTGGTCGCACTCAAAGTCATTCTCTTTCAGCCAGCACGCCAGATGCACCATATCCTCGTCGGTACAGCCAGGATGAGCGGCAATAAAGTAGGGAATTAAATACTGCTTTTTCCCCGCTTCTTTACTGTATTTCTCAAACAAGGCTTTAAATCGATCGTACGCCCCCATGCCAGGCTTCATCATCAGATCGAGGGTGTTTTTCTCAGTGTGCTCGGGCGCGATTTTGAGGTATCCACCGACATGATGCGTGACCAGCTCTTTGACATATTCTGGAGATTCGATCGCGAGGTCGTAACGCACGCCTGATGCGATCAGCACCTTCTTAATCCCTTCGACTTGACGGGCTTTACGATAGAGATCGATGGTATGACGGTGATCGGTATTGAGCTTGTCACAAATTTTTGGGAAAACGCAGGACGGGCGACGACAGTTTCGCTCAGCTTTCGGATCGGCACAGCCTAAGCGATACATGTTGGCTGTCGGTCCACCTAAATCTGAAATGGTGCCTGTAAAGCCGGGCACTTTATCGCGGATATCATTAAGCTCTTCAATGATCGACGCTTGCGAGCGATTTTGAATAATCCGGCCTTCATGCTCGGTAATTGAACAGAACGAACAGCCACCAAAACAGCCGCGCATGATATTCACCGACGTTTTAATCATATCGTAAGCCGGGATCTTAGCTTSGCCGTATTGCGGATGCGGCACGCGGGCGTAAGGTAAGCCAAAAACGTAATCCATTTCTTCTGTGGTCAACGGCACCGGAGGGGGATTAATCCAAAGCAGTTGGTCACCATGCTGTTGCGCGAGCGCACGCGCAGAGTAGGGATTCGCCTCTAAATGCATCACTCGACTGGCATGCGCATATAAAATCCGGTCGTTTTTGAGTTTTTCAAACGAGGGTAAGCGAACAAAGGTGTTCTTGGCATCGTGGCGAGAAGGACGAATACTAATCGGTTTCGCCGCGTCAGGTTCCGTTTTTTTGCTGGTCTCGCACTGGGTCTCAGTGGCATAAGGGTTAGGCATCGTCATTGCTTTACCCGGCTTATCGATGCGGGTTGAGTCTACTTCTGCCATTCCCTCAGGCGGTGACTTCATCATTACGGCTGTGCCCGCGATACGCGTCATATTGGCCAATGAATCTCCGCGTGACAAGCGGTGTGCAACGTCAATCAATGCACGTTCCGCGTTACCAAATAATAAGATATCGGCTTTTGCATCACACAACACAGAGCGACGAACTTTGTCTGACCAATAATCGTAGTGAGCCAGGCGGCGTAAACTTGCTTCAATGCCTCCAAGCACGATGGGTGTCTGTTTGTAAGCTTCTCGACAACGTTGAGAATACACCAAGACAGCACGATCAGGTCTTTTACCCCCCTCATTATTCGGGGTGTAGGCATCATCATGGCGCAGTTTACGATCCGCTGTGTAGCGATTGATCATCGAGTCCATGTTACCCGCGGTGACACCAAAAAACAGGTTAGGCTCACCGAGTGCCATAAAGTCTTCTTTAGTGTGCCAATTGGGTTGCGAAATGATTCCGACTCGAAAGCCTTGTGCTTCTAAGGTGCGTCCAATCACGGCCATACCAAAACTGGGGTGATCGACATAGGCATCGCCCGTGACAATGATGATGTCACAGCTGTCCCAACCAAGAATATCCATCTCTTCTCGGCTGGTTGGCAAAAAAGGCGCAGGCCCGAAGCAAGCGGCCCAGTAGGGGGTATAGTCGTATATAGCAGTCGGTGTCACGTCTTTGTCTCTTGGTCTGCCGCGCGTGTGAGCAAATGATTTGCAGTCATGCGCCAAAGCGGGCGATTAATTGGCCGGCGATTTTAGCGATATTCCTGCATAGAGTATAGGGGCAATATGTGATGTTCGGCATTGTGACGCACTAATAGCTGACAATGAAACTAACTTAATGTGAATCTATTTTATTACGCACATTGCCGTTGCTAGTATAGGGTCATCTGACTAAACGGTGAGGTTGTCATGATTGAGCTTGGCTCATCACGTTATCGGCTGACGGCATTTGCACTTGCGTTCGGCTCTTTTCTGATTTTTTGTAACCTTTACTTGTTCCAACCGATGTTGCCTGTGTTTGCGGCCAGTGATGGGATCAGTGAAACGCGTGCGAACTGGTTGCTTGCGGCGGCAACGCTAGGATTATCTTTTTCCTTGGTGCCTTGGGCGGTACTCTCTGAACGTATTGGGCGTCGGCCTGTGATGCTGACCAGCTTATGGATGCTGCCGCTTGTTGGGCTTGCGATGGCGAGTACCTCATCATTTTGGATGATTGTTCTGCTGCGTGCGTTGATGGGCTTGTCTCTTGGTGGATTTGCGGCGGTGGCGGTCGCTTACATGGCCGAAGAGTTTTCTCCCAAGGCGCTAGCGATCGCCGTGGGCAGTTACATCAGTGCTAATTCACTGGGTGGCATTTCTGGTCGCGTTGCTGGTGGTATAATGACCGATTGGTGGGGCTGGCATGGTGCGGTCCTCGCCATGGCGGCCTTCACACTGGCGGGAGTGATGATCGTGACAAAATTGCTGCCTCGTCAACGCTATTTCTCCCCAGGTAGAACATCGTTGCTCACCCATTCACGTGGGGTCTTGTCGCATTTACGTACGCCAAGTTTGTGGATAGCCATGCTTATTGGTGGGGTGAATTTTGCATTGTTTGTTAACTTATTTTCGGTCACCGCCTTTCGACTTGTAGCGCCTCCTTATCAGTTACCAGTAAGCTTGGTGTCATCGGTATTTGTTTGTTATCTCGCCGGTACGGTGACATCACGGCTCAGTGGCCGGTGGGTGCTCAAATATGGTGCAATCAGAGGCATGGCCTTTGGCACCTTGGTGGCGATGCTAGGCGTATTAGTGACATTAAGTCATGATATACCTTGGATAGTTATTGGGTTGTTGGTGGTTAGCGGTGGGGCTTTTTTCACTCACTCTTTAGCTTATGGGTGGGTGAGCCGCCAAGCTGCACAAGGCAAAGCAACCGCAACGGCTTTGTATTTGGTACATTATTATGTCGGTGGCAGTCTTGGCGGCTTTTATCTCATCGCGGCTTGGCAGCATTATGCATGGTTCGGTGTGGTCATCGCCGCATTAGCGTTGGGACTGGTTTTATTAGGTTTGGTGTTTGGGTTATCCCGGGTGGTGAGTCGAAGCCGCGCTCGCAAAATACACCAGCAAACGGCGGCCCCATGAGCACGGCCTCATATCATACTGAGCCATGAGCTTGCCGTACGATGGGCTTATGGCATGAACGCCGTCGACTCACCGTGCGGCTGATTTAAAGTGATGCTTCGGTCGGCATATCAATGTTGTCGCGGCTCACTGAATGTCGTGCATCAACACTGGTTTGATGACCCGGTTGGTAGGCACGGACACAATTTCGTCCTTCGGCTTTGGCTTGGTAAAGCGCACTGTCCGCTCGTTCAATCAAAGATGAGAGTGTGTCACCGGGTTGAAAGGTGGAGATACCAATCGACGCGGTCACCTTGAGCGGCGTTCGGCTTTCATCAATTGGCACATCCATACTTTCGACTTCTTCGAGTAATCGGTTAGCGATTTGTGCCGTGACCTCACCACTGCATTTAGGTAAGAATACGATAAACTCTTCGCCACCAAAACGACCAAAGATGTCAGATTTTCTTAGTCGCTCTTGCACTGTACGTGTAAACGACTGTAAAACAACGTCGCCAGCGTAATGGCCCCATTTGTCATTAATGCGTTTAAATTTATCCAAATCAAGCAACAACACAGAAAAGGGAGAATGTCGTTCCTCGCTCACGGCGAGTGCGCGCATTGCCAGTTGAAGCAGCATTCGGCGATTATAGATCCCAGTGAGCGGATCGAGTGTCGCCTGGCGATAAAGGCGCAAAATCATATGTAATTGCGAAAGCTGTGACCAGACCACCATGAAGGCAATCACTGTCTGTAACCAGTATGAGGCAATATTGTCGGGACTGGTCATGGTGCCACCGAACGAATCCACCCAGAGATGGCAAGCTAAAGTAATTGTCATTAACGATAAACTTTCGCGCATGGTGAGCGGAAAGATAGTGAGCATGACTATCTGAATGATCGGCAATAGCGTGTAGCTATAGGAAAACGCGGTGTTCTCCGTAGGGAAATGAAGGGTGTGGCTGGCAGAGAAATAAAAGGCGTTGGTGGCAATCACCATCGCGACGAGACCGAGTTTAGCCGATTTTAGATTGTTAGCTCGACTCACTGCATAACCAATCGTTATCAGCACCCCACCTAATAGCAAGCGTTGCAATGAGAGTTGGGCGGCGGCGGTAGTGTCCGATAGGAATAGAAAATCAGCGACAGACCAAGCAATCGTGAGCCCAGCCCATACGTAACACAGTACACATAAGCGACTGCGCAGATAGGTACTACGTGTGTTATTAAAACTGTTGGCGTGTTTTTTTGCACTCCAAAGTTCAAAAAATGATATTTGGAGCTTATAAATAATGTGCCCTAAGGTCTCACTCATCATTGCACCCATTGTCCTTTCCGCTTGTGCAAAGGTTCCCGCTGCTCGCGCCACTTTGTTATTATCGCGTCGTGCGGTCATGTTGTTTTTATCTGTCATAAAGGTTGGTATAAGTGTACAAACATGCCAGTTTATTGGCGGTTTTGAGTCTATTTCGTGCATTCAATGTGATCGATGGCGCTTTTTAATGTAATCAGTTCAATAGTTGACTCTTTTTTAATGCTTTATGTAAGGTAATTTTTGTTATGTACATGTTACTTGTTCCCGCGATCGTGTCTGCTGTTTTGGGGGCACAACTCGTGTTGTCGTTAGCCCTTTTGAAGGGCGATATTTGCCCCGGCCAGCGAGGGCGTTTTCATCATGCTTTTTGGGTGCCGACTTTTGCTTGGTTGATCTTGGTTCCATCTAGTTTTTTCGCCATCTTACCCTTCTTAACGTTAGGGATATTTGCGTTTCGATCAAAAACGGGCAAAACACGTCGGTCAGGTCCCATTCCTTTGTTGTATGTCGCAAATTTATTGGGCGTTGTTACATGGATTACCATACTGATGGCTGAGGGTGGGCTACTGGTTGTCGCCGGGGTATTACAGCTGGTGTTACTTGGTGCAAGCTTGGGGCATGGTCTATTAGTGCGTGCGCGTTCACGTTTGCAGGCTTTTGACACGTTATTACCACTGGCAAGTGTGATGGCGTTTATGGGACTGATGGTGTTTGTCGCAAGCGTGGCGGCGTTAAGTCATTCAGATATCGCACCTAGCCAGATTAATGCGTTTGTTGCCGGGGCTGGGTTTGGCTTGTTGGCTCTCGCTGCGCAAATTTGGCACTTAATAAAGCGAATTAAGCCCACATTGTGGCGTATAAATGCAGGTGTCTTGTTTATGTTTGCAGCCGTTACTTGTCTCAACTCAGTTGTCATGGGGTAAATGTAGCCTGCATGCCAAGATAGTGTTAAAAAATTGATCGTTTATAGTCTTGCCCACTACGCTTACAAGATAAGTGGGTTATAACGCCCCCTCGTTTATCGCGTAGGTAACATGTTTATCGCGCAGCTAACATATTTATTGCGTAGGTAATATAGGGTAAGGATAGTAATAATGCCTCGGCGTGCATGGAGTATCATCATCATAACGGCGCTTATTGGCGTAGGGTTTGCGGCATTCACGGCGCATCTACTCTATCAAAAAGAGCAAGAAGCCATTCGTAAAGAGCTGCACAAGGATGTTAATAATGCGGCAATGGCGCTGGCGCGCGAGGTCAACCTGGGTCTTGAACTGCTTTATGCGGTTAAGAATCACTTCGATGCTGGGCATCGCTTAAACGCTCGCAATTTTCAGCCTCTAACCTCTGGGGTATTAAAGCGTCATCCTAGTTTCAAATCGATCGACTGGGCCGATATTGTCATGCATCATCAACGCCGGCATTACACACAAGGTATGACAGCGGCTCAGCCTGATCGAACAAGCTTCAATATTGTTGAACTCAACGATCAGAGCCAGTTAGTAACCGCCTCTCGCCGTGATATGTATTTTCCCCTTAGATTTACCTCAGGTAACAATCAATCAGACGCTGTGATGGGTTATGATTTGGGCTCAACATCCATCACACGCCAGGCACTTAAAACCAGCTTTAATACTGGTGTACCAGTGGCTACGCCTGCTACGACCATTGAACGGGCGTATGGTGATGTACGTGGCTTTTTGCTCATTATGCCGATTCTCGTCGATCCCGAACAACTAGCAGGGGATGATACCCAGGATTTGCGTGGATTTTTAGTGGCAGTGATCGATGTAGAAACCCTGGTCAATCTTGCGATAAAAACCGTGATCAATGACGGTATCAATTACACCCTAATTGATACCACCGATCCTAATCATCGCCAAGTGTTGCATACCCATCGTGTTGAACTGGCACAAATGAAGGATTCGCTGGCACAACAGCCCGCTGAAGCCATTTTATTTGCCGGACGAGAGTGGGAGTTGGTGGGCTATCCCACAGTCAGTTACATGCAACAAAGACAAAGCTGGGTGCCAATGTGGACGTTTTTGATCGGTAGTGGCATCTTTTTTGTGATTTGTTATCTGCTCTATCGCCTGCAGGCACGGGCGTACAGTGTTCAAGTCCAAGTCGAGCAAAAAACACATGCGCTCAAAGATGCGAATAGCCGATTAGAATCAATGACCAAATGTGATGGGTTGACGGGGTTATATAACCGAACCCAATTTGAACAAGCATTAGAGCGCGAAATCCAGCGTGCGGTCCGTGATGAAACACCCCTGAGCTTAATGCTGGTCGAAATCCAGCACCTATCTAATTACAACAGCCAATACGGTCGGGTTGCGGGTGATCAGTTGATCCGCCAAGTGGCACAAGCCATTGATGAGATGCTTAAACGACCAGGCGATCTCGTCTGTCGTTACACGGGAAGTCAATTTATTGCAATATTGCCTCGCACTGAGGGTGCCTCGCGATTAGGTGAAGAATGCGTCACCGCGGTTAAACGGCTTCAGATACCTTTTGAGGACGAACCGGAGAGTCGGGTTGCTGTGTTTGTAGGCGGCGTCACCGTGACTAAGCAAAAAGAAATGACGGCTTCAAGACTATGCGCTTATGGCGAAATAGGCTTGACGCGAGCGAAGGCTGATGTCGATAAAGGTTGGCATTGGATGGTGGTGTCGTGAAAAAGCGAGCGGTAACAAGTACCGCTCTCTAGGATAACTCATCGGCTTTTACGTTCACGAGCCGGTCTTTAAGATCAGGAATCGATCTTTGAGATATAGAGTTAATATTTCTCGCCCTTGTTGAAGCGTGAATTTACCGCTGGGCTCTTAAGTAACGGATCATCTGTCGCCTTGGATGAGTTAACTGGGGTAAAGACTAAGGTGTGCGTATCATTACTGAGTAACAATGTGTTATTGCGCACGCTAGCGTCGCTCCATTGACCCAACACTTGGCTCATGGTTTGTTCTAACGCCATTGAGTTTTCCGCGCAAGCCATTCTCGTACTGGCCATACGATCAATCTTGAAGCGATTATTGTCGAGTTCCGCCTTACCAAAGTAACGGTTACAGCCGGTATAGCCGTTGACTTCCATATCCTTATTGACGTTTAACGTTGGGGATCCTTCCGCACTGATAGCCTGTTGATCAATCATGGTGAGTTGCCATTGCTGAGCAACGCCAGAGGTTGTGACCTCGTTTTTAGCATTGTTCGCATCATTGCTACTGCTACAGGCGGTGACGCCAGCAGCAAGCATGACCGCCATCAATACGTGTCTCTTCATAATGACTCCTTAGTCACTAACGGTGGGTGTTAATTCAAGCGTAGTTAACTTAATAACAAATATGCCAATAAAAAATTGGCTTTATGTCAAGGCAATGTCTTTTTTGGTGGGGGATAAAAAAAGTCCCCGGTAGAGGGGACAAGATATACCATCGCGTGTTTATTATTATTGAAATAACCTCACTAGGGAGGTGTCTTTTGCCAGCATAATTGCTAAGCAGGAGAGTGCTGCGGCCGATTTGGATATCAACTTTCGACTGTGATTCGAATGCGTCAACGATACGATACAATCTGCAAACGATATCAAACAAAAATGACAGTTTGATTTCATTGATATGATGGTGTTTGAGATAGAGAAAGGGGTGTGATCTTAAGCAAGTTTGCATCTGGCCTAAGGTAAATCGAATGGATGTTCACGATGCTTGACAAAAATGAACTGCCGAGATTAGGCAATCCGACGCCAGCGGATAAATCCACAGTCTCCGCGAGGTGTATTTTTGGTATATTAACGTTATGCTTCTATTTAATGACAACACTGATCTGATAGCGACTACAGTGTGTAAGTAAAAGAACGGCTTAAGGCATACCTAAAAAGGAATCCATCATGGCATTAAGCGATGCTGCAAAAAAAGTTCAGGAAGCTCTGCTCGCGCGTGGGATCGAAACCCCAATGACAACAGCATCAAAGATGTCTTCTGAAGAACGAAAAGAAAAAATCGAGTTTCACATGCGTGAAATTCTGCAGTCGATCGACTTGGATCTTACCGATGATAGTTTGGCAGAAACACCAGCGCGTATTGCCAAAATGTATGTCGATGAGATTTTTTCCGGACTCGATTACTCACAGTTTCCCAAAGTAACCATGATTGATAATAAAATGGGATGTGATGAGATGGTTCGGGTAAAAGATATTTCTGTGACTAGCACCTGTGAGCATCACCTTGTAACCATTGACGGTCGTGCGACTGTGGCGTATCTGCCCGACAATAAAGTGGTTGGCTTGTCTAAGATTAATCGCATTGTACGATTTTTTGCCCAGCGTCCGCAGGTCCAGGAGCGGTTGACTCGTCAAATTTTAGTCGCGTTACAGACGCTGCTAGAGACTGACAATGTCGCGGTACGTATCGAAGCGACACACTATTGCGTCAAATCACGCGGGGTGATGGACGCGAACAGTGAAACGACCACAACGGCCTTAGGGGGCCAGTTTAAGAAAAATGCAGCGACACGCGCTGAGTTCTTGCACGGTATCCAATAATAAAAGCGCCAGATGGCGCTTTTATTCGCACTGCTTAAGCTTTTATTTGTACTGCTTGGCTTTTATCCGCGCTGCTTAGCTAGTATGTGAAGTGCTCCGCGATTATTCGAACTGCCTAGCGATGTCATGGAACTGGCGTACTTTATCGCGAAGTTGGCTGCTTGCCTCTGAGACATCATTTACTTCATTGAGGTTCTGCTGAGAAACGGACTCAATGCTATGTATGTCGCGACTAATGTCAGTAAATGTCTCTAGTTGCGCTTGCGCGGAATGATGCGTCTCATTCGTTCTTCCCACCACATCTTCGATGGCCGTCGCAACAGCATGTAAGCTTGAAATACTGTTAGACGTGGTATCAACACACTGCTGTGTTTGTTCATGGCTTTCATGGATCTGAGTTTGCCAATGTGCAATCGTGTTGTGCATCTCTTGTATTGACGCTTGAATTTGTTCGGTTGCACTTTGAGTGCGGCTGGAAAGTGCACGCACTTCATCGGCGACAACGGCGAACCCGCGACCCTGCTCACCGGCTCGTGCTGCTTCAATGGCCGCGTTTAACGCGAGCAAATTGGTTTGCTCAGCAATGCCACTGATTTCACTCATCGATTCGGTCACGCGTTCAGCGGTAGCCGATAGCTGTTGGGTTGCCGTGAGCGAGTGTTCAGATTGCTGGGAAAGCGCTTTTAATTGTTCCCCGGTCTGTTGTAACCAGGATTCAGTTTCTTGGCTCTGCTGCTGCACAGACTGAAGCAGTTCAACGCTTTGTTGCGCATTGTCAGATACCTTATTCGCCGATTCCGAGGCATGGTCAATATTGCTAGCAATCGACGAAATCTGATCGCTTTGCTTGTTAATCGCATCGGAGACGCGTTTCGACAAGGCGCTTAATTCGTCCGAAAACTGGTTCAACGACAGGGAAGCATCGAGCATACGACCCAGAATGGTGCGAATTCGGGCATTAAGTAGCTTAACTTTATAATCAACGACCGAACTTAGACCCGTGCCTGAATAAATATAGCGACTAATACTGTCGTAGTCCGTTTGAAAGCGGCGGCTAAGCGTAGGCAGGGTAAAAAGCTCATCGCGAAAAATCGTCCCCAGTATCAATGGCATCGCAATGGCGCCGGCAATATCCCATCCGGAAATCACGCGATCAAAGATCAGGGAAATGGGCGCGGCGGCTAAACCGATTGCCATTAAACCCCGTTTTACGCCTGTGGGCAGGTCTGCAATCGAAAAGTGTTTAAGCGATTTCCCTGCTTTTTCTGCCGCACAGAGCTTTTGGTAAACCTGTGCCGCGCGATGCTTCACGGCGGGATCAGGCTTAACACGTACGGACTGATAGCCCATGACTTGGCCCCGATCATAAATCGGCGTAACATACGCATCGACCCAATAATAATCACCGTTTTTACAGCGGTTTTTGACAATTCCCCGCCACGGTTGATTGGCCTTAAGGTTACGCCACATATCCGCGAACGCCGCTTTCGGCATATCGGCATGACGAATAATATTATGGGGTGCCCCCGTCAGCTCATTGTCTTCATAACCCGCAATACGAATGAATTCCGGATTACAATAAGTAATGACGCCGCGCTTATCAGTGGTCGAGACGAGGCGTTCATCGTCACCAAATACAACTTCATTATTACTCATAGGGTTTATCTTTTTGGTCACAGTTCATAAAAAACCTGGTTGGTTTTAGTGTAGCGGCTCTGGGCTTGTTATTAATTGTTTTGTTAATAAATTGTTTAAATATAAATGCCGCCAACAAAAAAAGGGCCTAGCGGCCCTTTGTTTCATTTTTAAGACAGCGACGCTTAGTCTAAAACCTTTGCGATCGCAGTGCAAAGTGGCACCATATTAGTGTGCGTCATACCCGCAACATTAAGCCGACCGGAACCGACAATGTAGACACCATGATCAGCCTTTAATGCATTCACTTGATCCTTATTCAGCCCTGAGAACGAGAACATACCGTTTTGTTGCTCAATAAAGCTAAAATCACGTGAGACGCCTTGCGCTTTGAGTGTTTTGACAAATTCCGTGCGCATGGCTTTAATGCGGTCTCGCATCGTGGCCAATTCTTGTAACCATTCCGCCTTGAGCGTTGGGTCATTAAGAATCGTCGTCACCACCGCTGCGCCATGGGCAGGTGGGTTAGAGTAAATCACTCGGGCGATACTTTTAACTTGGCTAAAGGCGGTGACCGCTTCTTGCTCTTGACGCCCGACCAGTGTAAAGGCACCAACGCGTTCGTTATATAAGCCAAAGTTTTTCGAGAATGAGCTTGCGATCAGCAGCTCTGGGCAGACGTTAGCGAAAATACGCAGACCGACTGCGTCTTCTTCTACGCCTTTGGCAAAGCCTTGATATGCAAAGTCAAACATAGGCAGTAAGCCTTTACGTTGGCAGAGATCTGCTAAAGTTTGCCATTCTTGCTCGGTCGGATCGATACCGGTTGGGTTATGACAGCAGCCGTGGAGTAGCACGACATCGCCCGCTGCCGCTTTCTCGAGATCAGCGACCATCGCTGAAAAATCTTTGTCATTTTTGGCCGGATCGTAATAGCTGTATTCTGCGAGAGTTAAACCTGCCGCGGTAAACACGCCTTTATGGTTAGCCCAAGTTGGGTTACTGATCCAAATGGTGACATCGCCCAGGTGGCGTTTAATAAATTCACCTGCTAAGCGAAGGGCGCCGGTGCCGCCGGGAGAATGTGCGGTTTGTGCGCGTTTGTCTTTAATGACATCCGCATGCTCACCAAAAAGTAATTGCTGAACGGCAAGGCCATATTCGGCGGTGCCTGGAATGCTCAAATAAGATTTGGTGGTTTCTTTATCGAGTAGTAGTGCCTCGGCTTTTTTTACTGAGGTTAAAACGGGCGTTTCGCCGTGCTCGTTTTTATAGACCCCGACCCCGAGGTTAATCTTATCTTCACGTGGATCCGCTTTAAATTCTTCAGTTAGCCCTAGGATAGGATCAGCAGGTGCCGCAGAGATTTTCTCAAACATTGGTGTCGTCCATGGTTATGATGAATGAAAGCTAAATGCAAATAAAAGGCTGCAACCTGCAGCCTTTGGATAAGTGTATCTATTTAGAAACTGGCATTGCGTGGTGAGCGAGGGAATGGGATCACGTCACGAATGTTGCTCATTCCCGTCACGTATGAAACCAGACGTTCGAAGCCCAGACCGAAACCAGAGTGAGGGACAGTGCCATAACGGCGAAGATCGCGGTACCACCAGAAATCTTCTTTTTCTAGACCCATTTCTTCAAGGCGTTGGTCGAGCACATCTAGGCGCTCTTCACGCTGAGAGCCGCCGATGATTTCGCCGATACCTGGTGCGAGTACGTCCATCGCAGCAACGGTCTTACCGTCATCGTTCATACGCATATAGAATGCTTTAATGTCTTTCGGGTAGTTTTTTACCACAACCGGTGCATTAAAGTGCTCTTCTGCCAGGTAACGCTCATGCTCAGAGGCTAAATCAATGCCCCACTCAACGGGGAATTCAAAAGTTTGGCCGCTGTTTTGCAAAATAGTGACCGCATCGGTGTAATCCACTTGCGCAAAGTCGGCGTTGACGAATTTCTCCAAACGAGTCAGAACATCTTTATTGATCCGCTGTTCAAAGAATTGCATGTCATCTTTGCGCTCATCCAACACGGCCTTGAAAACATATTTTAACATGGCTTCTGCAAGCTCAGCAGAGTCATCAAGATCGGCAAACGCCACTTCTGGCTCAACCATCCAGAACTCAGCCAAGTGACGGCTAGTATTGGAGTTTTCTGCACGGAAGGTGGGACCAAACGTATACACTTTACTGAGTGCACAGGCGTAAGTTTCGGCATTTAACTGACCCGATACGGTCAAGAACGCTTCTTTGCCAAAAAAGTCTTGATCGTAATCGACTTCGCCTTGTTCGGTTTTTGGCACATTGGCCATGTCTAGGGTAGACACCCGGAACATTTCCCCCGCACCTTCACAATCCGACGCTGTGATCAGCGGTGCAGACATCCAGTAATAGCCTTGCTCATGGAAAAAGCGATGAATGGCTTGTGAGAGCGTATGACGTACACGTGCAACGGCACCAATTACGTTTGAACGTGGGCGGAGATGCGCCACTTCACGCAAGTACTCAATCGAATGGCGCGTTTTCGCCATTGGATACGTGTCTGGATCGTCAACCCAGCCAACGACCTTCACTGCCGTTGCCTGAAGCTCATAGGCTTGACCTTTTCCGGGCGATTCAACAACCTTACCCGTGACCTCAACGGAGCAGCCTGCGGTCAGGCGCAGAACGTCTTGCTGATAATTATCCAGCTCATTAGGGACCACGGCCTGAATAGGGTCAAAACAAGAACCATCATAAATGGCAAGAAAAGAAATACCGGCTTTGGAATCTCGGCGTGACCGGACCCATCCACGCACAGTCACTTCAGTGTCGACTGCCGCCTTGCCGCGCAGGACGTCTACTACAGGCGCGTATGTCATAATTCGCTTCTATCTCCGTTTAGGTAATGCGGCCAACGGGGTGTGACCGCATCAGTGATTTTGCAAGTTAGACTAGCAAGTTTACCTGTATCCTGTATAGCTTCAAGGTTTGAGCGTGTCTGAGAGCTGAAATTGGCCAATTAACCCTTCAAGTTGTTCAACCAGCTGCTCGAGATTTGCACTAATCGCTTTTACCTCATTAGCATTGGTTGCGGTATCGTTGGCGTGACTTTGAATACGACCCACTTGAGCGAGCAAGGCATCGGTCATTTGCGCCTGGTGATCACTTTGTTTGCTGATGTCATTGGCGTTGTCATTGACCGTTCTAACTTGGTCGGCGATATTACCCAAAGCGGTAGAAAGTTCCATCACGGTTTCTGCACGTTGATTAGCACTTTCACTGGTCGCTTCAACCGCTTGCGCAGAGGCTTCACTGCCTGCACACAAGTTTTCAATGATGGTTTGGATTTCACCAGTGGCATCATGGCTACGACTGGCAAGGTTGCGTACTTCGTCGGCAACCACCGCAAACCCTCGGCCTTGCTCTCCGGCTCGAGCGGCTTCAATGGCGGCATTCAACGCCAATAAGTTAGTTTGCTCGGCAATTTCCCGGATCACGCTGAGGATCGTCGTTACTTGCTGGCTTTGTTGGTTAACATCCAATATTTGTGTGCGTACTTGGCCAATATCAGCCACCAACTTACGAATATCATTGGCCGCGACATTCGCCAGATCACTGCCCTGATTGGCACTGCCTGCGGCAGATTCACTCAATTGCGCCGCTTCTTGAGTACGATTTTGAATGTCGTGTTGATGCTGTTGCACATCATCGATGGCTGAAGACATGTCATTGGTTTCGTGACGTTGGCTATCAGCTAATTGATCGGTATGGCTTGAGACACGGATCAGGTTCATGGCCTCAGCAGACAGGGTTTCTGAGGTGCGCTGAACTTGTTGCAGGCTGGTAGAAAAGTTATCAAGCAACTGGTCGCAACTATTGCACAGTTCACCAATCTCGTCGTCACGGGTATTATTGAGGCGCTCGGAAAGATTTTTGTCATGGCTGGTGCGTTTCATAAAGGCAGAGACGCGCTTAAGCGGGGAGACTACCCAGCGGCGAATCACAGTGAGTGAGATTAAAAATCCAATCACAGCGATGCTGCCCATGATCCCAGCGGTAATTAACATTTCTCTATCGATAGTGCTATACAAAGGCTCAAGATCATACTCGAGCCGGATAACACCGAGTACGGTGCCTTCCTCTGCTACGTGGCATTGCAGACAATTGGTACCGCGATAATCGCTGCTCGCTTTCATCGGCAGGGCGACCACCAATCCTTTTCCCGCATCAGCATCAAAGGTTTCGACAATGGTTTCACCTTTGAGGGCGCGTTGGTCAATGGCATCCTGGGCAGATTGCTCAGGGTTTCCTGGGCCAAAAAAGCGGGTTATTGCCTCTCCACGGATCACGCGAGCGTCGTCGATGCCTTTGTGTGACAGCATTTTCTCTCGCAACGTATTACGCTGGCTGATGGTGCCGGTGAGCATCAGCATATTAAGGCTATCAAAGTAGTTGGACGCTTTATCTAAGGTTTGCTCGCTGACAATCGATGTCATCAAGGCTTTTTGTTGATGCGACTGATAGGCCAGCGAGGTGGCGAGCACAAGAGCGAAAACAAGAAAAAGAGCAAGAAGAATTTTGCTCGCAAGGGTCATACGCATGAGTCAACCATTTGTTATTAATTTATAGAGTTATCAGTTCTAGCCTGTAGCGGCTATGTTAAACCGAGAGCGCACTTGTGGCGGTATCCTCATATAAAATGTGTGATTTCATCGACGTAAATCGTCCCAATAATGAGATGGAAACCCGTATTGCGAGGCATTCTGGCCGCACAGACTAACGGGTGTGGTCGGATGAATGCGTTTGAGTCGGCCAGCGAATTTAAGTAGCATGCGGCCTCTTGTTGTTGTTGGAATGAAGTAAAATGACCACTGAGTTGTTTAAAGAATTTACCTTTGAGGCGGCACACCATTTACCGAATGTGCCAGAAGGCCATAAATGTGGGCGTTTACATGGGCATTCATTTACGGTGCGTTTGTATGTAGAAGGCGACGTTGATCCGTATACGGGGTGGGTGATCGACTTTTCCGAAATAAAAGCGGCTTTCAAACCGATTTATCAGCGCCTGGATCACTACTATCTCAATGACATTGAAGGGCTAGAAAATCCAACCAGTGAAGTGCTAGCACACTGGATTTGGCAACAGGTAAAACCGAATCTGCCTCTGTTAAGCCAGGTCATGGTGAAAGAAACTTGTACCGCAGGTTGCACTTATCGAGGTGAGTAACGAAACTCGACGTGAGTAACAATACTCGAGGTAAATAAGAAGCAGTCGAGAGAAATAAAAAAACGCCGAGTAGCAGTGTCCAGCTTTATGAGGTCACTTCAGTACTCGGCGTTTTTTGTCGCTTTTCGACGTGTGCTTTGCTCCATGACGGCGCGATTTATCTTGCCACCGTCCTCGTCATCGTCACTTAGGCGATATTCAAATACTTGTGTGTTTGCACGGATAAACGCCAGCCGCGCGCAATGCAGGTGTCGATGCAAAGTTTGGTTGCACGTGGCTTTTGGCTTACCGGCTGCAGCGCAATGGTTGCACCAGGAGAGGCTGGGCAGGTCTCAAGCAGAGTCTCTAATTGTGTAATGTCCTTTTCTGTCCCCACCGGATGTTTTATCTCATTGGCTCGCGCCATCGCACTGGCGAGAACGGGCAATTTACCGCGCATATTGATTTTGGGCGACACCGTTACCCAGGTGGCTTGGCTCGCATAGACCGTATAGGTGCCACTGGTTTCAATTTGGCATTGGCATCCAGCCTCTTCCAAGGCTTCCGTTAAAGGTACCAAATCATAAAGACAGGGTTCGCCCCCGGTAATCACGATATGCTTAGCGTGATAGCGTTGCGTGATTTCAGTGACGATATCTTCGGCTCCTAGCCAGCACCAAGTCGGTGAATCCTCTGACTTATCAATAATAAAGATCTTATCTTGCTGATCCTTATCATCCGTTTCCCAGGTTTGCTTAGTATCGCACCAGGCACATCCTACTGGACATCCTTGCAAGCGGACAAAAACCGACGGAACCCCTGTGAAGGTGCCTTCGCCCTGGATCGTTTCAAATATCTCGTTGACTCGGTACATGGTGATTAATAGCGATAGAATATGAGCTCCGCATTATGCCAACGAATAAGTTTGAGATCTTGTTTTTTAGCCCGCGATCAGAGGATGAACAGCGTTACTGTTTAGACAGGTTTTGTGAGTTTGTACGCGATTTCAAAGATACAAAGTGACAAATGTCACGTGCTAGCGGCCAATTGCTTCACAATTAGTTCGCGAAGTAAAAAAATTCACCTAAATAGGCGGTGTCAGGGTTTATCGCCACAGCCACGTAGTAATAGGAAAGGGCATGATTATTGGGCAGCCGGGACATATCGATCATATTAAGCGCAAAAATGCGGGCACGATTTATAACTTAATCGACCGTTTTGAGCCTATTTCGCGGATCGAACTCTCGAAACGCAGCCAACTGGCGCCTGCCAGTATCACCAAAATTGTGCGCGAACTGATGGACGCTCACCTTGTAAAAGAAGCGCCGATCCAAGAAACGAGCATGCGCGGGCGTCCAGCTGTAGGGCTGATGCTGGATAACGAAGGCTGGCAATTTTTGTCCATGCGTCTAGGAAGAGGTTATCTCACTCTTGCGCTGCATTCGCTAAGCAGTGAAATTTTGATTCAAGAACGGCATGAATTAACGGTGGTGGCGCAAAGTGCATTACTCACCACCGTGGTCGATCATGTCAACGCGTTTTTCTCTCGTCACCAACAAACGGTGGATCGTGTCACCAGTATTGCGATTTCGCTACCGGGCTTGGTAAATAGTGCCCAAGGCACCGTGATTCAAATGCCGCACTTCGAGGTCGACCATATGCCTCTAGGGCCTGTATTACATCGAGAGACCGGTTTGCCGGTATTTGTGGGGAACGACACCCGTTCTTGGGCACTAGCGGAAAAGTTGTTTGGTAACGCGAAAGAAGCAGACAGCGCCGTTCTGGTCGCGGTTCACAGCGGCGTTGGGGCCGGTATTGTGCTCGAGGGCAAAGTGCTTCAAGGGCGGATCGGTAACGTTGGCGAGTTAGGTCATATTCAAATTAAGCCCTTTGGTAAGCGGTGTTTTTGCGGTAATTATGGCTGTTTGGAAACGGTCGCAAGCCTGTCCGCGATCTATGAGCAGGTGGAGACATTGCTCAATGAAGGGCATCCGAGTTGCTTGCGCGACCAACCCCTCACGATAGAGGCTATATGCGATGCAGCGGTGTCAGGCGATGGTTTGGCCCACCAAGTGATCACCGAGCTGGGGCATCACTTGGGAACCGCCATAGCGATTGTGGTGAATTTATTTAACCCAGAAAAAATATTATTTGGTGGCGAATTCAATCGCGCTAAATCGGTGTTGTATCCTGCGATCATGGAATGTTTAAAAACGCAGACGATTCCGCTGTATAGCAAGTACCTAGTCTTGGAAGAAAGCTATTTTTATACCCAAGCGACGATGCCTGGGGCGGCGATGGTAAAGCAGGCGATGTATGATGGCAATTTGCTGATGAAAGTGCTGGAGGGCTAATCGTTGCCTTGGTTGACAATTAAAAAGCGGTTAAAGAAAAAGCAGGTGTTGATGCACCTGCTTTTTTTTGATCTTGGCTAAGGGCGTTGGTTAGCTGTTTTTACGCTCTTCACCCAAGCATGCCGCCGCGGTAAATACTACGTCGGTTGAGCTATTCAGGCCCGTTTCGGCAGAGTCTTGTAAAACACCGATAGTAAAGCCAATCCCAACCACTTGCATGGCAATCTCTTGTGGAATACCAAACAAATTACACGCGAGTGGGATCAACAATAGGGAGCCGCCAGCAACCCCCGACGCGCCGCACGCGGATACCGCGGCCACCACACTCAACAGCACAGCCGTGGCGATATCCACTTGGATACCGAGTGTATGAACAGCAGCCAGGGTTAATACGGTAATGGTGATCGCCGCGCCTCCCATATTGATGGTGGCACCGAGTGGGATAGAGACAGAATAAGTATCTTCATCCAAATCAAGGCGGCGGCATAGCTGCATATTCACTGGAATGTTGGCTGCAGAGCTACGGGTGAAGAAAGCGGTGAGACCGCTCTCACGCAGGCAGCGAAAAACAAGGGGATAGGGGTTTTGACGCGTTTTGATATACACAATCAGCGGATTTACCACCAAGGCGATGGTTGCCATACTGCCGAGTAGCACCCCCAAAAGGTGTAAATACCCCATCAAAGCATCAAAGCCACTTTTCGCTAACGTGCTTGCCACTAAGCCAAAAATACCCAAAGGCGCAAACCGGATCACAAAGCGGACGATCATCGATACCCCCTCGGATACATCCGAGAAGACACGTTTGGTTTCGTTCGACGCATGATGAAGAGCAATACCTAAGCCAATCGCCCAAGCCAAAATACCAATATAGTTACCACTCATCAACGCGTTAACAGGGTTGTCAACGATATTGAAAAGTAGCGTACTTAATACCTGGCTAATGCCCTCTGGCGGCGTAATGCTAGCATCCGTTGCGGCAAACTCGAGGGTAGTCGGGAACAAAAAACTCATGGTCACCGCGGTCAATGAAGCCGCAAGGGTGCCGATAAGATAAAGCCCAATAATGGGGCGCATGTTGGCCCGTTGGCCTTGTTTCTGGTTAGCAATGGACGCTGCCACTAAAACGAAAACCAAAATGGGTGCGACGGCCTTCAATGCGCTGACAAAAAGTTGTCCGAGCAATCCGGCTGTGCCAGCAAGCTCGGGGGATAGATAGGCTAAAACACCACCGGCAAGAATACCGATGAGTATTTGAAGTACCAGCGAGTTACCTCGACTGACACTGGCGAGTTGTGTTTGACTCATGTGACTCTCACTTCACTGTGTTTATTATCAATGGCTGTTAATGAATCGTTAGAAGTGACGAATTAAACCAGTTAAATTCACCCTATGTAAAGGGAAAATTGTTACTTTGAACTAGTTAGGTAGGACTGAAGTGGCGAGTTATGATTAATGAGAGGTTTATTTAGTGTAATTATTCTGTTATCACTGCAGAATAAATGGTGATAATTCTAGGTCTAGCCGAGCAAATACGTGGATTTAGGCGGCCATCTAGCATAAAAAAAGGCGACCATAGCGGTCGCCGAAGGATAACAACTAGCACAGAAATTTTTAGTAAATCGCATGTCCCACGGTATTGAGCAACTTACTCACACCTTTTGTGAAGTAGAGAGGGGCATCTGCAATGGTATAGCAAAGGCAACCTTCTTTTGTGTATGGCGTATGATGGTGACGGCTATCGAGTAAAATAAAGTCACCTGGCACATACTGACCACTTTCATCTTCAAAGGTACCGTCCAACAAAAGGGTTAACTCATAGCCCTTATGAGTGTGCGCAGGCACTGAACCGCCTTCATCGATATGAAGAAAACTGGCTCGCGTTGCCCCTTCGTCGAGATTAAGTCGCGCACGTTGAACTTTACCAAAGGATGCCCAATTTGAATCGCCGAATCGTTGCAGCGCTCGAGGTAAGGCATATGTTTTTTCACCGACAGTAATTTGTGTTGCGCGCGCTTCAGGTTGTTCCGCGCCAGATTGCGTCAGCGCATCGGCATCGTTGGCAGCCGCTTGTTCAAAAATGGCGGATAGCATTTCATCTTCAGCATTGTGATCCCACTCATTTACCATCAACGCTTCGTCGCCGACTGTTTCTTGATCAAACGCCACTGATGCAAGCTTTTCTTCTGCAGTAGCCACGTAAGCTTGGCACTCCTGGCAAAGTTCAACATGAGCAGACAACGCAATCGCCATCGAAGTCGGCAATTTGCCAGCAGCAAAAGCATCCAGTAAATCGGTCGATGGGTGATACTTAATCATTGTTTTACCTCCAGGTGATTGCGAAGCTTTTCTAGACCTAAACGCAATCGGGACTTGACGGTGCCCAATGGCACATTTAATTGTTCTGACAACTCTTGATGAGTCAATTGCTTGAGATAAACCCCTCTAACCACCTGCTGCTGGACCGCGGGTAACTCGTCAATAAAACTGAGAAGCTCTTGGTCCATCATGTACTGAGCACCGGAATCTGTTTCGTTGTCCTGTTGCCCTGACTCGAGAATGGGCCAGATATCATCGCTAAAATTGTCTTCGCGATTCGATTGCACCTTACGGAGCATATCGAAGCTTAAGTTACGCATGATAGTGAATACCCATGTCGTCGCCGCGCCTTTGTCAGAATTATACAAGTGGGCTTTGCGCCATACCACTAGCATGGTTTCTTGTACTAACTCCATTGCTTGGCCGTCGGCTCTTAAGTGCTTTGAACCATAAGCGCGTATCTTAGGGCCAAAAAATCGGAACAAACGTTCGAACGCTATGCGGTCGCGGTCTTCTGCAACTTTTGCTAATAATTCAGACAACTCTTCCTTCGTCACGTCAGTCATGTTGGCACGCGTGTCCCGTCTGGAAATGGTGGTCTCAGTATACATGGTTTGTGGCGCAGTCATAGTTGAGTCCTATCTGTCGTAGCCGTCCATCTCGCTTCCAATACGAGGCTTAAAACAATTGGATCACTCGACTTCTTGCTCGAGAAGCTGACTGATAAATTGCTTCGCCTCTTCTGCCGATTCTTGCGCGATAAACCATTGTTTTTGCGCGTTAGAAAGCGGCAAAATTTCTAACCAGCGTTGGCAACTCCAGGTTAAGTCTTCGAAATACGGCGCCTCATATTGCTCAGCATGATCCGGGTGGGCGGCGAAGACATTTTTAAGTCCTGCGGCGATACGCATTTTTTCTTCATTTTCTTCCTGGTCAATAAACTCGTCATGTGGCCAGTCATTCAGTGCCTGTATCTCGCCCACCCAGAGCTTGTCGGCCTCTTGCTCTGTCGATTGAATTTTTACCCGTTGACGACCTGCAATGGTAATGCCTAATAAACCATCGGGTAGTGTTTCAAAATCGACAATGTCCACCAGTGTGCCATATCGATATAAACGTTTACCTTGCATCATCGCCAGTACGAATCCCTGTTGATTCGCCGAGCATTCGCGGACCAAGCGCAAATAGCGAGGTTCAAAAATGCGCAGCTTAGCTCTGCCCCCGGGTAGTAAGAACAAGGGTAGAGGAAACAGCTTTGTCATATCTACGTCTCCTTATTGATTCAACATGCCTGCCACTACGCGACCAGGGTTGGATACGATCAAGACAGAGACTGCATTACCACAATCAGGTTGACATCATTATAAGCTGTGGCATTCTGGACGTCTAAACATCTGCTTTTCTAAGGGAATCGGAATGACGTTAAAGCGACCAGGATTTTGGATTGCGTCAGTGTTACTGGCGTTGGTTATCAGCGGCTGCTCAGATCAGCCAGAAACGATAAAGATTGGTGCGACTGTCGGTCCCCATGCGCAAGTCGTAGAAGCGGTTGCGAAACAGGCTAAAACAGAAGGAATTCATGTCGAAGTGGTGGAATTTTCGGATTACATCTCTCCGAATGCCGGTCTGGCAGATGGCAGTCTTGATTTAAATAGTTACCAACATCAGCCGTTTCTCGATAACTTTAATCAAAACCATGATAGTGAATTGGTCTCGATTGGGCGTTCCATCCTTATGCGGATGGGGATTTACTCAGACAAAGTACAGCGCGTGGACGATTTACCCCAAGGCGCACAAATTGCGATCCCTAACGATCCGACCAACGCCGGGCGCGCCTTGCTATTACTGCAAGACGCAGGGCTGATCACCTTGGCCGATAACGTTGGCTTTCAAGCGACACTACAAGATGTTACCGCTAACCCCAAGCAGTTCGATTTTGTCGAAGTAGAAGCGGCACAACTGCCTCGCAGCCTACAAGATGTCGATGCCGCTGCAATTACCATGAACTATGTGATGTCATCAGGGCTTAATCCAAGTGATCAAGGTATTTTCTTAGAATCGAAAGACGCACCGCTCGCAGTGATGGTTGTGGCAGCGCGGGCAGAGGATAAAGATAATCCGACCTATCAGCGTTTGTTGGCGCTATTTCAATCAGAGGCAACACGTGCGTTTCTACAAAAAACCTTTGATGGCACGATCGAACCGGCTTTCTAGTTTTTAAAACCGGCCAGCGATAGCTGGCCATTGATATACATTCTCAATCATTGTTTACCATTCAGGGAGTTATTGCGTTAACATGCCTCTCAGCTTGTGGTTTTAGCATTCGCTAGAGTCACAGTTTCCTCGCTCGCCTAACACACAGAACGCATAGGAATTGAGATGCAATCGGCTACTCGTCCATTTAATTGGTCGCCCGTATTGCTGGCATGCTTAACGGTCAGTATCGGGCAATTCAGCATGGGATTGGTTTTTCCATCATTACCTTGGATCGCTCGTGACTTCAATCTCAGCATGGACGATGTCCAACTGCTTATTTCCGCTTACCTGCTCGGGTTTGGCCCGTCACAATTTATCTATGGCCCCATTTCGGATGCACTCGGACGCCGTCGCGTGCTATTAGCCGGTGTCTTGCTTTCACTGGTTGGGTTAACCGTGATGGTTACCTTTAGCGCCAGTTTTACCGGGTTAGTGATTGGCCGTTGTATTCAGGGGATGGGCACGGGGTGTTGTGCCGTCCTCTCGCGAGCCTTTACCCGTGACTCGTATTCGGGGGATCAGCTTCCTCAAGCCATGTCATACCTGATCATGGTCGCCTCATTTACGCCCATTGTGGCTCCTGTGATTGGTGGCTTTGTTAACCATAACTTAGGCTGGTTGGCGATCTTTATTTTATTGATGGTTTATACCAGCTTGGTGTGGTGCGTGCTCTTTTTCTTATTTAAAGAGAGTATGCATACGCGATCGCCATTACCTAAGATAAAAGTGATCCTCGGCCGTTATGGGGCACTGCTAAAAACACCGTATTTTCTTTATTTCGCCAGTATCAGCTGGTTGAACTTCACCTTGGTGATCACCACGGTGTCACTGATGCCATTTTTGATGCAAGAGCGCATCGGTATGACATCGGATCAATATGCCTTGTGGGCGCTCATTCCTACTTGCGGGTTACTACTGGGCAGCACGCTGGTGTCGCGTATTCGTCCACGTTTAGGTACCAAACGCATGCTGCTAATGGCTCCGGTGATGCAGCTCATCTCAGCGATATGGCTATGGTTTACCCCCATGGATCCCTTGCTGCTGATGATAGGGCAGTTTTTTATGGTGTTTGGCAACGGGATTGCGTTGCCGTGCTCCCAGTCGCAGGTGATGCAGCCTTACTCTAACCAAGCCGGCACCGTCGCTGCGCTCTCCGGTGGTGGACAGATGATTATTTCCGCGTTGATGAGTATGGCGCTATTGAGCTTTGGGGTTAGCGAAGCATGGCACCTTGGTGTGGTGGTTGGCGTCTTTGCGCTGCTCTCCGTTCATAATATCTTTCGCGGGTTTGCGGCCCCGAAAGTTAACGTCGCCAGTACCCCGAGTGAGGCATCATGACAAAGTCACAATTCGAAAAAGGCCTGTTTCCGCTGACAACTCCACGCCTGGGCATGCGGCCAATGATCAAAGCGGACTGGCCGTTGTTCCACCGCCTACACACCGACAACGCCGTCATTGCACAATGTTTTGACCCTATGCCATTGGATGAGATTGAAACTCGTTTTGAGCAACGGCTCACGCCGTGGTCCCCTGACGCTAAGCACTGGTTGTGTTTGGTAATCGTAGAGACGGAGACACAAACGCCAATCGGCGTCACCGGCTTTTTGCTTGAGCAGGATGTCGCGGAAGTCGGCTATTTACTGTTGCCGCCTTATCATGGACGTGGTTATGGGACTGAGTCTTTGCAGGCTGTCACCGATTTTGCTATACACCGTGGTGGTGCGCGAACCATCAATGCGACAGTGACCGCGGGTAACCTTGCTTCGGCGCGCGTGCTAGAAAAGGTAGGGTTTCAACTTAGCCGTATTGATCCTGATGCTTTTGCAATTGGCGGTGTTTGTTACGACGACTGGATCTATACCTATGCCGCAGCATGATTTAAGTGTTTCCCCAGACTACTCCAGTCTCCAAAAGGATATCGTTGGGTACATGTGGGCAATGAACACTGCTACTTTGCACTGCAAGAGCCCAACCCAAGCTCAGAGCCCAGCATACAGCCACGTAGCACCTATAAATCTCAAGGCGTGAACCATATTGGCCTGATCATTGATGACATCGATACCATCCGCGAACGCTTACTTGAAAAAGGGTATCAGCCCAATGGTTCTATGGCGCACGAAACCCACCGCAAGCGGATGTATTTCTATGACAAAGCCGGTTTTGAGTGGGAATTGGTCGCTTACTCATTCGACAAAACCGAAGAAAGATACCTCTACGAGTAACGCACAAAGTCGCACTGCTCGCTTTCCCAGATAGAAACATACCGCCCCATATACAACGGGGTGGTGTGTGTTTATCCTAGCTTTATTACATCATAGCTTTTTCTATAAGAGATAGGCTAGGAACAAGAAACCATCCCCAGATTCCGATGCAGTTGACCCAAATAAACAACCTAAACTTTTTAGATTTAGTTGTCACTCGATGTCTTATGAACGGGTAGGCTAGCCAGTAGCCAAATAATCTAGTCCCAATAGAATAGGACATTTGATAGTTCCATCTCATATAGCCTTTTTCATCATAGTATTTATCTAGATTCTTGGCTAACTGCTTATCGATGAAAACAATTCTTTCAATGCTTCCTAGCGAGACCATTGCGCTCATAATTACTGCAGGAACAGACCATATGATCACATATGCAGCAAATATGCCTGTAATAGTAGTATAAGCGTCCTCAAAAATGTTAATCAAAGCCAATCTTCTATGGAACATCAATTAGATGCTTTAATATTTATTATCTAGTCTAAAGTGAATTGTATAAATGGCCTTTCATTGCTCTAAGAATCAACTAATAACTCCTAGCCATTTTACTAATAAAGAAAAGCATGGTGAGATAAAAAAACTCCAGACACCAATACAATTAACCCACATGAACAATTTGAACTTCTTCGAGGTGGTGGTTGCTCTATGCTTTATAAATGGGTAAAGAAGCCAGTATCCAAAAAGTCGAGTGCCAATTGCATATGACATTTGATATTTCCAACGCATATACCCTCTATCATCATAATACTTACTTAAATTCTTTGCCAATTGCTTGTCAATAAATAAAATTCTTTCAATACTACCCAATGAAACCATCGCACTCATAATTACTCCAGGGATAGACCACAAAACCAAATAACCACCGAAAGCCATTCCTATAACAATCGTAATTATCTCATACCAACTCATGTTATATCCCCTTCAATATACTCAGAAAGCTCAATAGTTTTCTCATATAAGAAATATACTCCATCACCGATAGCCTTGCCTAAAGTCGCACCAGCGATTCCACCCACAGAGCCACCTACAATAAAAGAACCGATAGATGCAATTGCTAATATAGGTGCAGACGTTACTCCAACAATACCCAGTACCAACATAGTGCCTGCACCTGCTATACTGCCACCAACAGTTCCTCCACCGACACTACCTACAAACCCGGCTACTTCACGAGTAGTGACTTTGCCACATTCCCCTGATCCATCGACGGAACAGGCTTCATAAATATTCTTCACGCCACTTGCGCCTCCAAGCAACAGCCCGACATAGCCGACGCCACGGGAAGCTCCAATACCGATTGCGACATTTGCTATACGTTTACCTAAATTAGGTACGAAGCCTTTTGCGATAATTTCATCGGCATGATGAACGACAGAGCGCGTGGATAGTTTGAGATTGCGCTTAATTTGTGTATAGACAGGGATTTTAACGCTACGTCGAGATAATGCAGCAAAGCTTCCATCTAGTTTTTGAAATAGTGAGGATCGCTCAGCGACAAAAGAACCATAGTTAATACCACCAACACGGCTCGCCATCGCCACCTGAGAGACGTATAGGTGGTTAATTTCCAAAAGTATGTTATTGATATTTTTTAAATGTTGCTCAACTCCTACAGCTACAGCACCAACTCCCATAGAAGCATAAGCATATAAATCACTTGGTAAGCCATCTTTGCCTACTTTTTTCATGGCTTCGTCAGCGTGAAAATCTAGCAATTCAAAGTGACGATTAACGGTGGAAACTTGCTCTTCAGTTAATTTTGCTAACTCTGTACTTGCTGCTGTTGCTTCTTCAATAAGAGCCGACAGCTTACTTCTCTGTGCTTCAGTGGATGGCTCTTTGGTTAGTACAACTACAATTTCCCCTTGACGGACAGGATTGTTCAAATGTGTATTGTATTTCGTCAAAAGCTTTTGGGTGTCGTCACTTGTATCTGAGGAAAAAAGCTTTTGCCAATAGTCGTCGAGAGGCTGCGTTTTTTCTACTTGAGTGAAGCCAAGCTCAAATTCAGTTGCAACATCAGACACCTTTTTGATATTAACAACGGTCACCTCTTTTTGGACTAATCTTTTATGATTAATAGCAACTGTTGAAGTATCAACTAAACAGCGCTCTGTATAGTCATAGTAAGTGTTCAGAGGGTGATTAAATGGCTTAGGGCTCTCAGGTGGTAGCTCATAAATAGATTTCTTTTCAATGTTTTGTGGTTGCGACTCCTTCACAGTTAGCAAATCACCTACCGCCAATGCCATTGGTTCAGCGTCATACTGCGGGTTCAAGTCCAACAGCTGCTTAGCGGACAGGCCGTATTGTTCGGCAATAGCAGGCCATGATTCACGTTGGCGGGTAGTCGGATCAAACTTAACGGTATGGGTTAATGGTTGCGCTGAGTCCCGAGTTTTATCGCTATTCGTATCTGCCGGTGAGTCGTCTCGATTCGCAACGGCTTGCTTAGGGGCGGCGAGTAAATCGCTGATAGATAGCTTTACGCCGTTTTCTGCTAGCCATTCATCATCTAAATTATCGAGCTCGTCACGGGTAATCGCTTCTTTAAGATAGACGAGGTGTTGGTCCTCGACGTCTTTACCTCCTAACTTCCAGTAAACCAAAATAGCACTCTGGTGCTTGTTAAGGCCTTGGTCATGATTGAGTTTTTCATGGGTAGAACGCGTGGCATAAAACTGCCACTTGCCATTGCCTAACAGCTTATATTCTTGAACAAGGCGCTTTTGGTTGAAGTGGTAATAATATCCCTCGGTCGGTAAACCGAGTCGCTCGCCGAGTTGAACAGAAGGTGTCACAGGAATAAAGGCTTCTCGGATGATACCTGAACCAATCGGCTTGACTTGTACGGGCTCAGGCACGCTGATGCCCATTGACGCTGATGCTATTTTGGCAACGAGCTTTTTGGGCTCATCAAATGCACTATATGTGGTGTACTTGGTACCATGCTCAGTGGGTGCGGTTTGCCAATCACCTATGTTGCCTTCTTGTTGTGTTTTGGCTAATTGAAACTTGCACCCCACCGTTTTGCTAAATACCTTATCCGAGCTAGCAATCTCAAAACAGTACTCGTATTTAAGTGGCGGCGGCTCATTTGAGCGGTCAGGTTTTACCGGCTCAGGCACATATGTTTCTTCGATATTGGTTACGGCATGCGCACTGTGACTGCTACCACCAGCGCCGCCGGCCACACTGCCAGATTGATTAGCTCTGGCCATAAGTGCTGAACGGGTTTGTGGTGAGAGAGTCGTTTCAGTATCTAACGAGAGGGACCAGAGCTTATTCACGCTGTCATGTACCATCGCGGGCCGCACTGGGATATCAGTCAACAGTGCAAATTCACCGCTATCAAGCTTTTCTTTAAATTGTGAAAAGCTCACCCCATCAGGCATTACATTACCAAGGTCTCGCTCATTCAGCGCCTCAATATCGCCCTCTACTTGCCCAAACTCATACGCCATGAGCTCGGTCAGTCTAACGAGTTTATATCCCACCGCATTGTCCGCCAGCCAAGAACCATGGCGATGTATTTTACTGAACAGACCAGATTTTTGGATAGATTTGTTGTCATCGTTAGGTTAGCACTGGCTAAAGTGTGAAGTGCGTACAAGAACGGATAACAGGAAGAACCCCTTTCAACGATATCTGATATCGAGAGCAAAGATTAAACTAGATCTTGACAGGCGCCCGTTGGCAATTTACATACCCAACACTGTGCTTGGGGCTTGTGTCACCGACGCCAATGTCACCATCGGCGTTAAAGTACGCGTAGGTCGGAAAAGCGCCAGTGCGATGTGACCCTCGTGACTCGATGTAAGTGGCGCGCCCGTTGCACGGCGCCTCCGACATCGGGGTTAAATTTGGCACCGATCGTGACTGACGCCCTATCTACTCACCAAAAAACTGCGTAATTGCGGTGATCATCCCTTGGGTGAGTTGGTGGAGTTGGTCGTCGCGGATGCAATAGGGTGGCATCATATACACCAGTTTGCCGAACGGGCGAACCCAAATGCCTTGGGCGGTCATTAAGGGCTGGATATCGGCCAGATTTACCGGGTCGGTCAGCTCTATCACGCCAATTGCGCCAAGCACACGCACGTCTGCCACACATTCCAATGCGCGAGCGGGGGCTAAGCCAGTTTTCAGCTGTTGCTCGATGTGCGCAACCGTCTGCGGCCAGTTACTTTCTAGCAAGGTATCAATGCTGGCGCAGGCCACGGCACAGGCGAGTGGATTACCCATAAAGGTAGGACCGTGCATAAAACAGCCTGCATCACCGCCACAGACAGTATCGGCCACATGGCGGGTGGTTAGCGTGGCGGCCAAGGTCATGTAGCCGCCGGTCAGTGCTTTACCGACGCAGAGTATATCTGGGCTGATCCCCGCATGGTCGCAGGCAAATAGTTTCCCTGTTCGGCCAAATCCGGTGGCAATTTCATCCACAATCAGCAGCACATCAAATTCGTCGCACAAGGCGCGCACTTGACGCAGGTATTCGGGGTGATAAAAGCGCATACCACCTGCGCCTTGCACGATGGGCTCTAAGATCACCGCGGCTAGTTGACCGTGATGGGTGGCGAGTGCGTCGCGCATAGGCTGCATGTCGTTAGGGTTCCATTCACCGTCAAAGCGGCTTTGTGGGGAGGGCACAAAATGATGCTGAGGCAGAAACCCTTTGTAGAGTTTGTGCATCGAATTATCAGGATCCGTCACCGACATGGCGGCGAACGTGTCGCCATGATAGCCATGACGCAAGGTCAAAAACTGTGCGCGTGACTCGCCGCGCCCCTGCCAATATTGCATCGCCATTTTAAGTGCCACTTCTACTGACACAGAGCCAGAATCGGCCAAAAACACTTGCGTGAGCGGGGCGGGTGAATGTGCGACCAAGCGCTCGCAAAGCGATACCGCGGGCTGGTGGGTGAGACCGCCAAACATCACATGCGACATGTTATCGATTTGCTGATGCGCTGCGGCGTTTAAAGCAGGGTGGTTATAGCCGTGAATGGCTGCCCACCATGATGACATGCCATCAATCAGAACGGTGCCATCTTCAAGATGCAGTTCCGCGCCGCTTGCGTGTGAGACGGGCAAGCAAGGCAAAGGATCGAGCGTTGAGGTGTAGGGATGCCAGATATGTTCACGGTCAAAATGGGTGTTAATGCTCATAAATAAATCAGATGTAAACTAGTGTGATATCGTTGTGTTGACAGGTTAGCGTCTGTGGGTAGACTAGCCAAGCATTAAAACGACAACAACGGGGAAAACCGCGTGGAAATAAGACACAACTGGACCGCACAGGACGTGCAAGCATTGTTCGATAAACCCTTTATGGATTTGCTGTTTGACGCGCAGCAAGTGCATCGTGAATATCATCCTGCCAATCAAGTGCAAGTCAGCACGCTGTTATCGATCAAAACTGGCGCGTGTCCAGAAGATTGCAAATATTGTCCGCAAAGTGCGCGGTATCGCACCGATGTTGAAAAAGAACGCCTGATGGAAGTCGAACAGGTGCTAGAAGCGGCACACAAAGCCAAAGCCTCGGGTGCGACGCGTTTTTGCATGGGGGCGGCCTGGAAAAACCCCAAGCAACGCGACATGCCATACCTGCTCGATATGATCCAAGGAGTGAAAAGCCTAGGATTAGAAACCTGTATGACACTGGGCATGTTGGATAACGAGCAGGCCCAAACGCTCTCTGAAGCGGGCTTAGATTACTACAACCATAATTTAGATACGTCGCCTGAGTTTTACGGCAACGTCATTACCACGCGGACCTATCAAGAGCGCCTTGATACCTTATCCAACGTGCGAGAGGCGGGGATGAAAGTCTGCTCAGGCGGGATTATCGGACTGGGCGAAAGTACCCGCGATCGCGCCGGCTTGCTGATGGAGTTGGCCAATATGCCTGCTCACCCAGAAAGCGTGCCAATCAACATGCTGGTCAAAGTAAAAGGCACACCGCTTGAGAACGTCGATGACGTCGACCCGTTCGATTTTGTCCGCATTATCGCGGTGGCGCGGATCATGATGCCCAAATCGGCGGTACGGCTGTCTGCCGGACGCGAAGACATGAACGAGCAAATGCAAACCTTGTGCTTTATGGCTGGCGCCAACTCGATATTCTATGGCTGCAAGCTGTTGACCACACCAAACCCTGACGAAGACGCGGATATGCAGCTATTTAAAAAGCTGGGTATTAATCGTGAAGCGGTCAGCCAAAAGCCCGATCAAGTCACTGAGCACGACTTACTTGAGCAAGTGGCCGAGCGAGTGGCATCGCGCCCGCAAGAGGGCGATTTGTTCTACGATGCCAGTGTCTAAGCACGATGACTGATACAAGATCAGCGCTGACCCGTCGTTATCAGGACGAGCTGACCGTACGCCAGCAACAAGGCCTGTGGCGGCAAAGTGGTGACAATGCCGTCGCCGAGTCATGGCGCAACTTTGCCGGTAATGATTACTTAGGCCTCGCGCAAGATCCGCGATTGGTCAAAAAGGCGCAGCAGCACTTTGAACGCTGGGGCGTGGGCGCGACGGCTTCGCCGGTAGTATCTGGTTTTACCGCAGCGCATCAATCCCTTTGTGATCAGCTGTGTGACTGGCTGGGTTACCCGCAAGCGATACTGTTTAATAGTGGTTTTGCCGCCAATCAGGCGTTGCTGTTTACGCTGTTAGGCAAAGACGATGCCTTGTTTCAAGACAAGCTCAACCATGCCTCCTTGATTGAGGCGGGTTTATTGAGCCCTGCCACGCAGCGGCGTTTTCGTCATAACGACATGGCACATCTTCGCCAACTGCTCGCAAAGCAAATCCAGCCTTCCGCATCGCTGATTGTCTCGGAAGGGGTATTTAGCATGGATGGTGATGTGTCGCCAGCCGAGAGTCTTGCCGCGATTGCCAACCAATCGGGGGCGCTCTGGGCGCTGGATGATGCGCATGGGATTGGCGTGTTAGGGCAAGAAGGCGAGGGCAGCATCAGTCGTGGCGCGCGGCCGGATATTTTAATCGTGACGTTTGGAAAAGCCCTGGGCGTGGCGGGGGCGGCAGTGCTGGCTTCTTCCACCATCATTGACTATTTACGCCAGTTCGCTCGCCATTATGTGTACTCGACGGCTATGCCACCCACGCAAGCGGCACTCATTGAAGATGCGATTAGGCTGGCACGAACAGAGCACTGGCGGCGAGAAATACTCAGCGCCCATGCTGAACAGCTAGCGCAAGGCCTCCAGGACTGGTTAGAAACCGACTCTGCTTTCGAACCGCATTCCTTCAGTACTCATTCTTTAGATAAGCAGCCCTTCCCGCAACTGCTTGCAACGTCTAGCCCGATCAAGCCGCTGATTATCGGCGATTTGGCAGCATTACAGCAGGTGAATCACGCTCTGATGAAGGCCCATATCCGAGTAGCAGCGATTCGGCCACCGACTGTGCCTGCTAACACCGCACGTCTGCGGATCAGCCTGTCTGCGCAGCATCAAAAAACAGATATCACCGCATTGATTGAGTCGCTTAAGCCGGTATTAGCGAGCGACAAAGCGTGTGGGGTGACAGCATGACCGTCGTCGATAAACAAGCGATTGCTCAAGCGTTTGGCCGAGCCGCGCCCCATTATGACGACAGTGCGACGCTGCAGCGCCGTGTCGGTCATCGGTTAATAGCATTGGCTGAGTCAGAGCAAAAGCAAAAGGCTGTCCGTCTCGGTACCGTCTTAGATGTCGGCTGTGGCACCGGTTATTTCACTCAGCAGTGGATGACTCATGCCAAGACAGTGATTGGACTGGATCTCAGCGCCGCCATGCTTGCGACGGCAAAAGCGCGCTGCGGCGATGCCATGCTAGCCGTACAAGCAGATGCGGAGCATTTGCCGCTGGCTGATAACAGTGTCGATCTAGCATTTAGCTCGTTAGCGCTGCAATGGTGTGACGATTTGCATGTGCCGTTGGCGGAGCTGAGTCGGGTCGTCAAACCCGGCGGGAAAATTCTTGTTTCGACACTGCTTACCGGATCCTTGTGTGAACTCGACAGCGCGTGGCAACAAGCATGCGGCACGTCACGAGTGAACCGCTTTATCTCCTTCTCAGAGTTACAACAGGCGACCCAACGTGCCGGGCTGATGCACGCAACCGTGTTGCAAGAAAGCGAACAGCTGACCTTTGCCAATGCCCATGCGGTGATGAAAAGCTTAAAAGGTATTGGTGCCACCTATCGCCCGCAAGGTGCGGGGCAGCAAGGGCTGGCGACAAGAGCGCAGTTTAGCGCGGTGGAGAAGGCGTATCAGCGTTTTGCGCTCGCCGCCAACACCTTACCGGCGACCTATCAAATTGGCTACATAGTGATTAACCACCATGCATGACAGTTACTTTATTACCGGCACCGACACCGAAGTAGGGAAAACCTATACCACGGCGGCGCTGTTGCACGCTTTTATCGCGCAAGGCTATCAAGCGGTGGGCTACAAGCCTGTCGCCGCTGGTGCTGATTTAGCGCCTGATCACCAACTAAATAGTGACGCTGTCACTTTGCAGCGCGCCAGTGCGATCGCATTGCCGTATGCCGCGATCAACCCAGTGTTGTTAGAAACGCCATGTTCGCCGCATTGGGCGGCCGCGTTAGCCAATACGCCCATTGATACCCAGATGCTAAGCGATGGGTTAGCACATTTAAAACAGCAGGCACGCCCGGTATTGGTAGAAGGCGCCGGCGGCTGGCAAGTGCCACTGAGTGAGACGGAAACGCTGGCCGATTGGGTAGTTACCCATCAGCTGCCAGTGATCATGGTGGTGGGGATTAAACTTGGCTGTTTAAACCATGCTTTGCTCACTGCAGAGGCCATTCGTGCCCGCGGGCTTGAATTAGCCGGATGGGTCGCAAACACGGTTGATCCCAAGGCCCAGCACAGTGACGAGATGGTGCGCTATTTAAACGCCCATTTAGATGCGCCTTGTCTCGGGCACTTGCCGTTTGCTGCCGATGCTTCGCCAACACAATGCGCGAGTCACTTAGATGTTTCGCGGTTGTAAACAATTTATGGAAATGTAGCGATCAAAAAAGCCAGCGCTATGCTGGCTTTGTCTATTCAGTAGCTGATGCAGATAGACCGTTACTTTTGGTCGCCTCGCACGCCCATTAAGCTTTGCTGTATCTCTGCCATTTGACGTGCCGCCGACGCGTCATCTGACGCTAATCCAAGCTCTGAACAGGCTTCATCGAAGCTCATGCCAAGATGACAGGTTAAGATGTCGATCGCGACGCGGTAATTTTCTTGCTCTGCCATGGTCTCACTCCATTGATAACGCGTTGCAAGGATAACGTATGCAACAGTTTGTGATTTATACTGTCTGATGAGGGTGTCTGCGCGTTGCGAAACAGCCTCGTGAGTGTCGTAGTTTTAAACAGCTGGGTATAAATTAGCCTGACTCGAGCGCGAAGACAACTCGACCAAAGTCTATAGTCGTGGCTTTTTGTCTTTTTTATTGGCTTTTTCTGTATTGTTTACTTTTAAAACAATGAAAAATAAGACAAATATATAGCTTGGCGAGAGGTCACATTTTGTTTAGATTAGATGGGAATAACGTGCCACACTAACTGGTCGGAGCTTGATGACGACATCACTTTATTGGTAACAAAATGCATCAAAGGATTGTTTTTATCTTGAATGCCCATACTATTTTCATCAATACAGCTTTCACCAATACAATTTTTACCAATACAACAAGCAAGCGCTGAACACTGGGTTTAAGCGACGGAGAGACATAATGAAACGCATAGGATTATTTCTTGCTACCAACTTTGCGGTACTGATTGTATTTAGCATTGTGCTAAATATTATTTATGCCGTGACTGGCATGCAGCCGGGGAGCTTGTCCGGACTGCTAGTGCTGGCGGCCGTCTTCGGTTTTGGTGGTTCGATCATTTCGCTACTGATGTCTAAATCGATGGCGCTTCGTTCTGTCGGCGCGCAAGTGATTGAGCATCCACGTAACGAAACCGAGCACTGGCTAATGAACACCGTGAGCCAACAAGCACAACGTGCTGGGATTGGCATGCCAACGGTCGCGATTTATAACTCACCCGACATCAACGCCTTTGCCACCGGTGCTAAGCGTAACGATTCTGTCGTGGCGGTCTCGACCGGGTTAATGCAAAACATGACCCGCGATGAAGCCGAAGCGGTACTGGCCCATGAAATCAGTCACATCGCTAATGGTGACATGATCACCATGACCTTAATGCAAGGCGTCGTGAACACCTTCGTGATCTTTATTTCACGTGTGATCGCAGGGGCAGTCAGTGGCATGAATAGTGACGAAGAAGGCGAAGGCGGCGGCAACTGGATGATGTATTTCCTGATCTCTTCCGTGTTGGAAATCGTCTTTGGTATTCTGGCCAGCATCCTCACCATGTGGTTTAGCCGTCATCGTGAATTCCGTGCCGATGCCGGATCTGCGCAGCTGGTGGGCAAGCAGAAAATGATTGCAGCACTTGAGCGCTTAAAAGTGAGCCAAGAGCCAAAGCTAGAAGGATCGATGATGGCGTTCGGTATCAACGGCAAGAAAACACTGAGCGAGTTGTTTATGACGCACCCGCCGCTAGAAAAACGCATTGATGCCTTGCGTCGTGGTGATCACTTATAACGGGCGCTTTTTCATGCTCGACCACAGCCAGCATCAAATCATGCTGGCGAATGATAGATAACATGTTTAAGCGGCCTGCGGGTCGCTTTTTGTTTGTGCACGACGCCATTTGATCACATCACTGGCTAACACAGCGCCAAGCACGATCAACGCCATCGCCGCCAGCGTGAGTATGCTAACCGTTTCACCGAAAACCGGTATGGCCATTAACGCGGCCACCACAGGCGTAAATGCCCCCATCGCGGCACTCATTTCAGCTCCTAACCGGCGAATGGCAAAGGCGTAGCTGTAGTTGGCAATAATCCCCACGCCCAAGCCTTGAGCAAGAATGTGATAACCAAGTTCATCGAATGGCGCTTGGAGTAGGTTAAACGAAATAAGCCCACTCAATGCGCCCACCGGCAGCAATAATACAGCCGATATCGCTAATACCGCACCGGCTTCCGCAGCACTTAATCCTGTCACGCGTACGCCAATGGTAAACCAGGCCCAACTGATACTGGCTGCGAGCAAAATCAGATGGCCTTGGGTGACATGCCAAGGTGAAAAGAACAAGGAGTGCCATAAAAATGCGCCAATACCGAGCACAATCAGACTAATGCCTAATCGTCGTCCCATGGAGAGCGATTCGCCATAAACAGTCCAAGCAATGGTGGAAACAAACAGCGGTAAGATCCCAGGTATTAATGAGGCTCCGTCAGCCACAGGCGCAAACTGCATCCCCGTGGCAGCCAGCAGATAAAACGGTAACCCTGCGCCAAATGCAATCGCAAACAGATAACGTTTGGGGGTAGTGACAATATGGCGTACTCGATGACGACTCAACCAACCAAATAACAACGCGGCGGGTAAGAAGCGCAATAAGGCAATATCGCCACTGGTCAATACCGATTGGCTGGCCTGACGTAATGAAATAAATAAGCTTGCCCAGATGGTCACGGTCAAGCCCATGGCAAGCATGCCCAATAAACGTTGTGAAGGTGCAGGCATCATTAATCACTTCCTTGTCGATTCGTTATTTAAGTGTGACAGCGTCAAAGAAGAGATTGGTGGCAAAATAAAGGATGATTTGAGCCAGGATTAGCGATTATCATCTTTTTATGGCTATAAATTAATAAAAACCATCAAGGAGGCGGTTTGGACAATAAAGACAAAGCGATTCTTGCGTTATTGCAGGATGATGCGCGCCGTACTGTTGCCGAGATAGCCGATGCGGTTGGGCTCTCGTTTTCGCCGTGCGCAAGACGGATTAAAAAGCTTGAGGCTGATGGGATCATTGCCTCATACCAGGTCACACTCAACCGTCAGCGGATTGGGCTAAACATGACATTTTTTGTCAATGTTAGCCTGAGTAACCACCGAGAAGAGGCAATTGTTACCTTTGAGCATGCGCTAGTGGGAATGGATGAAGTGATTAACGGCCATGTGATATCGGGCACGTATGATTATTTACTGGAAGTAGTCAGTCGCGATCTGCCGCACTACGAAGCCTTTATGCGTCAGCTGCAAACGCTCGCCATGGTGAAAGACATCAATACCAATGTGGCGATCCGCGCGGTAAAACAAGGCGCAGCACTCAAGGTATAGCGCAGCGCTTAAAGTCTAGCGCTGCGCCAGAATCACACGATGGAAAAACGGCGATAAACCGATAGCGCGTGATTAGCTAAGGTGCTGGTTGACCCAGTCGCTGAACGCATTTTGTGGCAAAGCACCATTTAAGACATCAACCCGTTCGCCGTTTTTAAACACCATCAGGGTCGGAATGCTACGAATGCGATATTGCGCCGCGAGGGCTTGTTGGGCCTCGGTATCAATTTTCACAAAACGGGCACGACCTGATTCCTGCTCTGCCACTGCTTCAAAAGCGGGTGCAAAGCTTTGACAGGGGCCGCACCAGGTAGCCCAGAAATCGACGACAACCGGCTTGTCGCTATTTAATAAAGCGGCAAAGTTATCTGTAGTGCCTTCGATAGGCTTGCCATCGAGCAGTGCCGATTGACACTTACCACAGTTAGGTGCGTCATTAATGCGCGCTTCAGGAATACGGTTGGTTGCTTGGCAGTGGGGGCAGCGCGAGGTAAGAGTTGTCATTGTGCGTCCTCGTTGAATGATTTACCCCTAATGTAAGCGCCTTTGTGTGATAGCCCAAGTCGAAATAATCAATCACTTAAATAGAAAAAGCCGATGACAGTGTCACCGGCTCGTTTTCTTTTGCCTTACCGCTTGCTAGCTAGCCTTGTTAAAGGCCATCAACCACGCCAAGGATTGCGCTGAGCATGTCTCGGCCAAATGCTTGGCTGCGCGCGGGTGACCAGCCAAAGTCAGGATCGGGATGATTGTTATGATCTTTAAACGGCATTTCGACCGTGTACGACAAACACTTAAAGCGCTCACCAATCCAATTTGAGCCAACGGTTAAGTTCGCTTTGCCTGGTGCATCTTTTTCATAGCCGTGCTCGTCTTGAAACTCCGGCGTCACGGTAAGCAGCGTACGCTTAAATCTGTCTTCCAAGTCTGCCATGCGCGCATCATAAGAGGGGATGCCCTCACAGCCGGCGAAAAAGTTATAAGGAATCGCCTCGTCACCGTGGATATCCAAACACATTTTTACCCCAGTTTGCTCCATACGGGCACGAACATGATACACCTCGGGACTGCGTTCAAGGGTGGGCGACTGCCACTCGCGGTTCAAGTTTGCGCCCACCGCATTAGTGCGTAGGTGGCCGCGCACACTGCCGTCGGGATTCATATTCGGCACCACATAAAAATCAGCTTTTTCTAGTAATGCCTGTGAAGTGGTATCGGTGTCGTCAAGCAATCGGTCGAGTAAACCTTCCATAAACCACTCGGCCATGCTTTCGCCGGGATGCTGGCGCGCAATTAGCCAAATGGGCGTTTTCGGTTGAGTAGACTCGCTTAAATCCGCGCGGATTTTCAACAAACTAATATCACGACCATCCAAGGTTTGTCCTAGCGTTTCGAGCTGGCACTGTGGATAGGTCTGCGCCTGGTGAATGAGATCCAAATGGCGTTCATAGCTATAAGGCGCGAAGTAGGCAAAGTACATCGAACCATGTTGCGGCGTGACCTTAATCGTCAAGGTGTCGCCATCAAACTCGGTTGGCACGCGGAACCAGGTATCGCGGTCATATGAGGCAACGGCTTGGTAATCTTTCCAGCCTTCAGGATAGGCCGACCCAGCGAGCTGTTGAATGTGGAGTGTATGAGCCTGATCCACGTCCGCTTCTAAGCGAAAATGGAACCACTGATAATATTCAGATTGATTGTCATGATGAATGGCAAGCTGGATATTATTGATGTCGCTATCATTCAGAACGCGAATATTCCCGCTATCGAACTGACTAAAAATACGCATAGAGCATCCTTTTTCTGTTGAAGGGCCAGCTGTGTTTGCGCCGGAAGGATAAGCCTTATTATTATTTTCGCTTCGTCTGTTGCCTATTTGAGCAGACATTGGGCGTTTACAGGCTTATGCTGATTAATCTCAGTGATTATCTTGCCGTGCCAAAGGTGAGCTGGCAAGGTGCTATCAAGATTCAAGCGAACTCTCCAGCCTTTTGACACAAAAAAGGAGCCATTATGCAGCTTCACGATCAGGCACTACTCAAATCTCAAGCCTTAATCAATGGCCAATGGGTTGATGCCAATCATCAAACCACACGTTCAGTCACGAACCCTGCTAACGGTGAGTGCTTGGCAATGGTGCCCAATATGGGGGCGGAGGAAACACGTCGCGCGATTGATGCTGCCGACGCCGCCTTGCCCGAGTGGCGAGCACTTACCGCCAAAGCTCGAGCTGAGATCCTCTATCGCTGGTATGAGCTCATGCTCGAGCATACCGAGGACTTAGCCGCGATCATGACCGCCGAGCAGGGCAAACCGCTGAAAGAATCTGCCGGTGAGATCCAATACGCCGCGTCGTTTTTGCAATGGTTTGCTGAAGAAGCCAAACGTGTGAATGGCGCAACTATTCCTGCTGAGCAGGCCGATAAACGCATCTCCGTGATCAAGCAGCCCATAGGTGTGACAGCAGCCATCACGCCTTGGAATTTCCCCGCCGCCATGATCACCCGTAAAGCAGCGGCCGCGCTTGCTGCCGGTTGTACCATGGTGGTCAAACCGGCCAGCGACACCCCTTTATCAGCGTTGGCGTTGGGTGAATTAGCGCAGCGTGCCGGCGTACCTGCTGGCGTGCTAAGCATTATCACCGGGACGGCGGGTCCGATTGCAGATACCTTATGTGCCGATGAACGTGTGCGTAAACTCTCCTTTACCGGCTCGACCGACATTGGCGCGCAGCTAATGGAAAAATGTGCACCAAGCATTAAAAAGCTGTCGTTGGAGCTTGGCGGTAACGCTCCATTCATCGTCTTTGATGACGCCGATATTAATGCCGCCGTAGAAGGGGCGATTGCCGCTAAATTCCGTAACGCGGGACAAACATGCGTGTGCGTGAATCGTATTTACGTGCAATCGCGTATTTATGACACATTTGCTGAAAAATTCACCCAGGCAGTGAGCCAATTACGCGTTGGGCAGGGTACTGACAGCAACGTTGACATTGGTCCGTTGATTAATCGTGGCGCCATCGACAAAGTGAAAGCGCACTTGGACGATGCCCAGCAACACGGTGGTGAGATTTTATTGGGGGGTGACTGCCCCGATTTAGGCGACAATTTCATCCAACCGGCGGTGATTAAACACGCGACCTCGGCGATGCGGATTGCGAAAGAAGAGACCTTTGGTCCTGTCGCACCGCTGTTCGCTTTCGACGATGAAGCGGAAGCCATCGCCATGGCCAACGACACGGAATTTGGCTTAGCGTCGTATTTTTATGCCCGTGACATCAGCCGTGTACACCGCGTTGCCGAAGCGCTGGAATATGGCATGGTGGGGATTAATACCGGTTTGATCTCAACGGCGGTAGCACCGTTCGGAGGGGTCAAACAATCTGGGTTAGGACGCGAAGGATCGCAATGGGGCTTGGATGAATACCTCGAAATGAAGTACCTATGTTTGGCGCTGTAACCATGTGCTGGCATAACGATACACGGAAAGCGTGTCAATCTGGTGTGGAAAATTACTGACACATCATCAACACGCTACCTGGGTTATAGCCGCGAGACTGGTGAGATTGTCGCCGTATTGGCGACGATCTCGTCACTTGGGTTGTTTTTTATCAGCTTAATGTATGAATATTTGTGATTCGGCACATCTGCTCTGTTGTTGCCTTTTCATCCGTGGTAAAACTTAAGAGATGCGTAAGACAAGTCCAACCGTTGCGTTCACGCAGCATGTTGGCGAACCAAACCAAGTGGAGATACAAGTTTGATCAATGTTTTTCTTGTAGATGATCACGAGCTGGTTCGCACAGGGATTCGACGTCTTTTAGAAGACGTTCGTGGCATAAAAGTGGTAGGGGAAGCCGACAGCGGTGAAGCCGCACTCAAGTGGTGCCGGCAAAATCACGCCGATATTGTCCTGATGGACATGAATATGCCAGGTATCGGCGGGTTAGAGGCCACACGTAAGTTGCTTCGCTACTCGCCAGACGCCAAAATTATTGTGCTCACAATTCACACTGAAAATCCGTTCCCAACCAAGGTGATGCAAGCCGGTGCGGCAGGGTATCTCACCAAGGGCGCAGGGGCTGATGAAGTAGTGAATGCGATCCGCATGGTGAACAGTGGCCAACGCTACATTTCACCTGATATTGCCCAGCAAATGGCGCTGAGTCAGTTTTCTACCTCTTCTGATAATCCTTTCAAAGAGCTGTCAGAGCGCGAACTGCAGATCATGTTAATGATCACCAAAGGGCAAAAAGTGACCGATATTTCAGAGCAGTTAAACCTCAGCCCAAAGACGGTGAACAGTTATCGCTATCGCTTATTTAGCAAGCTAGATATCAATGGTGATGTGGAGCTAACCCACCTTGCTATTCGTCACGGCATGTTAGATACCGAAAGCCTTTAAAGCGAAGTTAAGCAGTACGAGATCGCGCAGTGCCAAACACCTTTGATGCCAAGAGTTTTCTTAAAACCGTGCCTCACCAGCCAGGCGTTTATCGAATGATGAACGCCACCGGTGAGATCATTTATGTGGGTAAAGCGAAAGATCTCAGCAAGCGATTAGCCAGTTACTTCCGGCTTCAGGTGTCGAGTGAGAAAACTAAAGCACTCGTCCGTCACATTGCTGATGTGGAAGTCACCGTCACCCACACTGAAACCGAAGCGTTAATTCTTGAGCACAACCTGATCAAGCAGCATCGTCCAAAATACAACGTCTTGCTGCGTGATGATAAAACCTACCCGTACATTTACCTCAGTGGCCATGAGCACCCACGGCTGGCGATCCATCGTGGCGCGAAAAAGAAAAAGGGCGAATATTTTGGCCCGTTTCCCGATGCCAACGCGGTGCGTAAAAGCCTGCACTTATTGCAGAAAATCTTTCCTGTTCGCCAGTGTGAAGACTCGGTGTATGCCAACCGCAGCCGTCCGTGTTTAATGTATCAAATTGGCCGCTGTGCCGGGCCGTGTGTGTCTGGGCTGATCAGTGATGAAGAGTATGCCGAGCAAGTTAATTTTGCCCGCATGTTTTTACAAGGCAAAGATCGCGAAGTGATCGACAGCTTGGTCGCCAAGATGGAAACTGCCAGCCAACAGCTGCAGTTTGAAAAGGCCGCCGAGTACCGCGATCAAATTCAAGCGTTGCGGCGCGTGCAAGAGCAGCAATTTGTCTCGCAAGACAGTGACGATGATCTGGATGTAATTGGCTTTGCGGTCGAAAATGGTGTCGCCTGTATCCATGTGCTCTTTTTGCGCCAAGGCAAAGTGCTGGGCAGCCGCAGCCATTTCCCCAAGATGCCTGCCGAGACCGAGCCAGGTGAAGTGGTTTCAAGCTTTGTCAGCCAGTTTTATTTGGCGCAAGCAGAAGGGCGCACCATTCCAAGCCATATTCTGATTTCAGACGATATTGGCGATGATCTTGGCTGGCTATCGACGACCCTGAGTGAAATCGCCGGGCGCAACGTCCAGCTACAAAGTCGACCAAGGGGCGCTAGAGCGCGATTCTTAAAGTTGGCCAACACCAATGCGCGCACCGCCTTGACCAGTAAAATCAATCATCGGATGACCATCCAACACCGTTATCAGGCGCTACAACAAACCTTGGGCTTGGAGCCGGTTAAACGGATGGAGTGTTTTGATATTAGCCACACCATGGGAGAAAAAACGGTCGCCTCTTGTGTGGTGTTCAATCAAGATGGCCCGCTGAAAAAAGAGTACCGCCGTTATAATATTGAAGGGATCACCGGCGGTGATGATTATGCGGCGATGGCGCAAGTGCTGACGCGTCGGTATAGTAAGCAAGTTGAGCCGGAAAAAATCCCCGACATTATCGTGATTGACGGCGGCAAAGGGCAGCTTAACCGCGCCTGGGAAGTGCTTGAACCCCTAATCGCTGACTGGCCGATTAACCCGCTGATATTAGGTGTGGCAAAAGGCACCAGCCGTCGACCTGGGCTAGAAACCTTAATTAAGATCTCAGGCGAAGAATTTTCGCTGCCGTCCGACTCGCCAGCCTTGCACCTGATTCAACATATTCGTGACGAAAGCCACGACCATGCGATTGCCGGACACCGCGCCGCGCGAGGCAAAGCACGCAAACAGAGTGTACTTACACAAATCGACGGGATTGGCCCGAAACGCCGCCAAGCACTACTCAAATACCTCGGCGGGCTCCAAGAGCTGAAAAACGCCAGTGTCGAAGAAATCGCCAAAGTGCCAGGCATCAGTGCAACATTGGCAGAGAAAATTCATTCCTCATTGCAAGGTTAGCGGCAATGGGGCACCATAACCTAGTTACTCCTAAAATAAAAAGCTGAGCATGCGTCTAAATATACCTACCATTCTGACCTTTTTGCGCATTGCGCTGATCCCGGTCTTTGTTGTTGCTTATTATCTTCCCTACGCGTGGGCGCCGTTTGTGGCGGCACTGATTTTTATCATTGCGGGGGCGACGGATTGGTTAGATGGCTATTTAGCACGCCGTTTAAAACAATCGACTCGATTTGGCGCATTTCTCGATCCCGTTGCCGATAAAGTGATGGTGGCGATTGCCATGGTGTTGATTGTCGAGCACTATGCGTCTATTTGGGTCACGATTCCCGCTGCCACCATGATTGCGCGCGAAGTGATTATTTCTGCATTGCGAGAATGGATGGCCGAAATCGGCAAACGTGCCAGTGTCGCGGTGTCTTGGGTAGGTAAATTTAAAACCGGCTCGCAAATGTTCGCACTGACCATGCTGTTGTGGCATGGCGCCCCTTGGATTGAGTGGTTAGGGTATATTGCTTTGTATGTCGCAGCAGGCCTAACGTACTGGTCGATGTATCAATATATGATGGCAGCCAAAGACGATTTGCTGGCCGATCCTGATGGCGACTAAGCCCTAACGACCCATATCGCCAACGCACCAGCGACAAAAACGCGCGATAGCGCGCAACAAAAAACGCAGCCCCGTTAAGGCTGCGTTTTGTCGTTTAGCGCTTAGGAATAGTCAACACAAATGCCGCGCCTTGTAATACCGAGTCCGTGACGTGGATATTACCATCGTAACTAGCGATAATTTCATCGCACACGGCCAAGCCAATTCCCGTGCCCGGGTTCAGTTGATCGGCGCGCACGCCGCGTTGAAATATGCTCTCTCGATAGCACTCCGGCACCCCAGGGCCGTCATCTTCAATGATAAGCTGAAACACCTCACCTTGATCCTCTACGCGCACTTTCACTTGCTCAAGGCTGAATCGATAGGCGTTTTCTAACAAGTTACCGAGTAACTCCATCAAATCACTGTGGTGTATCGGCAAAGACGCGTGTTGATCAAATGCGCGGATCACTTTAACCGGTTTATCGCGATACGCTTTATCTAACATCCCGGCCAAGCTATCGATAGGCGCAGACAGTGGGCTATCTTCGCGTTTTAACCCACATTGCCCCACCAACGCGCGTTTTAGTTGATACTGCACCATGTCATCCATTTGGCTGACTTGCTCTAGGATCCGTTTGTTCAGTGCTTCACGCGATAAGCGATTGTCGTCTAACAAGGCGTTGGTGGCCGACAAGCGCGTTTTTAAACTGTGAGCCAAATCATCCATCGCGTGACGATAGCGCGTTTTTTGCTTCTCGCGTTGGGTGATCATCCGGTTAAGCGCTTGGGTAACATCTTGCAGCTCATCAGGATAATCATCGTCCAAGGTTTTTTGCCGTGATTCGGTAATCGCAATCAGCTCTCGTGCCAATCGGCGTAGCGGAGAAAAACTCCAATGGCAGGCGGCGATTACCATGGCAGAGGCCGAAAGAAACAGCAAACTGATATAAAACCAGGTCTCTGTCTCTAAATCAGCTAACTGTTGTTTTTGCATATCCACGTTGCGCAGCACAAACAGCCGGTTATCACTGTCGCCAGGTTGCTTATCGGAAGACAGCCGTTGAGCAACCACGTTAAAGCCCGCAATAGACAGGTACTGCGGTTTTTTGGTCAGATCAGGCAACAGCGCGCAAATATCGTCGATATCAAAGGCGCGAACATCGCGGGAGGTCCAAAGCGTATGTTTATCTCGCGTACAAAGAACGGACATATAGTCGCTGCTAGAGGGATCCAGCGATTGGATCCACGCCGTGAGCTCATCGGCGCGAATCAATCCATCTTTACTCAGTTGCGCCATGACCATGGGAACTTGTGAGGCCAGATCGCGAGAATAAGCGGCCATCGAGCTTTGTTGATAGAGCTTATTAATTAAAGCGGCTAGGGCGATAGAAAAAACCAGTATGATACCGATAGACGTCGCAAGCACTCGGGTGCGTAATCTTGGTCGACAACGACACAAGGTAAATTGGCCTAGTTTCATGATTCACTCAGCTTGAATTTCAAAAAGATACCCTTGACCTCGCACGGTCGAGATCGGGTTGCTATGGCCGCTTTGGAGCAGCTTTTTGCGCAGGCGACTGATCATCACCTCAATGGTGTTCGGATCGCCATCTTGATCGTGATAAAGCACATCGAGCAAGCGCTGCTTGGAAATCACCTCACGGCTATGACGCATCAAATACTCAAACAAATCATACTCAAACGCGGTTAACTCAAGTGGCTGGCCGTTCACCGTCACCGCTTTGGCTAACAAATCGAGCTCAATATCACCGGCGGTAATCGTGGGTTTGACAAAGCCAGCACTTCGGYGCACCAAGGCATTGAGGCGGGCAACCAGCTCCGGCTTTTGAAACGGCTTAACCAAGTAATCATCAGCGCCAGCATCTAGACCCGTGACTTTGTCTTGCCAGTTCGCCCGTGCGGTCAACACCAAAATAGGCAGGCGCAAGCCTTTGGCGCGAATATCCCGAATCAAGCTGATCCCATCTTGATCGGGTAGGCCCAAATCAACAACGGCAATATCGTTAGGGTATTGATCGGCAAAATACAGCCCTTCGCTCGCCGTCTTGGCACAGCGAACATGGTGCCCAAGCTCGGTGAGCTCAGTGTTTAGGTGATGACTTAAAATCGAATCATCTTCAATAATCAATACCTGCATAAAAGCCTCTTTAAAACAAAAAAGCGCCCATGGTTGGACGCATTGATTATAAGTTTTGTTGGCTGAATTGTGCCTGACGTGACGTCGTTCTCTTCGACGGCTTACACCAAAATAATCATTAAGGTGCCGGCGAGTGTCAGGATCACATTGGCAATCGCATRGGTGCCCGCGTAGCCCAGTGCTGGAATGGTACTGCGCGCGTGCTCATTGATCATATCCATCGCCGGGGCACAGGTGCGTGCGCCAATAATCGCACCAAACAATAAGGCGCGGTTCATTTTAAGCACATAGGCCCCTACCAGATAAGCAATAATCACGGGGATCACGCTAATCACAATGCTGGCCAAAATCACCGAAAAGCCCATATCCGCGATGTAGTCAAATAGTCGGCTACCGGCACTCAGACCAATCCCGGCCATAAAGGTCATCAAGCCCAAATCTTTGACCATATTCAGCGCCCCTTGTGGCACATAGCCGAAGGTAGGGTGGTTGGCGCGTAAAAAGCCAAGACTAATCCCTGCCAGCAGCAAGCCGGCGGCATTACCCAGCCCAAAGGTCACTTGGCCAAAGGTGAGGGTGATCATCCCCAACCCAAGCCCCAGAATAAAGAAGCAACAAAACGCGAGCAAATCCGACATCTGGCTATGAATCGAGATAAAACCAATCCGATCCGCCAGCCCTTTGACGCGGCTTTTCTCGCCACTGATTTGCAACACATCGCCTTTATTCAGAATAATGCCTTGGTCCATCGGCATCTCGACTTGCGCGCGTACCACGCGGTTTAAAAAGCAGCCATATTCCGACAAGCTAAGATCGGACAGCTTCTTTTGCGCCACACTGTCGTTTTTCACCACGATTTCTTCTTCGACGATGCGCAAATCAAGCAAGTCACGATCAAACACTTCTTTGCCGTTTCTAAAACTGGGGTCGAGGCGCGCATGGCTGTCTGGGTAGCCTACTAAGGCAATCTCGTCCCCTTGCTGCAAAATGGCATCACCATCGGGGTTAGCCAAAATGCCATTACGGCGAATCCGCTCGATATAACAGCCCGTTTGGCGATAAATACCCAGCTCACGCAGATTGCGGCCATCAATCCAATCAATCAGCTCTGGGCCAACCCGATAGGCGCGAATAATAGGCAAATACACTTTACGCTGTGACTCACTGCCTAACCCGCGCTCAATCGCAATTTGCTGAGCAGAGTGCTCCAGGTTATGGCGTTGCAGCTTAGGCATTAACTTGGCAAGCACAATCAAACTCACCAAACCGGTAAGGTAGGCCATGGCATAGCCGACACTGAGGTTATCGATCATCATCCCCAGCTGCTCGCCATCGGTGCCGGTTAAGCCAGAGTTAAGCGCATCTTTCGCGCCCACGAGCACCGGAGTAGCGGTGAGTGCGCCTGCCATCATGCCAGTGGCAATGCTGGTATCCAGCCCCAACTGATCTTGAAAAAACAACGTCAACCCAATGGCGCTTAACAACACGGTGAGCGCGAGCAATAGGTAAGATTTTCCGTCACGGAAAAACACGCCAAAAAAGTTCGGCCCTGCCTCGATACCGACACAGTAGATAAACAACATAAAGCCGATGCTGAGTGCGTCGGGCGAAAAGGTAAACCCGGCATTACCAAAAATGATTGCGGTGAACAACACGCCGATGGATCCACCGAGTTGCACACTACCAATTTTGATCTTTCCGACGGCCAGGCCGAGCGCGAGCACCACAAAAAGGAGTAAAATATCGTTTTGAAGCAGGAGGTTATTGACGTCTATATTCACAGCACAAATGTCCGACAGCGCGTGCAGAGGGTTAATGTGGTGAAAATTATACCAACCTTAATCACATTTTGTTGGACAAATTTAGTGAAATACACAGAAAAGTTGGGTAAAAAAAGACCGCTTGGCTGATTTTTTCAACGTAAACAACAAAAAGCCCCATCGACTGATTTTTAAGGCGCCCCTATACAAGCCCCTAGACTCAAGCCAACGTCCCCTTACCAGACCCACAGAATAAGCGCTCGCTAACATTTTGGACATTAGGACATGAAAAGCTAACAAGGTATTTGATAGGCTACTGCCACAATCGACATTTTTAAGGCCTGTTGGATGCCGCAAACCGGCGGGCGGTAGCGTGGAGAAATACTGGATAGATAACCAGCTTATCGCCTCGAGCACCGCAATGGCATGCACGTTTTGTCATCATGCATTCACGCTTTCTCAGTACAAGAAACTATAAATACAATATAATCAATGCATTATAAATGTA